>QGNN01000021.1 GCA_003228105.1 Chloroflexota bacterium
TAGTGACTGTAAAATGGTGAGCCGGGTGGGATTCGAACCCACGACACTCGGATTAAAAGTCCGATGCTCTGCCAACTGAGCTACCGGCCCATTTTAGCTTCACTAAACATCAATTCTATATATAGAATTTCCTGTCTTCAAGAAAAATCTGTTATTTATCGTAGGTTTCCTGTGTGATAGGTGATAAAGAACACACTGAGGAAGGATATCGTCCGAGGTGTTTTCCTATTATATGCTCGTCCGAAATTGTTCCCCAAGCTCTGGAGTCATTGCTTGCTCTTCTGTTATCACCTAGGACGAAATATTCTCCTATTCCTACAACATTTGGACCCCAATTGGAACTATCGGTTAACGAGGGATCGAGATATGGTTCCTCCAATAAAACACTATTTAAAAAAACCTCACCATCATTTATATGAATGCTATCTCCTTCCTTACCTATCACTCTTTTGATGAAATGGCGACTCGGATCTTGCGGATAGGTGAACACTATGACATCGCCTACATCGGGATCTCCAAATAAATAGCTGTTTTTTAAGATGGGAGCGTTGTTCTCTAAGAAAATTCCAAAGCGAGTGTCTGATATTTTCCAGTACGCAGCTTTATTAGCTATGACACAATCGCCTTGGTTGATATTTGGGGTCATGCTGGAACCTTCGACTTGGTAGTTTTGAATCGTAATATACATAACAGAAAAGACGAACAAAGCCAATATTGATGTTTCCACAATATCGCGGATTGCCCTTTGAATTTTTCTCTCATAAATATACATAGCACCTAATTATATCTTCTAATACAAGAAGACGGTGCCAAAACGGTTTTTTTGAATCCGGATAGTTGTATCCTTTAAGAAGTTAATATTTGCCCGAAATGTACTATTACAGGTGATCAGATGAACAAATTGATTGTTTCGACATTACTAATAATCAGTATGAGTTTGGCTTGTTCCAACAATGACTCAATCACCGATGAGAATGTTGCGCGCCTAGAACCAACAGCCTTGTCACCGGTTTATGCTTCTTCCTCCACATTTGCAGATGGAGGAACTGTAAAAGGTGTGGCCAATTCAGAGTCTTTAAGCGTTAATGAGGTACAAGGCGGAATAAGAGTTTCCGGTACCGGGACGGTATCTGTGGAACCCGATGTTGCGGTACTTGAGATTGGAGTTGAAGTGTTTGCAGGTAAGGTTAGTAAGGCTAGGTCTGAAGCATCTATAGCTATGGATTTGGTAATCTCAACCATAAAAAAACTTGGTGTGGAAGAGAAGGATATCCAGACAACCAGTTTTACCATCTATCCTAGATACGACTACAAGGAAGCAACAATTAACGGTAACCGGATCAATACCCAAGTACTTACGGGCTACACTGTAAGTAACACTGTAAAAGCTAAGGTTTTTGAAGTGGATAAAGTGGGGGAAATAATTGACAGTGCAGTGGAGGCAGGAAGAGATTATGTTCGGATTAATGGTGTCGATTTCACTATTGACGATCCCAATCCGTACAAGACAACAATTAGAAAGATAGCAGTGGAAGACGCGGTCAACAAAGCTCAAGAATATGCTCTTTTGACCAATGTAGAGTTGGGCCCCATAATCTCATTAGATGAGATGGGATCCGGCTCTATTCAGTCCCCATATGAGGCTGATTATGGTATGAGTAGGATGATGGCTGCTGCACCGGCTACCTCTATTAATAGTGGCCAGTTGGATATTAGCCTGACTGTTAGTACTTTGTTTGCGATTAAGTGATTCCTGCAGTGACTCTGAATAGAATGTCTTCCCGAAATTTTTCTTGAGCTATTGATAGAATCAGAATTTAATACTATGGAGACCAAGAATGGTACTTAGTGACCGAACAATAAGGGAGGAGATTGCTGCTGGCAGGATTATTGTTGACCCTCTGGGCGAAAATGCTATTCAGCCTGCAAGTATTGATGTTCATCTCGACAAAACCTTTCTTGTTTTTCGGAATTCTAGATTGCCTTATATAGATGTCAGGCAGAGTGCTGAGGAGTTGACAGAAAAATTGGAGATCGAAGGTGATATACCATTTATGCTTCATCCAGGAGAATTTGTACTCGGTAGTACCCTTGAACATATAGAATTGCCTAACGACCTTGTGTCAAGGGTAGAAGGCAAGAGTTCGCTCGGTAGGTTGGGATTATTGATACATTCTACGGCCGGCTATGTAGATCCTGGTTTTAAAGGACATTTAACGCTTGAACTGAGTAATGTCTCTAATTTGCCGATAACCTTGTATTACGGTATGAAAATAGGCCAACTGTCTTATGTGCGCCTAACTACTCCGGCGGAATATCCTTATGGTTCGCCAGAGTTGGGCAGCAAATATCAAGGACAATCAGATCCGACTGCAAGCAAAGTGCACCAGGATTTCCAAAGAAGGTGATCCATGTCATATATGGACACCGCTCTAACTGCTGGTAAAAAGGCTCGAGGCCTATCTAACCCTAACCCCCCTGTTGGGGCTGTCCTAGTAAAAAACGAACAAGTATTATCAGAGGGGTTTACGGGACGCCCTGGATCTCCACATGCTGAAGTGATGGCGATAACTGCAGCAGGAGATGGTGCAAAACAGGCCGCTCTATACGTTACTTTGGAGCCTTGCTGTCATTTTGGTAGAACCCCCCCATGCACCGAAGCAATTATCGAATCTGGAATATCAAAAGTCTATATTGCCATTCAAGACCCTGATAACAGGGTGTCGGGCAAAGGTATAGATCGATTACAAGAAGCAGGTATAGAAGTTGTTTTGGGTCTTGGAAAAAAAATAGCTGAGGTTGATTTGGAGGCCCATATTAAATTGTCGAAGACAGGGTCCCCTTTTATTACTGCAAAGTTTGCTGTTAGTTTAGACGGCAAGATAGCAACTTCATCGGGAGACGCTAAGTGGATAACCAGTGAAGAATCTAGGGCACGGGCTCATTTTTTGCGATTTGAGTCGGACGCTATTATGGTTGGAGTGAACACTGTGATGGCCGATGACCCTCGGTTGACAGTTAGGTTGAATGATAAAAAGATTGAGAGACAACCATTGAGAGTGGTAATTGATTCGTCAGGGCGTATTCCTGAGAAGAGTGCCTTGTTTTTGGAAAAAGGAACTACTTTGGTTGCCTCGGCCCAAGACTTTAAACTTCCAGATCATCTGCAAAATGTCACAACCAAAGCCTTTCCTAGTAAGGAAGGAAGAGTGGATCTTACCTCAGTTTTTAAATACTTAGGAGATATTCCTGTTTCCTCGGTATTAGTGGAGGGAGGGTCGGAATTACTTGGATCCTTATTTGACGAAGGTTTAGTAGATAAGGTGGTGGCTTTTATTTCTCCCAGCATTATTGGAGGAAGATTGAGTTTAAGTGCAGTGGGAGGAAGAGGAGCAAATGTAATGTCAGAAAAATATTCACTCGTTGATGTCTCGAGAGAATTCATTGGGCCTGATGTTTTAATATCAGGATACTGTGAAAAAGGAGATTGATGTTTACCGGTCTAATTGAAGAACTTGGAATTGTTTCATATATCAGCCAGACTGATATATGGATTGAATCCTCGATTATTATGGATGATCTCGGTGTTAAGGACAGTATTTCTGTGAATGGTGCTTGCCTTACAGTAGTCAGCATTGAAGAAAATTTATTTAAAGTCAATGTTGTACCTGAAACTCTACGCCGTACTGATTTAGGAGATCTTTCAGTAGGAGACAAGGTTAACTTGGAAAGATCGGCTCAACTTGGAGGGCGTCTTGGAGGACACATTGTTCAAGGTCATGTGGATGGAACTGCTCAAATAACTGCATACGTAGAAGAGGGAAGTGCATGGCTTATAGAATTTGAAATATCAAAGAATTTATCTAAGTATATAGTGGAAAAAGGGTTTGTTTGCGTGGACGGTGCTAGTCTTACGGTTGTAAACTGTGACGAAAATACATTTACCATAGCTTTGATACCCTACACTCGAGACAATACAGTTTTGGGAACCAAAGGAGTAGGTAACTCTGTAAATATAGAGACTGACATAATAGGGAAATATATAGAAAAACTCTCAATTTGGAATCAACCCAGTATTGACTTGGATTGATCTTATTTGGGAAGGTACATATCCATGCCATTATCCAAGATAGAAGAAGCCATAGATGATATAAAAAACGGTAAGATGGTCATCGTTATCGATGATGAAGGTCGTGAAAATGAAGGCGATCTAACGATGGCTGCCGAAATGGTGACTCCGGAAGCTATTAACTTCATGGCTACGTACGGCAGAGGTTTAATATGTGTGCCAATGCTGGGAGAACGCTTAGATAAATTAAATTTACCGCCCATGGTTTCCAGCAACACAGCAAGATTAAGTACTGCCTTTACGGTATCTGTGGATTCGTTGATAGGAACTACCACTGGGATTTCTGCATCGGATAGATCTAATACTATTAGAACTCTTGTAGATGATGAAACAAAACCAGAAGAATTGGGCCGACCTGGACATATTTTCCCGCTGCGGTATGTTGAGGGAGGGGTTTTAAAACGAACTGGACAGACTGAAGCCTCTATAGATCTTTGCAGGTTGGGTGGACTAAGAGAAGCTGCAGTAATTTGCGAAATAATGGCAGATGATGGCCACATGGCGAGAATGCCTCAATTAGAAAAATTTGCTCAAAAACACGATATAAAGATTGTCAGCGTAGAGGATTTGATCTCTTATCGTCGACTGCACGAGAGGTTAATTGAAAGGGTAGCAGAAGCAAGAGTACCAACAGAGTATGGGGAATTTACAGCAGTGTCCTATAGCAGTGTGGTAGATGTACAGGAGCATGTCGCTTTTGTAAAAGGAGACATCAATCAAAACGATCCAGTATTAGTGAGAGTTCACAGTGAATGTTTGACGGGGGATGTGTTTGGAAGCAAAAGGTGTGACTGTGGATACCAAGTTCAACTGGCTCTTGAGGCGATTGAAAAATATGGAAGTGGAGTGCTGCTTTACATGCGACAGGAAGGTAGAGGCATAGGGATTCACAATAAATTGAAGGCCTACGCCTTGCAAGACAAGGGTTACGATACCGTGGAGGCTAATGTGATGCTGGGATTTGCACCAGATCCTAGGCAGTACGGAATAGGTGCCCAGATTTTGGAGGATCTTGGCGTAAAAAAAATGAGGCTTTTGACAAATAATCCCACCAAAAGAGTTGGTTTGGAAGGATTCGGCTTGGAGGTTGTGGAGCGGGTACCGATAATAGCTCCCCTCACTGATGAAAATGTTAAATATATGGAAACAAAAAGGCAAAGGATGGGACATATTCTGAATCCCATTTCGGATGCCTCGGGAGACGACTCCGGTGATTGAGGGTGACTTGAACGGATTCGGCATGCGATTTGGTATTGTCGTTGCCGAGTTTAATGATTTCGTTACACTGAAATTGTTAGATGGTGCCAAATCAGCTTTGTTAGAAAATGGGGTATTAGAGAGTGATATAACCGTCGCCAAGATACCCGGATCATTTGAGATTCCTGTTGTGGCCGATGGCATGGCATCCTCTGGAAATTATGATGCTGTTATATGTCTGGGAGCAGTAATTAAAGGTGAAACGGATCACTATGAATATGTTTCACAGGGGGCAGCGGAAGGCATTTCCAGAGTGGCCATAGATAATCAGACCCCTGTAATGTTTGGAGTTTTGACGACTCATAATGTAGAACAAGCCTTGGATAGGTGTGGTGGCCGCAAGGGTAATGAGGGTGAAATTTGTGCGATCTCAGCGATCAAAACAGTAAATGTGCTTAACCAGATAAATAATACCGGCTGAATTATCCGACAATATTTTCGATCATTCTCCTCGATAGTCCCTTTTAATGAAATGGAATTCAGATAATATGTCTAGTATTGATAACCCACATAAAGAGATTGTTCGATTACTTGATGGCAATATAAGAGCTCTTTCCAAATTAATCACATTAATCGAGTCAGACCCACAGGTACTAACTTCTGTCTACCCTGAAATAAAGGATGTCAGTGGGAGGAGCCATATTGTCGGCATAACAGGCCCTCCAGGAGCAGGTAAAAGTACTCTTTCTTCAGCTTTGGCTTCCATTATTAGAGACACAGGCCGGACAGTGGCAATACTTGCATGTGATCCAAGTAGTCCGTTTACCGGAGGATCTGTTCTTGGTGATAGGATAAGGATGCAATCGCATTACACTGACCCAGGAGTGTTTATCAGAAGCATAAGCAGTCGAGGATCGAGCGGTGGACTGTCCATTTCAACTTATGGAATTACTACCTTACTTGATGCATTTGGTTTCGATATGGTGTTGGTAGAAACTGTAGGGGTGGGACAGACCGAACTGGATGTGATGAAGATTTCGGACACAGTTATTGTTGTCATCGTCCCCGAATCAGGGGATTCCATACAAGCAATGAAAGCTGGACTGATGGAGATAGCCGATATATTTGTTGTCAATAAATCTGATCGGGTCGGTGCTGATAGAATGGTCAAGGATGTCAGGGGTGCCTTACAGCTTTCCGACAAGCATGTCGTGAGTTTACCACCGGTCCTCACAACTAGAGCTGATGTAGGAGATGGTGTGCCCGAACTTCTTTTTGAGATTGACCGTATACATTCAGATCACGAGTCATACGACTCCCTCGCTGGCCATAAGGCAAAGAAAAGATTGGAGGCGTTGCGAAGCACTACTTTATTGGAGATAGAGTCTACATTAGACATGATTCTTGATGAAGAAAATCCTAGAGCTAACTTGGAAGTTATGAAACTGAAAAAGGACGTGGAGCTCGGACAAATAGACCCTGTTAGTGCATCCCGGACTTTAGTGAACTTGATAAAAAACCTTGAATGAAGCGTTAGATAAAATAAACATTTCTTGAATATGAATATCCCACTAGAAGACAATTTTATTAGAGGCATTCAAAACGACGCCTATGAACTGGCTATGTCAGCTGGCAAATTGCTCCAAATGTACTTTCGAGACCCTCTATCAGAGTCACAGGATTTGAAGGTAAGTTACAAGGACTTGAAAGGAAGAGACCCAGTGACTAGGGCTGATAAAGATGTACAGAATTTTCTATCTGAAGAGATAATTAAAAGGTACCCCGGTCATGGGGTTGTTGGTGAAGAGGGAGATTCAACTGAAGACTCTCTTCCTGATATTGTTTGGGTATTAGACCCTTTAGATGGTACCCGTAATTTTATGCACGGTTTTCCATGCTATGCCTCTTCTATTGGAATTATGTATAAAGGGTTGCCAATTGCTGGTGCAATATTTATACCCTGGCCCAACCAGAATCCAGGTATTGTTATTCATGCAAGTTATGGGAATGGTTGTAAAGTAAACGACAAACCACTGAAGGTTCCTGTAATTAAAGAAATCGATCCAAACGCAATAAATACCCTTCCTGGTTCTTTTGCCAGTAGGTTCAAATTTGATAGTGAGTTTACCCATAGATCAGGAGAGCCTCGCATGGGGGGGAGTATAGCTTACGAAATGTCGTTGGTGGCCCTTGGGATAACAGAGTACGCTGTTATATCCGGGTCGCATTTGTGGGATGTTTTAGCAGGAATAATGCTGGTGAATGAATCTGGGGGCAGATCTTTGATGCAGAATTCCAGTAACTCTGTGAAAAGTGATACTGGTGTGTGGTCTGAGTTTGGAGCGGTTATTGAGAGTTGGGAATCTGGCATAACGAAAGTCAGCGATCTTAGGCGCGGGGTGTCCCCACTGCTTTTGGCGCAGTCAGATATTATAAATACTTTGGCCACGAGCATACAACTTAAACAAAATCCGATAAAAAAAATTGCGAAATCCATATTTTCCCAAAATATAATCCCAGTATAGTAATAATTTAAATAGGATCAATTAGTATTCATGAATATATATTTTGATGTTGATTACACTCTAATAGCTATGGATGGCAGTCTTAGACCAGGGACTACTGAAGTGTTTGAAAAATTGATTAATGACGGCCATTCGATATACATTTGGTCTGGAGTTGGCATGAGGACAGATGACATAGAAAGATTAGGACTTTCAAAATTTGTTTCGAGTATTTTTGTAAAACCTATTACGGAATATGAAGTTGGATTAAAACGGTTTTCAGTCTCTCCAAGGCCTGATTTTGTAATTGATGATCATAGAGAGATCGTAGAGGCGTTTGGGGGAGTACACGTAGAGCCCTACTATTTTAGATCTGCGGAAGATGGACATATGCCAGAATTGTACAAAGCGATAAACGATTTCACATCAACTGGCACTTCAAATCATAGGGGATTCAAACCAGTTTCAGGAAAAGAGTGAAATTACCTATGCCTGTTATAAGGAAACTTACTCCCAAAATTTCCGCCTTGATAGCAGCCGGAGAAGTGATTGAACGGCCTGCTTCAGTGGTGAAAGAGTTAGTGGAAAATTCTCTGGATGCGGGTGCAGACAGGATATATATTTCTGCATCCGGAGGTGGAATCGATTCAATTGTTGTGTCTGATAACGGTATGGGTATCCATCCAGAAGAAGTAGAAGTTGCTTTTGATAGACACTCGACAAGTAAGATATATACCCAATCAGATCTGGATTCCATAGCTACTTTAGGGTTTAGAGGAGAGGCGCTTTATAGCATATCTTCAGTGTCCCAGGTGGAACTTGCAACTAGGGCGAGAGGGGAAGTAAAAGGTGTGCGCATAAGGTTGGATAACCATGTTCTCGTCACCAAATCATTCGCAGGTATTGATTACGGTACAACGATTTCTGTTTCTGAACTTTTCTCGAAATTTCCGGCTCGAAAGAAATTTTTTAAATCTGAGTCTGCTGAGGGGAATCGAATTCATTCTCTGATACAAAAGTTTGCTATATGTAATCCGAGGGTGGCTTTTGAATTAAATCAGGGTTCATCTAGGCCATTGAGGACATCAGGTTCCGGAGTTTTGAGAGATGTCATGGTTGCAATATTAGGTATATCTGAGGCCTCCAAAATGATTGAAATATCAGAGGATTATGACCAAGATTGGCAAGGACCTATAATATCTGGAATCATAGGCACGCCAGAACAAAAACGATCTAATAGATCTCGTATTTTCCTATTTGTTAATGAAAGATTAGTACAGAGCAGAACCATTTCCTTTGCATTTGAGCAAGCCTATAAAGGATTTTCTTCGGATAATAAATTTCCTATCGGAGCAATCGCACTTCGGGTACCTTTGGATGAAGTGGATGTGAATGTTCACCCTGCTAAAACTGAAGTACGTTTCAAAAATGAAAGTCAGGTCTTTTCCATCGTTCAAGGGGGGGTTAGGAGCACCCTTCTGAAGCAATCGCCTGTGCAGTCCATAGTAAATCACAGCCAGAAGTACCCCAAATTTGTCGAAGGTTCAGAGCCTTCTGTATTTTGGCCAACAGCTCTTAGTACCGGCGGGTTTGAAGCTGGGGGAACTCCTGTTTTAAACGCTTTTTCAGAACAAAGTACTATTATCCGATACCAAGAAGTGCTTCCATTGCTCCGTGTTTTGGGACAAGTGTCTGACACATATATTGTGTGCGAGGGACCTGACGGTATTTATATGATTGATCAACATGCTGCGCATGAGAGGATAATTTTTGAGAAAATTGCGGCGGATGCCAAAAGGAGAACAATTGAGACACAAATGCTGCTTGAACCTATCAATCTGGAATTGGATTCGAATCAAGAAACATTAATTGAAGAAAACAAAGATATTTTTGATGCCTTGGGAATGATTCCAGAGCCATTTGGACCCAACTCCTATTTAATACGAAATGTACCTAAAGTGTTAGCGGAGGCTGATCCAAGAGATTCATTCCATAAAATGTTATCTGCTTTAAGTGAACAGGTTGAATTTAAGTCCTGGGAAGACAAAGCTGCTTATTCACTAGCATGCCATGCAGCTATCAGAGCTGGCAAAAAGATGTCTTATCGCGAAATGTCCCTTCTTGTGAAGCAATTAGAATCCTGTTTGCAACCCAATAATTGCCCGCACGGTCGCCCCACTATGATCAATATGAACAAGAATCATTTAGAGCGGGAATTTTCTAGAATTTAGACTAACGGGTTTGATTAAATACCTACATCTCGATTATAGAAACCGTACAACGAGACGGCAAAACATAAAACAGATAATCCTAGCATTACGGAGAAACTTGTTTCATTCAGTCCGTTTATCAGTACCGAAGGGCCGTCATAATAATTAAAAAGCGAGATATGTTTCAGGGAATTCAAACCATGGATCAATCCTGATATTACCATCATCACATAACTAAGTCCGACAAACCCGCCTCCTACACCCAACGCGAGTCCCTTTCTCCCAGTAAGTGCCTGGATGGACATAGTTATATAAGCCACAGTCGTACCAAAAATCCATCCCATACCAGTTGCGGAAAACACGTTGGTTAAAGACACATCGAATGGGAAAAGGATAGATCCGATCGCAATGCCTGCCCATAGAGATCCGCTGATAATCGCCAGCTGGACCATTACTCCTAGCGATTTCTCCAATACCACTCTGCCTCTGCTTATAGGGCTGGCTAAGATAAGTTCAATAGTGCCTGATTCTTCTTCTGCACCGATTGCCGAGGCTCCTGCTGATACTGCGATTACTGCTAGCAGGATAGGGAATAATAGTCCGTAAAGTTCTATTCCTAACCAACCTTCAGGTGTGACAGCGCCTTCAGGGATTGGTCCTATCATGGCCTCCATTAGTTTGGGCGCATTGCCTATCACATCAGTGATTTCACCTTTAAAAGAGTCGTAAAGGCCTGTGAACATTAAGGCTAAAAGAAACATTGAGACCGACCAAACCACGATGTTTTTCCATTTTGAGATTATATGAATAGAGAATATGTAATTAACCATGAGGTCAATCCTCGTAGTACTTCATAAATATATCTTCGAGACTGGTTTCCTCTTCAGAAAGATCTATTGGATCGTGATTAGAAAGCTTTCTGATAAATTCTGAAACGTCTCCTTTCACCGTCAAAGTTAATTTGTTCTCATCTTGGGTTATTTCAGATACTGAATCTATTTTCTCAAAATCGGTTATGTTAGGGAATCTTGAAAATGCAACGGTATATCTCCTGAGGCTAAATTCGAAATTCCCCCTAATGCTTTCAGTTGCTATAAGTCTGCCTGACTTAATGAATGCTGCTTTACCGCAAATATGTTGGACTTCATTGAGGTCATGAGATGACACGAAAATACTATTCCCAAGGTGTTTCATCTCAAGAACCATTTCATAGAAAATCTGTTTCATCAAAGGGTCTAATCCACTGGTAGGTTCATCTAATATCAGTAATTTTGGTTGGTGCATAAATGCTTGGATTAAACCGATCTTCTGTTTATTTCCCTTTGATAGTGTTCCTATTTTTGCTTGAAGGGATACCTGTAACCGGTTGCCCAGATCATTAACATAATCCCAATTAGTGTTTTTTCCTAACCCGGTGAGATATTTTAAAAATTGATAACCAGACATGGAGTTATAAAGTGAAATATCACCTGCCAAATATCCAATATGATTCTTGATTGCAACACTGTTTTTTACGCTGTCTAGCCCAAATATCCTGATTTTACCGTCGGAGGGTGTTAGGAAATTCAGTATGGATTTTATTGTGGTGCTTTTCCCTGCTCCATTGGGACCAAGGAATCCAAACACTTCACCTTTCTCCACTGTTAGGTCTAGCCTATCAACCGCAATGTTAGTTCCGTAAGTCTTGGAAAAACATGTAATTTCTAGAGGAGCATCGGTTATTATGGAATTCATACCAGCCTCTAAATCTCGCCTTCGTCTGGCTCCGACGGGCTGGGCATGTCCTGGCTACTGGGGGGCCATTCCATTTTGTGATCGAGTCTAGATATAGGTATAGCTGGTACTGTTTGTATCTCAACCCCAACTTTAACCCCTAATTCGAGAGAAAATCTCGCTGCGGTTTCATTGTCAGGAGCTTCAAGAATAGTTATAAAATCGTGATGCCCTAGAACTGCATATAATCCCATGCAATGAACATCAAGTAAGTCACTAGAATGAGCGGCGTGTAGAACTACTTCTGGGTCATCGTTAACTAGGCGTCTTCCTTCTTGCGTAAGAGTCATCAATAAAAAATAAGTAGAAATTTTATTGCTCCCTATGTTGTACGTTAGTTAGAAACGGAGGGAATAGGTAGAAGGACTACCAATTCAGAAGGCAAGGTTTTTGATCTTTCCAACCTTGATCAGAAGGGAAGACAGTGTTCATCATTACTCTTTCAACGTCTCCATCAAACCAGGCTTCTACCGTCGACCGCCATTTTTTATAGTGAGGAGAATTTCTATGGGTCTCCAGCGCAGTCGGGGTTTCATAAACTTCGTATAAATGGAATTTATTCGTGTCTTCAGCATTTCGAAGGATATCGAATCTGTAGCATCCTGTTTCGTCTCGAACAGACCCTTGACTGTCACCGAAGCTGGCTTCAATAAATTGTTCTGCATACCCATCTTTTACTTGTATCGTAACAAATATTGAAATCATAATTTTCCTCGGTGTAATTGTGAACTTTGGTGGGCCCGGGTATTTGTAGTCAATTAGATTATATCAGCGGGTCCCGGTTAATCCTTGCTACTTGTAGCTTAAATTAGCTTAAATTTCTTCTAAGAGTTCTGCAGGATGTTTTAAATGCCAATCAGTTTGCTGTTGAAACCGATTTGCTAAGTTCAAAATTGAATTTTCAGCATATACCTGTCCAACAAACTGAATACCTGTAGGCAAATTGGCTTTAGTGAATCCGTTTGGGACTGAGATAGCAGGCAACCCGACTGAATTTCCTAGGGCGCCGAGGATATCTTTTGCGTTGCCCCGGATGGCACCCCTGAACTCGTCTTCCAAGTTTGATGCCGGCGTTCCCTTAGTTGGCCCACATACAGCATCATATTTTGACATTATGGGATCGATTTTCTGGGATATTTCGTCTCTTAGTCGTAATGCCTTTAAATAGTCCTTGGCAAGCACAGCGGTTCGGGCGTAAGGTCCATATTTATCTTCCGGTGCTGTAAGGAGGGCTGCAGTTCCGCTACTAGAAAATTCGTCAAAAATGGTACCAGATTCTGCTAGCATGATCGTTCTAGTTATCGCTTCATAAGGGTATTCTGGAAAATTTATTTCTTCTAACTCACAAAACTGGCTAAGAGTATCTAAACTTTCTTTGAAACTGTCTGCTACTTCTTCATCTATGTTAGTGGTAGCACCCGCTAATACCGCCAGTTTGAATTTACGTTGATTAGAATCAACACTATATTCATAGAGCTTATCGCTGGATGAAGGATCTTTGGGGTCTGGTCCCGCGATTTCATTTAGCACAATGCCACAGTCATCGGCAGATAAACATAGCGGGCCTATTTTGTCTAGCGACCAGCTAAGAGCCATTGCTCCATATCTACTCACTCGGCCAAAAGTGGGCCTTAGGCCTGACACTCCACAATTGTTGGCCGGTGACAATATGGACCCCCAAGTTTCTGAGCCTATGGCGAAAGGTACCAGGCCTGTTCCAACTGCTGAACCAGACCCACTGGAGGAACCTCCGGCCCACGTATTTTTGTCCCAAGGGCTTTTGCACGGCCCTGTAAGAGAGGCATTTGGTTGCCTGTAGCCCATTCCACCAGCGAGCTCTATCATAGCTAACTTAGAAACTAATATTGCCCCCGAAGAGCACAATTTATTTATAACGGTAGCGTTGTATGGAAAGGTTTGATGTCGGAACGGTTCCGCACCCCAAGTTGTTGGAATTCCTCCGTCTGTGGCTAGTAAATCTTTCGCTCCAAAGGGAATGCCATGTAACGGTCCCCTATATATACCGGACATAATTTCTTTCTCAGCAGCCTCTGCCTGCCTCAAAGCTCGTTCATTTGTAACAGTGACTACGGAATTATATTCCGGGCCCAGTTCATTTAGACGGGCTAAGTAGTATTTTGTTATTTCTGTAGGGGAGATTTTTTTATTTTCTAGTTCTTTTGCTACATATCGCAAATTTTTAAATAAAGGAGTCTTATTCATTTGCGTCGCCTCTGAATGGCTGGTAGGAATTTAACAGTGGAAAGCTATCGTCCAATGTGGTGGACCTAATCTCATTGGCGTCGGTAAGTATGCCTGCTATAGATTCCTTAACCTTCCCAACTTGATCGTCAGAAATCATGTTATTGAAATGTAGATTCACCAAGTCCCACATGATTTCTTTTTCGCGGTCATGGTCATTTGATTTCATGGTTGCCTTTCCTTTAACTTCACCTGTTGCCATAAATCATCCTGATTTTTCAATGCCAAATCAGAAAATTGTTGCCCTGCCTGTTCAGATAATTTTTCCATGTTTGTGAATCTGGAAATAAATTTCCTATTGGCATTTCTCAACGCCTGTTCCGGATCTATACCATTATGGCGAGCCATATTAGCGACCGTAAATAACAAATCTCCGACTTCTTCTTGTTGTTGATCACAGTTACTAGCAGCTTCGAATTCAGATAATTCCTCCAATATTTTCTGGCGAATTTCATTAGAATCATCCCAATCAAAACCGCACCTTGCTGCCTTTTGTTGTATCTTCAGTGCACAAGAAAGGGCAGGCAAATTGCGGGGTATGCCATCCATTTCATAATGTCTGGATTCTCCCTTTTCTTCTCGTTTTATTTTTTCCCAGTTGCCCTTTAACTCTTCAATAGAATCCACTGTTTGATTGGAAAAAACATGAGGGTGTCGACGAATGTACTTTTTCAGCATTGATTCGAAAACGTCTGACCGGAAGAATGCACCTGACTCTTCTGAAAGTAGAATTTGGAAGGCGATATGCAAAAGAAGATCACCTATTTCTTCCAGCCTTTCAGAGTCTTGTTCATTTTCCGTGGCCTCTACTAATTCGTAGCATTCCTCCAGCAACAGTGGAGATAACGTTTGTAAGGTTTGCTCTTGGTCCCAGGGGCACCCATCCTTGGAACGGAGTTGAGCCACTAGTTGGAGAATTCCGTCAAAGGAATCAGGGAAGGGTAGTGATGTAGCCATTTTTCTATCCTCTAGGACCTTTGTTGACACTCTTTAGGACAGGTCAATAAGCTTAGTAAAGTATGTACACTAGAATTTTCAATATCATTCTACAGGCCTTGTTTATTATTTGCGTCCCGCTGTTACTCATAACCACCAATGTTCGAATAGTATTGAATTCGGCCACAATATATGACTATGGATTCAGCAAATACAAAATTGAGAAATATACAGGTATAGAACTCGAACAATTGCAAATAGCTGGGCAACAAATAAGGGATTATTTCAATAATGATTTGGACCGAATCACAATAAACATCTCTTTACACGGAGACAATGTTCCAAATTTATTTAATGAGAGAGAAATTCTTCACATGTATGATGTTAAACAGCTTGTAAAAATGGTTTACGTGGGGCAGTTATGTTCCGCGATATTGCTTTTAATGGGTTGTGTTTGTATGATTTTTAATCCTTCAACTAATGGATGGATTTTGGCTTTGAAGTATCTGGGCAGGGGAGGAGTGTTTACTTTTAGCTTGGTGATAGCAATTTCTATTTTGGCTATTATTGGATTTGACAGGCTATTTTTGTTTTTCCATTTGGTTAGCTTTAGCAATGATTTATGGGTTTTGGACCCAAGACACGACTATTTGATAGCCATGTTTCCACAAGGATTTTTCTTTGACTGTACGGTTGCTATTGCCTGCCTCACTTTGTTGGGAGGTGGGATCTTTAGTTTATTACCTCGGGTAATTCGGCTTGCTTGGAAAAAGTAGTTCAGGCTTTCTTAATTTTCTATAGTGCCATAAATATTTTCTCCACTCACGAATATAGCCACCCTATCATCTTTTTTCATGGCTTCATCGTAATCTGACCAATTTGGGTGTTCTTTCCCTGCTGCTGATCTGTAGGCTGTACGAAGAATACCCTTTAAAATGTTTGGTTCTGTTGTATCAGTAGAAAAAATAAGAGCTTTACCTTCCAGGACTAGATATGGCTTCCAATTCGAATTCGAAATAAGTAGGGAGCACTCAGGAGTCCTGTTTAAATTGACAAATTTGGCTCTAGCTTTTGTGGTGGTGAATATCGCGCCTCCTTTATAGAAGCCAACTGTGACAACACTTAGTTGAGTTGCACCGTTCGACCGTATTGTTGAAAGGACTGCGTCGTGGTTGTGGGTAAGGAAATGTTCTGCCTCGCTGCTACTAATAGCCATTATTTTAGCTCCTTAGCATGATTAAAATTCTTCTTCGTATAGGTAATAATCGGTTTCATGCATACCCAGATTTCTGTATACTTTCTGAGCGTTTATATTATCTTTTTCAACATATAATCTGATCCCACAACAATTTCCACTTGCTTGAGTACGTCGAATCACTTCACTATGCATAAGTCGGTATACTCCTCGTTTTCGATATGCCGCATCGACGAACACACTCTGTATCCAAAAGAACCAACCATTCCTCCAGTCACTCCACTCAAACGTTACCAATAAGCTACCAATGATGGTTGAATCTTCCTCCGCGATTATATAGAAGCCTTTATTAGGACATTTCAAAACTGATTCGACCCCTTGTTGAACGGTCCATTTATTCAAAATTTTAGATTCTGTCTCTAAGGCCATTTGCTGTTGAAATTTAGATATGGTTGGGGTATCAGATACACTTCCCTCCCTTATTGAAATTTGCTTCATTATTGACCTCTCTTTTTGAACCTGTATATTGGATGTGATTATCATGGGTTTTTCAAAAATCAAACCTTCCAGGAGTATACGATAAGTGGGAAAAGTATTCAGTTCATTTGATGAAGCGGTGGCAGATATTTTTGATAGTGCCGTCATTATGGTTTCCGGGTTTGGGGGTACGGGTGGGACAGCCCAAAACCTTATTGTTGCTCTGAGAGATCACGGTGCTTTGAACCTGACCATCATAAGCAATACGGCAGGCCTTGCAAGCCTTATGGGGTTTGGTACTTTACCAGGACACACGGCTGTTGACTGCGGACTGTTGATCGATAATGATCAAGTAGGCAAACTCATAGCCTCCTATCCAGTTTCCCCTTCTCCTTCTAAGGTAAATTCATTTGAATCTCATTTTCGGGAAGGGAAAATCGGTTTGGAATTGGTACCACAAGGGACTTTGGCTGAACGGATAAGAGCGGGCGGTGCTGGGATACCGGCGTTTTTTACTCCCACTGGAGTAGGAACCCAGCTGGCGGAAGGAAAAGAAGTGAGGGAATTTGATGGTCGCCGTCATATACTGGAAACTGCTTTGAAAGCAGATTTCGCATTAATTAAAGCACATAAAGCGGATACCTTGGGAAATCTTTCATACAAGGGCACTTCCCAGAATTTTGGTGCTGTCATGGTCAGGTCTTCTGGTATTTCTATCGTAGAGGTGGATGAGATAGTGAGCCCTGGTCAAATCGAATCACATTTGATAAATACTCCAGCTTTATTCGTCGATAGGTTAGTGAAAATATGAAGCGAACTCAATATATTTCTGAGAGGGTTAAGAACTATGCTCGATAGATTGCCAAGAGAAGTTATAGCTATGAGAGTAGCTAAGGAATTAAAGGATGGAGATGTAGTCAATCTGGGATTGGGTATACCTTCGCTTTGCTCTCAATACGTTTCGGAAGGAAAAACTATTCTCTATCACAGCGAAAGTGGGGTACTTAATTATGGACCTATGGCAGAGCAAGGTGAAGAAGATGACGATTTAATTAATGCTAGCGGACAGTTTCTTGAACCTACTCCCGGCATGTCTTTTTTTCATTCTGCTGACGCCTTTGGGATGATAAGGGGAGGCCACATTGATGTCACCGTTTTGGGCGCCTTACAGGTTTCAAAAAAGGGAGATTTATCAAATTGGATGCTTCCATCTAGAGGGATTGGTAATGTCGGTGGCGCCATGGACCTAGCTGTTGGTGCGAAAAGAGTAATTGTTGCGATGGAACATAAAGGAAGAGACGGGGAACCTAAAGTAGTATCTGAATGTAGTTTTCCTTTGACTAGCCCCACATGCGTTAGTTTAATTGTTACAGATATTGCTGTCATTTCTGTGGAACAAGAAGGCCTAATTCTAAGGGAAACAGCTCCCGGTTGGGGATTGGAAGATGTTCAAAACGAGACTGAACCTGAGCTAATTCCGGCCAAGGATTTGAAGGAAATAGGCTTATAGCTAATACTGTAATGTAAAAATCGAACCGGATTCCGTTTTTGAAATTGCGATCTGTTGATCGAAATTTTCTTTCATTGACTCTACGTGAGTTATGACCATGATTTTTTCAAAGTCTTCGCTGATGGATTGTATGACTTCGATAAGCCTTTCTTGTCCTATCGTGTCCTGGGAACCAAACCCTTCATCAATAAATAATATTGGTAACGGCGCCCCTGATCTGGATGCGAGTAATTTTGACATTGCTATTCTGAGTGCAAAGTCGATTCGAAAAGTTTCTCCTCCACTGAATGTTTCATAACTTCTAGCACCCTGTTCATCAGATATAGTTATGTTTAGTTCTTCTGATGGGAGTCCTGTGGCCCTATCTGTTCTGCCTTCTTTTAAATCCAATTTTATGGTCATTTTATTATCGCTAAGACGAGCCAAAAGCTCTTTAGCGGTATTTTCTAGCATTGGAACAGCTCTTTCTATCATTAACGCTTGGATCCCATTGCGACCAAAAGCGAAAGTTAATTCTTCGTATAATTGAACATTTTCATTGGTTTTAAATATTTCTAATTCCATTGATTTTATGTCTTCTTCAGCTTTAACGATCTCTTCGATTTGGTAGCGGGCCTGTTCCCGCATAGCCACAGCATTAAGACTTTGTCCCTTCAGCTTCTTAATTTTCGATTGAGTCAAATTGATATTTTGATCCAAATTCCACTCTTCAGCCAACATTTTCTCAATTCTTACTAGTTCCAATTTCCAAGTTTCTGTTTGCAATTGTCTGGCTTCTCTAATGGATTTGGTGTCCTGGATAGATTGAGTTATTGATAGAAGTCTGTCTCGCGATCCTTGCAGTTGTACGTGAAGTTCCAAATAAGGGCTCAGTTTTTCAAGTTTAGATTCCAGGTGGCTATGATTTATTTCAGTGGCCTCCAATTCTTTGAGCTTAGAATCCAGGATTTTCAGTCGGCTTAATTCTTCAGAGCAAAACTTTTCAGAATTAAGTTCTTCTTCCATTTGGACCAAATGCAATTTAATGGAACCGAGTTCAATGGAAGAATCTTCACTTTTCCCCAATTGATTAATCAGCTCAAGTTTTATTTTTTCCGTTTCGATCTTTTTTTGCACCAAATTGGTTTGTCGCAATTCATTTTGAGTAGCAACTTCTTTTTTCATAGTAGTAAGAGTTTGGATTTTTTTCAAATTGGATTCATATTCAGCTTTGCTGGTTTTACCTTCATGTTGAAGTTCGTCACTTATGTGATGTTTGCTGCCGGTTGAAATAGATTGGAGGCAAAGCGGGCAGGTTGCCTCGGCATGGTTTATCAAATCAAACCTATTTCGGCTATCAGACATCTGTGCCAATAAAGTCTTATTGGAGATTTGTAAAATGGTTACCTTCTCAGACATGGCGTTTGCTTTATCTAATAAGTGTTCCGTTTCGTCAATTTCGGTCTGCAAATTTTGGAGAGTGGTGTTTGCGAGGTCGATTTCATGTAGCAAGTTAGGAATGTTATCTACGAGTGGTTGCAGATCTGTTTCGATTCGGTTCGATTTGTTGGAAATTTGAGATTCCAATTTCAGTTTCTCAATAGTGATTGTCTTTTCTAGTATATTTTTTTCTTCGTTTGTTTTATGAAAAGCAGATATTAATGTGGAGGATTTACCATACTCCGATCGTAAATTTTGATATTCATTATAGGTTGATTGAATCTCTTCAGAGCGATTGAGCAAAGTTTTCAATTCACCTAATTCCTCCTTCCATCGCATTTCTTGAACCAACATCATGTCGATTTCTTTTTCTGATGCCTGAATTTGGTCAGCGACGGTTTTTTTATTGGAGGTTGCGACTAATAAAGTTTGACGTTTTAGGTTTAGCTCTTCCAATTCTTCACTAAAACTTTGTTCCTCAGAAAATAAATCTCGAGATTTATTTTCATACGTTTTCAATCTTTCAAGGACTAATTCTTTTGGTTGAACAACTGAAAATTTGTTCTCTATCATGGATTGTTTTACTTCAACATCATTTTGCAGTTTCCGGGAATTTTGTTTTGAAGCTGATTCCAAGCGTTCGTAATATGAGAGGTCGAGCAAGTCGGCTAAAATTTTTTTCCTGTCGGTTGGCCTAGAAGATGTGAAGCGATTGGAATCCCCTTGCTTTAGATAAGAAGTGTTTATGAAGGTTTCATAGTCCATGTTGAGTAAGTTGACTATTTTTTCCTCAGTTTCCCTTATGGTATTGGCCATTAGGGAGGATACGGTGCCACCGGTGATAATGGAGAGATTTAGTTCTGATTTTCCTGATGAAGCACCTCTGCCTTTTGTATAGGTGCGAGTAACTCTGTACCTGCTTTCATCCGCGAAAAAATCTAGTTCTACAAACATAGTGTTTCGAGTGATATTGACCAGTTCATCTTGGGTTTTCGCTCTTGATTTTCCCCATATCGCCCATGTTATCGCGTCAAGTAAGGCGGTTTTACCATAACCGTTATCTCCGGAAATGCAAGCGATGTGGACTGGCTCAAGATTTAGAGAAGGAACATCTTCTCCATAGCACATAAAATTTTCGATCGTTAATAATAGTGGGATCATATTTAATCCGCCGGCTTGAAATTTACCTTAGTCTATATTTACCTTTGGTCCATTTAGAGTGCATACACTTTTTAGAGGTACTCCAGTTTTCACTAAATTTTCAGCGAAACAACCTTTTTTTGCCAGTCGGATGACTTCAATTAAATCTTCCTCCTGTTGTTCAGATTCAACATCGAAAAAACTTCTAATTTCAGTTACTCCGTTTTTGACTGTGTTATCGGCCACCGAGCCTTTTAAATAGTAATCCATCTCAACATGGACCTTCGCCGAGCATATTCCTACCTCTTTCATCGAAGCGTACCGTAATAGTCAAAACCCTATGCCCCCGACTATGTATGTGAGTGGAGAAGGGTAATTATCATCCCCCCCAATCTAGGTGGCTCATCACAATAGAAGGTAAATTTATCTCTCGTACCTATATGAAGCATTTTTTCAAGATGTTCGCACTCAATAGACACTGTGGATTTAAAAACATCTTTCGGTAGTTCGGACCCAACTGTAGATTGTGGTATGTCACTTGGCATTGTGGAAGTCTCCTTGGGGCGTACGAATATATTCCAACATTGATTTGACGTTATAATTTGGACCTTCTGAAGTTAGGCTTTCGGCGGCAGCTGTTGCAGTGTCAATTGAAGTGAAACAAGGTATTCTTTTCTCCACTGCTGCCCTTCTGATATGGAATCCGTCCTGTACAGCACTTCCATTACCGGTAATAGTATTAACCACGGCGTTTACTGTTCCGTTAACAATTATATCCACTACATTGGGATGTCCTTCATTGAGGCGTTTTGGTATTGCAATCACCTTTTCCCCCAATTCACTTATAAGAGAGGCCGTACCTTCTGTGGCAAATATGTCATATCCTGCGTCAACCAGATTCTGAATTAGCCGATCTGATTGTTTTTTGTCCTCATCAGAGATGCTTAAAAGTATAGAACCTTTTTCGGGAAGTCTTAAATTGGCAGCAATCAAAGCCTTGCTTATTGCCGATTCAAAGTCATGATCTATCCCCATTACCTCTCCTGTCGATTTCATTTCGGGCCCTAGATATGTATCTACGCCCGTTAACTTAGACATTGAGAATACTGGAGCTTTTACCCCGACTATTTCAGGAGCTGAAAATAGGCCTGTTCCATACCCCATACCTGTTAGCTTCTTGCCTAACATCGCCTTTACGGCCAGGTTTACCATAGGGACTCCAGTCACTTTGGATATGAATGGTATGGTTCTGCTTGACCGAGGATTGACTTCAATGACAAATATCTCAGTTTTTTCGTATTCAGAAATACCTTTCGTTATGGATCCTGGGCTTCTGTAAGTGTTGCCGCCAACAATAACGTACTGAATGTTCATGAGTCCTTTAATATTTAAAGATTTACCGATTCGAGTTGTGTAGTCAGTAATTGTGGCTATCTCTTGCTTTGTTAGCGTTAGGCCAGGATAAATTGCCATTGAGTCACCACTGTGGACTCCGGCTCTTTCTACATGTTCCATTATTCCGGGAATCAAGACTGACTCTCCGTCGCATACGGCATCTACCTCGACTTCCTTGCCGACGAAATATTTGTCAATTAAAACTTTTCTTCCTTCACCAGCTTCCAAAGCATCACCCATATAGCGTTGTAACTCCTCTGGGGTTTGGACAATTTCCATTGCTCTGCCGCCCAAAACATAGCTAGGTCGAACCAGGACCGGATATTTTATTTCGTTTGCTACTTGAAGGGCCTCTTCAATGTTAGATACTGATCCCCCAGGCGGGTTTGGTATATTTATTCCGCGTAAGAATTCTTCAAATAGATGCCGATCAGAAGCAACATCGATAGTGTGTGCAGTAGAGCCTAATATAGGCATAGATTCTTTGGCCAGAGTTTGAGATAGGTTTATTGCTGTTTGTCCCCCAAACTGGACAATTGAAGGTGTATTACCATCTTGCTCTGGATCGGTGGCTAATCTTTCATTGTCGATTATGTCAAATATCGATTCCTCATCTAGAGGTTCAAAATACAACCTATCACTAGTATCATAATCTGTTGACACTGTTTCTGGGTTGGAGTTCACTAGTATACTTTTCACCCCTTCTTCCTGAAGCGCCCACGCTGCATGTACAGAACAATAGTCGAACTCAATTCCTTGCCCGATTCTTATAGGTCCGCTGCCAAGCACCAAAGCCTTTTTGCCTTGAAGTGGTTCCGCTTCATTTTCAGTTTCATATGTGCTGTAAAAATAAGGGGTTTGGGCTTCAAACTCAGCAGCGCATGTGTCTACCATTTTGTATACCGGTTTAATATTGAGTCTTTTGCGTAATTTTCGAATATCTTTGGCGGATTGCTTCACTAATTCTCCAATTCGTTGATCCGTGAATCCTAATCTTTTTGCTTTGCGTAATAAATCGTAGGAAAGATCGTTTGATTCTATGGTTCTTTCCATGGCGATAATTCTGGAAAACGATCGTGTAAACCAAGGATCTATTCCTGTACGTCTGGAAAGCTCGTCAGCACTTACGTTTCTTCTGAGGCCGGCTAGTAGAGCCCATAATCTTTGATCATTTGGATAGATAGGTAAATTATTCAATACCGATTCTTCATGGGAAAACCATAAAGGGTCTTCCCATGCGATTGATCTGTTTGTTATTTCAAGTGATCGGACTGCCTTCTGAAAAGCAGCTTCGAAAGTTCTATCGATGGCCATCACCTCTCCCGTTGCCTTCATTTGGGTTCCCAGGGTTCTTTCTCCAGAAGGGAATTTATCGAAAGGCCATCTTGGTATTTTCACGACACAATAGTCTAATGCAGGCTCGAAAGCGGCTACAGTTTTTTGAGTTACTGCGTTTTGAATCTCATCAAGAGTCATACCTATAGCAACTTTTGCTGCAACCCTCGCTATGGGGTATCCGGTGGCCTTGCTAGCTAGAGCTGAACTTCTACTGACTCGTGGGTTTACTTCAATTACATAATAAGAAGGTCCGATTGTTCCGGCGTCAGGCAATGTTTCAGCAACTACATTTCCTGGTGCCAAAGCAAATTGCACGTTGCAACCACCTTCAATACCCAGTTTTCTTATGATTTTCAGGCTTGCTGTTCTCAACATCTGATATTCATTGTCAGAAAGAGTCTGGCTGGGGGCTACTACAATGCTGTCACCGGTATGAACCCCCATCGGATCGATATTTTCCATGTTACATATAGTTATACAATTATCAGAACCATCTCTCATCACCTCATACTCAAGCTCCTTCCATCCAACTATGGATTTTTCAACCAGTACTTGGTGGATAGGGCTTGCACTCAATCCTGATTTGACTATCTCGATGAATTCATCATCATTTTTAGCTATACCTCCGCCAGTTCCCCCCAAAGTATAGGCTGGCCTGATGACGACCGGTAGACCGATCGTTTCTTTTGCCTCTGTTGCCTCTTCGTAGCTGTTTACTACAAAGCTGGGAGGAGTTGGTTCTCCAATATCAGTGAGTAATTCTCTGAACAACTGCCGATCTTCTGCTTTTTTTATAGAGTCGACACTGCTTCCTAATAACTGGACACCATACTTTTCAAGAACACCTGCTTCGGCGAGTTCAACTGCCAGGTTTAGGCCTGTCTGACCACCTAAAGTAGGTAATAGGGCATCCGGCTGTTCTCTTTCTATAATCCTTGTTATAACCGGAACGGTTAAAGGCTCTATGTATACAAAGTCTGCTACATCTGCGTCAGTCATAATTGTTGCAGGATTTGAATTCACTAAGATGGTTTCAACTCCTTCTTCCCTTAACGACTTGCACGCCTGTGTTCCAGCATAATCAAATTCAGCTGCTTGGCCAATCACAATTGGCCCTGAACCTATTACAAGAATCCTTTTAGGTTTTTCAGTCAATTGCTAATCCTTTCTTTTCTTCTCTAAATAAGAAATTAACTTGTCCGGGAAGTTTATCGTCATGGATCACAACTAGCCGACCATCTTTTGAAGAATGGACATCAAATTCTATAGGTTTAACTCCCATATTGATTGTCATATCGAATGCTGCGCGCGTATTTTCGGGAGCATAGAATGAGGCTCCTTGATGGGCTATATTAGTGATTTTTCGTTGCATAACTATTTGGTCTCCTTAATCATATCTAGGAAATCGTCAAATATGTATTCATTGTCCTTTGGGCCTGGTGAGGCTTCAGAATGGTATTGAATACTAAGGGCAGGAAGAGATCTATGGCGTATCCCTTCCACTGTGTAGTCATTCATGCTGATATGAGTGATGGTGACGTCTGATGGCAAAGATTCGGGATCAATTGAATAGCCATGATTTTGAGCAGTTATGTAAATTCTTCCGGAAGCAGTATCTTTGACCGGATGGTTGGCTCCTCTATGGCCAAACTTAAGCTTGTAAGTTTTGGCACCGAGAGATTTCGCGAGTATCTGGTTTCCGAGGCAAATTCCCATCACAGGCACTTTACCCAAAATATCCTCAGTAGTGGTTACTAAATGATCGAGAAGTTCTGGGTCTCCAGGTCCAGGAGAGAGCAATATGCCGTCAGGATTTTGAGCGAGCAGGTCATTAGAAGTAGCCGATGAAGGAAATACTTCCACATTGCAACCTTTACCTTTCAATATCCTAAGAATGTTGTATTTAAGACCATAATCTGAGACAAGAATTCGCAGGTTGTCGCCGATATCATCGTATCCTAGGCCTGGTTCTGTCCATTGGTAGCGTTCATTAGTAGTCACTTTTTGTACAAAATTTTGTTCGTCATATGAAGGTTTGTTCTTTAGCTGTTGCAGTGCCTGTTCGGGGGGGGTATTGACTGTAATGACTCCCAGCATTACACCTTTTGACCTTATTTTTCGTGTGACAGCACGGGTGTCAATTTCCGATATTCCAACAATCTCCTGGGAGTTAAGATATTCATTTATAGTTCCGGTTACCTCGGTATGACTCGGTTCTTCACAATATTGTCTTACGACAAATCCCGAGACCTGAATTTGTGACGATTCTATATCTGATCTGGTAATACCGTAGTTACCTAGAAGTGGATATGTGGGTACTACTATCTGGCCGGCATATGAAGGGTCTGTGAGTATTTCCTGATACCCTGTCATTGAGGTGTTAAAGACTACCTCACCGTAGGTCTCACCTTCGTAGCCAAATGACTCACCTGGGTAAATAGATCCGTCTTCAAGTACTAGAAAAGCTTTTTTTGTCAATGTTCAATCACCAGTATTAATTAATAAATTTTCCTACCTTTAAAAAAGGTGGCTTTAATTTTTCCTTTAAGCAAGATTCCTTCTATTGGCGTGTTTTTACCTTTAGATAAAAAAGTTTGCGAGTTGACAATCCAAGTTTCGCAAGGGTCAAAAACCGTTATATCTGCACTACTACCCTTTTTCAAACTTCCAATGTCCATACCTAAAAATTTCGCCGGGTCTGCGGTAAGTTTTTTAATAAGAGTGTTTATATCTATATGGCCATTATCAACTAATGTCATTAGAGACCCGAAGGCGGTCTCTAAGACGCTAATTCCAAATGCTGCGTCTTGAAATGTAGTCATTTTGTCCACCTGGTTATGGGGTGCATGGTCGGTGGCGATCACGTCTATTGTGCCGTCCCGAAGCCCTTCTACCATCGACCTGACGTCAGATTGATTCCTGAGTGGTGGGTTCACCTTTGCATTGGTGTCATAAGCGTCAGGTGATAACGGGACAAAGGAATCTTCAGTTGGTCCCATCACAAGCGTTTCTGAGAGTGTCAAGTGATGAGGAGTGACCTCACAGGTTCCTCTAATTCCTCTGGCTTTTGCAGCCTTAATCAGGTTGAGTGTCCCCATCGTACTAGCATGGGCTATGTGAATATGACCTCCCGTTAATTCTGCTAAAGAGAGATCCCGTGCCACCATAATCTCCTCTGCTGAGTTAGGCATTCCTTTTAAACCCAATCTGTTAGACACCCACCCTTCGTTCATAGAAGCCCCATCAGCTAGGGCGGAGACCTCACAATGATTGATGATTGGAAGATTTAAACCGGCACTATAACTGAGGGCTTGCCTCATTATGTTGGGGTCTTCTACTGGGTCGCCATCATCGCTAAAACCTATGACTCCTAGCTGTGCTAGTTCCGACATTTCACTGAGTTGTTTGCCTTTACGGCCTATAGTTACAGAACCAATGGGAAGTACTCTTATTTGAGCAGTTTCCTTTGCTTTCTTAATTACATATTCAACTACGGATTGGTTGTCCATTGCTGGAACAGTATTGGGCATAGCACATACGGTGGTGAATCCACCGGCAGCAGCAGCTGCAGTTCCTGTTTCAATTGTCTCTTTGTATTCTTCTCCGGGTTCTCTAAGATGACAATGTAGGTCTATAAACCCCGGGCAAACTATTTTCCCTTGGGCGTCAAAAACCTCAGAGTTCCTCGGTCTATCTATGGAGGTTTTGATTTCCGTTATTATTCCGTCTGTCACCAGTAAGTCAGAAATTTCGTCAATTGACTGTGAAGGATCAATAATTCTTCCACCTTTTATCAAGACATTTACCGCCAAGTTATGACTCCTTTTCAGAATGATTTCCAGTAATCAGGTCATAGAGGACTGCCATGCGGATTGCCACTCCTGTTGTAACCTGACTTTCAATAACTGATTGAGGCCCATGTGCAACATCAGATTCAATTTCGATCCCTTCGTTCATGGGCCCTGGGTGCATAATGATGGCGTTAGGCTTAGCAATCTTTAGGCGCTCAGAGGTTACTCCAAATCTTCTGGAATACTCTCGCAATGAAGGTAAATGGCCTGCCTTTTGTCTTTCAGACTGTAGTCTCAATGTCATTACTACATCAGCACCTTCTAGGGCAGTATCTATATTTTCTTCGATTTGTATATCTCGAAATGGGTGGTTAGTCTCCCGGAGTCGGCTATCTAGAAAATCTTGAGGTAGTAAGGTCTTTGGTCCACATAGGACAATATTTGCTCCCATAGTGGTCAAGCCCCATAAGTTTGATCTAGCGACCCGGCTATAGAGTAAATCGCCAACTATGACGACCTTTTTAGAAGATATAGTGCCGAGATGCTTTTTGATAGTGTATAAGTCCAGTAAACTTTGTGTGGGATGTGCATGCATTCCATCTCCAGCGTTGATGATGCTTGTTGAATCCATTTGCTGTGCTAGGAAATATCCTGCACCGGAATGCTGGTGTCTGATGACAACTGCATCTGCCTTCATAGCTTGGAGTGTTAGCGCGGTGTTGTATAGGGATTCCCCTTTTTTGCTACTACTACCGTCACTGGACACATTTATGACATCTGCGCTCAATATCTTTCCGGCTTGTTCAAAAGATACTCTGGTACGAGTGCTGGATTCGTAGAAGAGTGTAATGATTGTTTTCCCTCTGAGGGCAGGGACTTTTCTGATGCCCCTGTTTAGCACTTCCATCATTGAATCTGTGTTTTCGAAAATAAGCTCAATATCTGACCGATTTAATTCATCCAAATCCAAGATATGTTTATGTCTAATAGAGTTTCTGGTATTGGGTTCGTTTGTTGTCAACTTCGTCCTCGCCTATGTTATTGGGCTTGAGATAACCACTTCATCAAGGCCGTCAACTTCCGCAAGCTTCACCTTCACATCTTCTTCTTTGGATGTCGGTACATTTTTGCCTACATAATCAGCTCGTATTGGAAGCTCTCTGTGCCCTCTATCTATTAGGACTGCCAATTGTATTTGACTCGGTCTACCTAAATCTTTGATGGCATCCATCGCAGCTCTTATTGACCGTCCGGTGTATAAAACATCGTCAACTAGCACAACTATTCGTTCATTAATATCAACGGATATATCAGTCGGTTTCATAGTTGCCTGGGGTTTTTCGGAAATGTCGTCCCTGTATAAACCAATGTCTAATGAGCCAACATCTACCGTTTGGCCTTCATAGCTGGATATTAACTTCCTAATTCTGAAGGCTAAAGGCACGCCTCTAGAATGCATACCAACAAGGATTAAATTTTTTGCCCCTGAGTTTCTTTCAAGTATTTCATGGGAAATTCTTGTTAAAGCCCGTTTCATTTGCACGTCTGTTTGTATCTTCTTTACAGACATGCTGGTCGACGTCGAACTTGGGTTGGATATGAGACTAGTTTTTCCAAAAAAAAACCTCCGCCCAGATCGGCAGGAGGAATTTAACAAACGAGCTACCCGAGTAGGTAACGCGAAGTTTTCGCTCCCTTGGCAGACTCTCTGGACTGATTTAAAGGGTGCAGTGAGTAAAATTACTCACCTTATAGTAAATATACACTCATAATCGCGAAAATTAAAGTTACATGCGTGGTTTGACTAGTGATAGGTTTACAGATACATGAAGGGTGTTATCTCCTTCGACCCTTTGGTTTACAATGTACTTAGAATGAATTTGGTATCAGCAGGCGGAATAGTTTATCGGAAAAGCGCTGACTCTATCTTTGTAGTGGTTTGTGGTAGGACTTGTCCTACCACCTTCAATTTGCCCAAAGGTACCCCGGAACCCTATGAGACAAGGGGGCAGACTGCTTTGCGGGAAGTTGAAGAAGAGACGGGACTAAAAGTCAAAATTGGTAAATACATTGACTCGGTAAACTATTGGGTGACTAATCATACTGATTATCCAGATCAGCAACTGAATAAAACAGTCTATTATTATTTGATGGAACCAATAGGTGGAGATTTCTCTAGGCATGATGGAGAATTCGATACTGTGGATTGGGTAGATATTCGTGAAATATCAAATACCCTTTCATTTGAAAACGAGGTACAAATTGTTCAGAAGGGCATTTCCTTGGTCGAGAGACGATAATAAGGAACTTCCTCTTGTTAATGAAGAGGGAAAAAAAGTGCGTGTACGAGAAAAACGTGTGGAAGATATCCGAAA
>QGNN01000022.1 GCA_003228105.1 Chloroflexota bacterium
CATACATAAAAAAATTCTGGGTATTTCAGTTCGTAGGATTATTGTCATCTCACTGCAAAAAATATTAAAATTAAACTTCATTCAAGCGGGAGTAACTCAGCGGCTAGAGTATCTGCCTTCCAAGCAGAAGGTCGCCGGTTCGAATCCGGTCTCCCGCTCCAACCTTGTTCAACACACTCCAGTTCAACCAACAATTATTTCAGGTTCTATATGACTGCGACTGAGGAAGTAGGTTTCACAGTAGAATTTTGGCGTCGGGAGAGCAAAAAAGCACGATCGATTAGTATACGATCCCTTCCTCCCTACGGAGTAGAAATTGTAGTGCCCAAAGGTCTCTCTCATAAATTTGTAACAAAAATCATCAACCAGAATGAGCATTATATAAATCAGAAGTTGGCTGATATCAAAAATAGGAATTTTGACATCAAACCATCAAATATTTTTCTTCCGGCCACCAGCAAGGTGTTTGATGTCACTTATTTAGAATCTGGAGCAGAAGTTTTTTCACTCAAAAAGACAAATGAAACCATAATACTTAAGGAACCAAAGGAAAGAGTGTCTCTAATCACAAACTCAAAACTTCTACAGCAATGGTTGCAGATTAAAGCCGTCTCAATTTTAGAAAAAGCTGTAGAAACCAATTCTAAAAAATTGAACATTCCATACAACAAAATAAAAATAGGTAGCCGTAAAAGTATTTGGGGTAGCTGTTCTTACAAGAAAAATATAAACCTCAACAGAAATTTGGTTTTCCTTGAACTTAGCCTAATTGAGTACGTTGTAACTCATGAGTTATGTCATATCCTTGAAATGAACCACTCAAAACAATTTTGGTCTTTACTAAATGAATCATTACCTGAGTATCAAAAATTAAAGAAGCAATTAAAGTCGGACGCCAATAGTTCAATACCTTCATGGGCATTGATTTAAAATCACATAAATTGAAATACAAAACCATGAGAATTAATGGGAAAAGAACGCTATCTGTAGCGATAATAGCAATTATGATTCTTATATCTGCAAAATCTGATGTTCATCATTTCACTCAAAGCGACTATGCTGCCGGGCCTCATGCTTTCTCCTTAGTTCGTTGGGAACTAAGGCATATACCTTTGAAATGGTTGCACCTGTTGTGGGAAAAATACCCTGGTCACAAACCTAATGCCGCTGAGCGAAACACTGTGATTAAGGATTATTTATCCACTACATTAAAACTCCAAAAGGAGCTAGTTAGCTTAGATAATTCAACAACACTTAACCGCTTAGTGGATACAACTTCGATGAGTCAGACAACACTAAAAAATAAGGAAGTCGAATATTTACGGCGGAAAAGGGAAGCACTAAGAGGTAGAGCAGAAGAAGCGATTGAATCCTCAGTGAGCAGTGCCGCGCGTAATAACAACTTAGGGCTACCTTTTGGGTTACTGATCCCACCCACAGATTTCAGGCTTGGAGACCCACCTCATATTCTCATTACCTCTAGAAGAGACAAGATAGAACTTACAGGCAGTAAATTAATAAAGCCCGACTTAGAGTGGTCTGAACGCACAGAAATTGAGAGTAGGGCTCAGCAATATGAAAACACTTCTGCACTAGTTGACGATCTCGCTGGCCTAGGAACCTATCCCGCCATCGTGTCAGACAAAGATGAGCTCAGACAATTGATGCGTACTGCAGCTCACGAATGGTTACACAATTATTGGATATTGAAACCGCTGGGCAGAAGTATGTGGTCCTCTCAAAACATGCAAATTTTGAATGAAACTGCGGCAGATTTAGCAGGGACCGAATTGGGAGACGAAGCCTTCGAAGTGCTTGGTAACACTACCGTAAACTCCTACCGATATGATAGTTTGGACTCGGGCAACAGCCATCTAGTCAGAATATTGCGTGAAACCAGAACTGTTGTGGAAGAGATGCTCGGAAATGGAGAAATCGAAAAAGCAGAGCAATATATGGACAAACAGCTATGGAATCTAAAACTTGGTGGCTACAACATTAGAAAATTGAACCAAGCATATTTTGCCTTTCGTGGAAATTATGCTGAAAGTCCTGCCTCAATTAGCCCTATAGGGCAGGAATTAAGGGAATTACGAGGCTATTTTGACAATGTTGGAGATTTTATCGAATATATCTCACAAATTGGGGATTACGGGCAGTTCCAGTATCTATTAAATCTCAAAAGAAAGCATTTATTCAATAGTTAGCAATTAACCAAACTTTAACAAAATTAGACAATGCCTGAATCAAACTCAAATACTCCCTTACTAACATTAAGCCTCAATATATCTGAAGCCCCTCCAGCAAGTCGCATCGATCTTATTTTTCTGTACAAGTTTTCCAAAGGATGACCGGATACTAAAGCCTGACCGCCCACTAATTGAACAGCTGTATCAATTACACTAGAAGCCGCCTCAGTACAAAATACCTTAGCTGTTGTAACTTCATTTATACACTGATCTCCGGAACTTAAGAGTCTTCCTACCCTGTACAGGACAGACCTTGCGGCAAAGGTATTGATGCGCATATCCGCATACCTCAACCTCACTCCTTCAAAATCAGAAAGTGTTCCTCCAGACCTATGGGGTTTCTTCAAATGGGCTGTCACTATATCCAATGCATACATTGCCAAACCCACCGAGGTAGCCGATTGCTCTATCCTCTCCTGCATTATATTTCCCAAGGCTCGGGGTATTCCTTGGCCAATCTCCCCGATTATATTAACGGCATCTACATTCACTGATTGGAATTCAACTACCACATGCGAGCTGCCATCCAAACTATAAAATGGATCTCCCATTTTTATACCGTCAGAACTGGAATCAATAACCAGAACTGCGGGGCCAGACTTACCAGTAACCTTTTCAGGATCAACCGTTAATAAAACGGATATAAAATCAGACAAATGTCCTCCTGAAACATAGGACTTTGTACCTGACACCACTAAACTACCATCATCCCATTCAGCAACAGTTGGGGAATCAGCATTTGACTCAGTAAAAGCAAATGCCCCTTTTTTCTCGCCTCTCAAGAGAGGAATAAGATAGTCGGATTTCAAGAGTCCGTCCACCTTCGATAAAAGTCCGGGTTCGGGCCCAATTATAGATCCGGGATACACAATACCTGATTTAGCAATAGTCTCACGAGCGATTAACATTTCCATAGCCGAGGAGGCACGTCCGCCCAATTCTACCGGTTGAGCCATTCGATAGTGGCCTCTCTCCAAACTTAATTCCCGAAATTCCTCTTCGGAGCTATCCAAATGTTCCAACAGGAAATCAGAAAATTCATCTCGGAATTTAAGCAGGGCCGGTGTGAGATTATCAGGCATAGACTACTCCGAAATTTTCACTAAAGTCTTACCAAAGTTTTCCCCATTCAGCATTCCAATAAACGCCCTAGGGGCATTTCTCAACCCTACTACAACATCCTCTCTATATTTGAGTTTTCCCTCTTTGATCCAAGATGCCATTCTAGTGATACCTTCATCGTATCTGCTTTCATATGCGAAAACTAAAAAACCCTGCATTTTCGCCTGTGATCTAGTTAAAATACCCAAGTTTCTAGGAGCCATATCAGGAGATTCGAGGTTGTACTGGGATATTTGGCCGCATATAGCAATTCTTGCACCTGTATTGATTCGGTCCATCACGGAATCGGTGACAACACCACCTACATTGTCAAAATATACATCAATCCCTTCTGGGCATAACTCGTCCAAAGCTTCTCCAACATTAGTGTTTTTATAATTTATTCCTGCGTCGAAGCCTAATTCATTAACAATAAATGAGATTTTGGATTCAGACCCAGCGGTTCCAATTACTTTACAACCCATTATTTTGGCTATTTGACCTACAATTTGACCTACTGCACCTGACGCTGCAGAAACTACCACCGTATCCCCCGGGGTCGGGTCACAAACATCCAAAAAGCCAAAATACGCCGTTAAACCAGGCATCCCTAAAACACCTATCGCGGTTTGCAAAGGTGCTAGAGATTCATCGACCTTCCGTACATCCAATCCATTCGACAAAGCGTAACTTTGCCAACCAAATCTCCCTTCCACTATTTCTCCAGGTTTGAACAAAGGTGATCTAGACTCTATAACCTTAGCAACTGAACCACCTACCATAGGTTCACCGATATTTACTGAAGGTGCGTATGATTTGGCATCATTCATCCGGCCCCTCATATAGGGGTCGAGGGACAACCACAATGATTGAAGTAAAACCTCTCCCTGTTGTGGTTGCGGAATCGTAGATTCCACCACATCAAAATCATCTTCGGTTGGGAAACCTTTCGGTCTTGACTTAAGAAGAACTCTGAGATTGATTTCAGTTGACAAATTCCTACCTCCAATAGATAACGTCGGATTAGCATATGGGAGCAAGGCTGGATAGGTCAATCAGGATCAAATTTCACTATTAAGCTTCCTGTATAATTCTACGCAAGCCAAATATTTTTTTAATTCGGAACCTATCCTAACCTCAAGGTGCGCTAACATTGAAGTCTCTCGGAACCCAAATTCTATTAGATTTAGAAAATTGCAATCCCCGCCTTCTTGATGATATCGATTTTGTGAAGAATATTTTAAAAGAAGCTGCAGACTCTGCAGGTGCCACCATCATTGGAGAGACATTTCACAAATTCAAACCTGTAGGGGTAACCGGCGTTGTTTCGATAGCAGAATCGCATATATGTATCCACACCTGGCCAGAATACTCATATGCATCAGTGGATATATTTTCATGTGGTGAAGATTTTAATTTGGAAAAAGCCTGCAATATCATCAGTGCCAAATTAGAATCAGGAGATTCTTTTTCTAGAATTATCGACAGAGGAATAAGAGAAGGTGAAGAAAATTCAGGTGACCGTAAGTGAACATATCATCTCCTGAATGGCATATAGAGCCAATTAGCGCCTGTCTGATACAAGCAGAAAGAATCACCTCAGTAATATGCGATATTCAAACTGAATATCAACATGTGATGATCGTTGAGGGAGAATGTTTTGGAAGGTCTCTCATATTAGACGGCAAGACCCAGTCAACTGAACTTGATGAATTTGTCTACCATGAAGGATTAGTGCATCCGAGCATGGTGTCACATCCAAATCCAAAGAATGTATTAATCATAGGGGGAGGAGAAGGGGCAACAGCGAGAGAGGTCTTAAAATACTCCAGTGTTGAAAAGGTAACCATGGTAGATATAGACCAAGAATTAGTAGACCTGTGTAAAAAATTCTTGCCAAATCACCATATGAACTCTTTCAGCAGCCCTCGTATGGGTTTATATTATTCGGACGCTTTAGAATTTGTTGAATCAGTGCCCAAAGGGTTTGAAGTCGCGATCATTGATGTCCCTGACCCATTGGAATTCGGACCAGCTTTTCAGCTGTTTACAGTGGAGTTTTTCGATCTCCTAAAACGAAAACTAACCGCGAACGGTATTATGGTCATACAAGCAGGAGCTACTGGCCCCTCTTTCTCAGAACAGTGCTTTACCGCTGTGTCAAACACAGTTTCACAAACGTTCGATATCTGTTCTGGGTACGAGATTTTTGTACCCTCATTTGGTTCTACTTGGGGATTCATTACAGGCAGTGACAAAATAAACCCTTCTGAGAAAACTGAAACCATCATCGATAAAGAACTAGAAGGACGAGGAATAAATAATCTGAAAATGTATGATGGCTTATCACATAAAGGCATGTTTCAATTGCCCAAATACACAAGAGAAGGTCTTATTTCAGAGACTAGAATAATTACAAAATCAAATCCTATTTTTACTTACTAATAGTTGCCACTAAAAAACTATGAACAAAAATTTTCTAGAACAATTAAATCCAGCCCAACGTGAATCAGTTGAATCAGTTACTGGCCCTGTTCTCATAGTCGCCGGACCTGGTAGTGGTAAAACAAGAGTAATCACTAATAGGATTGCACATTTGGTTCTCAACGAAAAAGTGAGCCCATATAATATTGGTGCCGTGACCTTTACCAATAAAGCCTCTAGGGAAATGAAAGATAGACTCGTACCGCTGTTAGGAGATGAGGCTAGAAGACTTACAGTCGGTACCTTCCATTCTTTTTGTTCCGTCATTCTCAGGAGAAGTGGAGAATATATAGGACTTCCAAACAATTTCGTTATTTATGATGATGACGATCAAATAGCTGCCATAAAAAAGAGTATGAAAGATGTGGATGTAGATCCAAAACAGTTTAATCCGAGATCTGTATTGTCCACCATTTCCAACTCCAAAAGTCAGCTAGTGAATTTGCAAGGTTTTAATAACCAAAAATCCAACTATTATGAAGAGGTCGTGGGTCGCATTTTTGAGAGATACGAAGAAATATTAAGCCAGGGAACTGCCTTAGATTTCGATGACCTGCTATTAAAAACCCATCAACTTTTAGCGGAATCTCCTATTGCGGCTGAAATATATCAAACCCGATTTCACTATTTCATGGTAGACGAATTTCAAGATACAAATATAGCCCAGTATTCGATAGCCAAAATGATAACTGAAACTTCCAGAAACTTATGCGTTGTGGGAGATCCCGATCAATCGATTTACTCTTGGCGTAATGCAGACATTAGGAACATATTAAGTTTCCAAAGTGATTTCCCGGAAGCTAAAATCCTACCTTTGGAGCAAAACTATCGTTCCACTCAAAATATTCTGAGTGCCGCAAAAAATGTAATTGCACAGAATAAACAACGAGTAGAAAAAAATTTATGGACTAGTAACGATAAGGGGAGTTTGATATCACTTGATGAAGCCTATGACGAAGAAGAAGAGGCCCGAAAAGTAATAAAAGAAATACAACGACTTTCCGATAATGGAGATTACTCCTTATCTGATTTCGCTGTTATGTATCGGGTAAACGCCCAATCCAGATCATTTGAAATGGGTTGTCAAAGATTCGGAGTTCCTTATCAGATTGTGGGAGGTATTAAGTTTTATCACAGGCGGGAAATCAAAGACATCACTTCATATCTGCGAGTGGTATTAAATCCCGATGACGATATAAGTATAGGGCGAATAATAAATGTGCCCCCAAGGGGTATTGGTCAAAGGACCCTTTCAGAAATAAGCAGAGTATCTAGGCAAACCGGCAAATCTCTGTATGAGTCAATTAAAGCCATAAGCTCTGCAGATGAAGTGTCGCATCAATTGGGTAATAGAGCTATAAATTCTCTGAACCAATTTATATCTTGCATCGATCAGATCAAAAATGCCTCCTCCGAATTAGATATTATGCAGTTGATCGATATCATCATGGCAGAAACCGGATACAGGAAATATATTAACAACGATGAAAACGCGGAAGAGCGTCTAGAAAACATACAGGAATACAGAAATTCTTCCAGAGAGTATTCCTCTGTACCTGCCCTGGAGGGATTAGTCGGCTTCCTAGAAGGAATTAGTTTAATATCTGATATTGATACTTTGGAGGATGATACCGACTCAATCACATTAATTACCTTGCACCAATCTAAAGGTCTAGAATTCCCCATCGTCTTCATCACGGGTATGGAAGAAGGTCTCTTACCTCATATAAGATCGCTCGATTCAGGTAATCCAGAAGAATTAGAAGAGGAGCGAAGATTATTCTATGTAGGGCTAACCAGAGCCAAACAAAAATTATTTTTGACCCGGGCATTTCGGCGAGGATTTAGAGGAACCTACGAGCCCACGGTACCGTCGCGATTCTTATCTGATATCCCTGCCTCATCATTAATTAATAACCTCCCAAATAATAAATCATCTAAACTCAGACCTGAGAAACCAGCTAATATTCTCGATTTCAGAAAGGATCAATCAAAAAGAAAAATCTCAAGTCGAGTTACAACTAATACATCGAACACAGACAGGTCGTTATTAAAGCCAGTACCAAAGAAAAGAACAGTTAACAAGATAAATATATCAAGGTCAAACGAGGCCCCAAAATTCCAAATTGGTGACAAAGTGATACACGGGCAATTTGGCAATGGCATAGTAATGTCCTGCGATCCATCTGGAGATGATCTACAAATCACGGTAGCGTTTAAAGATGGGGGCGGAATCAAGAAATTACTCCAAAGTCTTGCAAAGCTTAAAAAAATTTAGTGACTAGCTTTGAAGTATTAGTTTCTAAAATTGAACAAATCGCAGAAAATAAACCGCACACAATTATAGGAATTACGGGGTTTGGAGGATCAGGTAAATCACATTTAGCAGATAGACTGAGAGATCATTTTGGTATTAATGACAATAAGATTGTTCGAATTGATAATTTATATGGCCCAAATCCTAAAGGACCAAGTATATTTGATCAAAGTGATTGGAATCTCATAGAACATATTCTTCAAGACTCGAGTGCTGGCAAGAGAATTAGATATCAAGGCAAGAACCATAAAGGAAAGATTTTATATTTTGACGAAAGTTTACCGGAAATAATTATTTTCGAGGGAATAAGACTATTGCAGCCAAAGTTTAGTCAATATTTTGATATAAGTGTATGGATTGACTGTCCTCAAGATTTCGCCATCAAACGTGCGAAAGCTAGAGATCGTTCACAAGGAGAAGATGAAGAAACTGTAAGTGGCTGGGATACTGATTGGGGGCCAAAGGACAAAAAATATTTTGAAACCTATCAACCTGATCAATTAGCGAACTTTATCTACAAGGATTATCAATAAGTGAGCAAAAAGATTTGTAGTTTATCCAATTCCTAGAAACCGCTTGATCGAATGCCTAATTATAGAAGGTGCGGAATATGCCAATAGATAACTCCTCATACACCTGCCTTCTTGACACCTTTTGCCACTCTCCATAAACTTTCAGAAAATCAAACTTACCTATGAAGTAATTCATGAAGATTAATGGGAGAAAATAAGTGCCTGAATCAGTAATAACACAAGAAATGAAAGATGCCATCGGAGTTGAATCCGAACCAGTAATCAATGATGTTGAAAAGGGAGCAATAATTAAGTTTGCCCAAGCCATAGGAGACGAGAGTCCGGTTTTCAATGACGAAGATGCCGCTCGACAAACAAAACATGGAGGTCTAATAGCCCCACCGACCTTTTTAAGATCAATGAGACTAGGAGAGGCAAGGGTCACCGTAACTAGCCCATACCCAGCCAACTTGGATGGTGGAAGTGAATGGGAATATTTTGAGCCAATAAGACCAGGTGATCGTATTACAGCTACACAATATCTAGCTGATGTGAATGAGAGGCAGGGAAGACTAGGGAATATGTTGATAATGGTTAGAGAAACTAAATATGTAAACCAATTTGGCAAAGTAGCAGCCTTGCAGCGATCTACGGGAATAAGCTATCAACCAACTGAATAGGAGTACAAAAATGGCTGAACAAATTTATTTTGAAGACGTAGAAGAAGGATCTGAAATACCTATTCTCCGAAAGGACCCCACAACCCAACAATTAGTAAAATATGCCGGTGCTTCAGGAGATTACTATCAAATCCATTATGACAAAGGATTTGCACTTAATAACAATCTACCCGATGTCATTTTGCACGGTGCACTCAAAAATGCTTTCCTTGGGCAATTGATGACAGATTTTGCTGGGCTTGGAGGCGAATTAAAGAAGTTGAGTGTTCAGTACCGAGCTATGGATGTTCCCGGAACTCCTGTATTTGGGAAGGGAACCGTAAAGAAAAAATATGTCCAAGACGGTGAGAATTTTGTGGAATGTGAGATATGGTTAGAAACTCACGAAGGCAAAACCACCACACCTGGATACGGGATAGCCACACTGCCTAACAGAGGATAATCCTTAATCCACAGAAAATAAAAAATACCCGCCAGAAATTTATTCTCAGGCGGGTATTTTTTATTAATTGAGTGTCGAAATTCGGGGATTCTAGATAGTAAACCCGTCTAAAACACTCTCGACAGATTTCATGTCCTTGTTCCCAATAGTCTCTTTAATCTTTTGATCAAAGGTTGCCCGATTGGAGTCCCTATATACCAATCCTAGCGGTATGCCGTCAGCATTCAATAATTCCTGAGCCGCCTCAATGTCTGCTGGATCATGTCCTTCGGGTATGTCATACGCCAAGGGTTTTATACCTTTGCTTTCATTACCTTTCAGCGCCTCGTAAGTGTTATTGTACTCAGTACAGGGAGATTGCACATGAACTATGGAAAACCCTTCATGGTTCATAGCCTGGGACATCAATAGTGTCATATCCTTCACTTTATTGGATATAGTGGAAGCTATAAAAGACACTCCAACCGTTAAATAAGTTCTAAGCGGGTTTAAAGAATCTTCGATTTTCCCATATGGAGTGGAACTTGTTATCACTCCTAGATCAGTTGTAGGTGAACTCTGTCCTTTCGTAAGACCATAGACTCCATTATCCATCACCACTGCGGTCACATTTAGGTTCCGAAGAGCTTGTGGGGCTATGTGCTCCATTCCAATACCCAAAAAGTCTCCATCACCTGCAACAACAACAACATTTAACTCTGGGTTTCCCATCTTGATTCCCATAGATATCGGTAAAGACCTTCCATGGATACCGTGTATTCCGAATGGTTGCTCTCTTTCCAATAAATGCACCATGTTACCTGAGCAGCCAATACCAGCCACTACCACAGTATTATCTATAGGCTTTTCATTTTCGGTGGTGTATTCACTTAGAGCCACTTCGAGTGCTCTCCTCACACCGAAGTCACCGCAGCCGGGACACCACTTGAAGTCGTATTCAGGGTTTTTTAATGTCATACCGGTACACCATCCTTGATGAGTTCATTAATTCTAGCTACAAGTTCACGCACTTTAAAGGGTAGTCCAGTATATTGAGTGATACTTACCGCATTAATTCCCTCTGCTCTAAGCACAGACCCAAATTGGCCCAAATAATTCAGCTCAGGGACAATGACGAGATCTTTTTCTTTCAGTGCAACTAGCATTTTTTCAGGCATAGGATGTATGTACATTGTGTAATACCAACCCAAATCTTTGTTTTCTGATAGTAGCTTATTGTAGGCCTCCAAAGCAGGACCTTTAGAACCTCCCCATGGAACAAGCGCAATATTCGAATTTTCGTTATCTGACTCAAAAGTACCATCATTCAAAAGCTTAAGTTTGCTGAAACGTCTTTCCGTCATCTGTATATGTCGTGCTGCCAAATGAGTTGTGTCTCCCATTGCATCATGTTCGCTTCCATTAGCAACATAGCTGCCGGGCCCTCCCGGCAATGGCATAGGAGATAGCTCCCATCCGTCGTACCTGAGATAGCCGTTTGTTCCTGTGTAGACTTCTCTCTTCTCAGGAGCAAGAGATTTCAAATCAGGTCTTGGAATATTCTGTCTTCTCTCAGACAGGGCCATTTCACTCAGAACAACTACCGGGCCTTGATATCTTTCTGCCCAGTTAACAGACATAACTCCAGCCACAAAACATTCCTCCACGGTGCCAGGAGCTATCACCGGCATTTTCATATCTCCATGCCCAGGGTATAAAGCAGTAAGCAAATCTGATTGTTCAGTTTTTGTGGGTAATCCCGTTGAAGGTCCACCTCTTTGTACATCTATAACAACTAGAGGAATTTCCGCCATCCAAGCTAGGCCTATCCCCTCGCCCATCAAGGTGAACCCAGGGCCTGCCGTACTAGTCATCGCTTTTTTTCCAGCGTATCCGGCTCCTAGAATACTAGTGATTGATTCGATTTCAGACGAGGATTGATGTACAAATTTACCTTCCCCAACCAGATTCTGTTCCATCCACAGTAGGATTGGGGTTGCTGGAGAAATTGGGTAGCCAACAAATACCTCGAGCCCGGCCTGAACTGCTCCAATGCTAAAGGCTAAGTTCCCATTCAAGAGCACTTGCTCTCCTTCTGGCTTAATAGGGTCTGATAATTCCCCTAAATTAAACCCACTCTTCTCGGCCTCCACCGACCCCAATGAAAGAGCCATATTGTTAGAATCGATAATTTGCTGGTCGCTCGGGCGCCCTCTTGAGTACCGTTGCCTGTTAAATTCTTCAAGTATGCTGATAGGAACGTCCACCAATTGAGCTAACGCTCCCATCACTACGAAGTTAGCAGCTCGGTTATTACCGGTTTGTTTGGCTAGTTCATCAAAATCCATTGCTAATGTTTTGTCAGAGGCATCTATTTCAAATTCCCCTGAGTTGTAAATAATCACGCCGTCATCAGCCACCTCATCCTTGTGACTATCGTAAGCGTATTGATTGAAAGCAACCAATACGTCCAGTTCATCACCGGAGCTAAGCACAGTACTAGTTGATATCCTAGTCTGGGTCCAAGTGGGCCCACCTTTAATCTGGGAAGGAAAGGTAGAAAAAGTCTGGACATTATATCCAGATTGCGCCATCGCTTGAGCAAGTCCCTCCGCAGATGTAACCACCCCTTGTCCACCTTCCCCGGCAAATCGGACGACAAAGTCCTGCTTCTTCAATTTATCCTCCCGAAAAACTTCTTTTCAGTGGCAGCCAATTTACAGCTACCAAAGCATGTAAAATTCATTGTACCGAACTACATCAACTCAGCCCTTAAAAACATATCTTAGTATAGTCAGTCCCGATACCTATTCAAAGACTAAAATATAATACCGTCAGAAAATATATCAACCGAGTTTTTATCATGTCAATTTTGTGTTTGTGTTCACAATCTAAATTTAGAGCATTTAGCCTAAAGTATCCCATCTGAGTCTTACAGGTCAATCCTCGATGATCATAGTAAAGGAGGCTGGCCCCAGAACACCGTATATCACATCAAAAACAATCATCAGGATTATCCATCGAAGGTTCTGGTCCAAATTACCACCATTCATTATTGAATGCGTCGACTCTACGGCACCCAAAATGATAGGCACTACTACAGGAAGAAATAGGATGGGTAACATAACCTCCTTCGCTCTCATATTCATAGATATCGTCGCAAATAACATCCCACATAATGAAATTCCGAAAAGGGCCGGTAAAGAAATCCAAAGCATGTTCAAAGGAGATAGGGTCACATTGAATAATACGATCAAAATTGGAACGAGTATTAATTCGATTACTACTAAAAACATCACATTAGACAGCACCTTACCAAAAAAAATGACATCCCTACCTACTGGTGAGGCCAACAGACCCTGGAAGGCTCCATTTTCCGTTTCAGCCAGCAGCATTCTGTTAAACCCCACCATGGCACCAAATATTATAGAAACCCAAAGAATCCCAGGGACTAATAAGTTGACAGTGTTCGGAGTTGATCCAAGGGCAAAATTAAATGTCACAACAACCAGCAAGGAGAAAATAAAAACTGGCAGAATGACATCTTTACTTCTGATTTCAAGTAAGAAATCTTTCCTTACCATAACAAACAGGTGATAAAAATATGTCTTAAGAGGGTTAAAAAATGTCATCCACCAGCATCCCTTTTGATATGCGTTGGTTACGAACGCTACCGCTATATGAAATGTGAGATGCATGGGTAGTCATAATTATTGACTTGCCATTCTCTAATTGATCACCAATGATTTTTTCAAATAGTCTCAGAGAATCTTGATCTAAACCGGATTCCGGTTCGTCAAACAACAATATTCTAGGGGTATGAAGAAGTGCCCTGGCAATTGCCACTCTTTTGATGTAACCATGCGACAGAGTCGCAATCTTGCTACCTAGCCGATTTGAGAGTCCGATGAGTGCTGTTTTCTCTGAAATCGTACTATCCAAGTTATCTATCGAATTCAAACGACCGAAAAATTCTAAGTTTTCTTTTACTGTAAGTTGCGAATATAGAAAGGGCTGATGTGCGACAAAAGCCAAATCAGACCTAACCCTATGGGGGTTTGATCGTAGGTCTTGCCCCAGTATTTTGACCATACCGTAATCGTATGAGGATAGAGAGGCTATGATTGATAACAATGTGGTTTTCCCTGAACCATTGATACCCCTAATAACCACTACTTCACCAGGGTTTACGGAGAGACATAGTTTATGAAGAACACGATTCCTACCGTAAGACTTTGTTACATTTTCTACTTCTAAAAGTGCGTCCATGCAATTTCTCGCATAACAGAGTATTTATGTAAAATATCCGTTTAATATGACATTTCGTTGTTGCAATTAAAAGATTAACAGACGAATACCGTAATGGAGAGTAATTATGCCCTCGATAGAAGAATTGCAAACCGCATACGAGTCACTGGATGATAAAATTGCAATTGTTTCCGACGATTCGATAAATCCCGAATTATTGATAGCGTTTGATTACGAATATTCAGGATCCGATAGCAAGGTATTCATCACAACAGAAGAATTCATCGCTGTTTGCCCCTGGACCGGGCTTCCAGACTTTGGAAAGCTAACTATTGAATATGTACCGTCTGATTTATGCCTTGAGCTCAAGTCACTGAAATATTATTTAATGGAATTTACTGGGGTTGGAATTGTCCAAGAACACGCTGCAAACAAAATGATCAAGGCTCTTGTAAATTGCTGTAAACCTGAAGAGATGAGTATAGAACTGGAATATAAGGTCAGGGGGGGCATTATCACTAAAGTCTTGGTAACTCACAAAAAATAAAATCGGTTTCTTGGAACTACTTTAGCTTATCAGTTAAACTGACGCTCATCCCCTTGAATCACTATCAATATAGGGTTCATAAACAACCTCAGTCTAAGGAGAGCAACATGACAAATTATGTAAGGTTTCAAAATAACGGGAATCCTTCTTTTGGAGTTTTAGAAGGAGAAATGATATCTGAAATATCCAACGCCCCTTTCAATTCTTACCAATCAACGGGTAACACCTTCTCTTTGGGCGACGTAAAATTATTATCACCAGTATCCCCCAATAAAATAGTTGCCATTGGGCTCAACTATAAAAGTCATCTTGGCGGCCGGCCAGGCCCAGCAGCTCCGGAACCATTTCTCAAGGCATCCACAACTGTTGTAGGGCATGGAGATGACATCGTAATACCTAAAATTGCTATTGATGAAGGTGCCAAAGTGCAACCTGAGGCAGAATTAGCATTAGTGATTGGTAAGGAATGTAAAGGAGCTACTCAGGCCAATGCGCTTGATTATGTCTTTGCTTACACCTGTGGCAACGATGTTTCGGTTAGAGATTGGCAACAAAACGATTTACAATGGGCACGGGCTAAATCTTCAGATACCTTCGGTCCGATAGGGCCATGGATGACAACAGATCTTGACCCAACAAACATACAGGTAATATGCAGGGTAAACGGGGAAGAAAAGCAGAATCAAAACACATCTGATTTATTACATCCAGTGACCAAAATTATCGAGTATGTCAGTGCAGTCATAACTTTAGAGGTGGGAGACGTAATAATGACTGGTACTCCAGGCACCCCTGGTGACATTCATCCAGGAGACACCGTAGAGATAGAAATTAGCGGTGTAGGAGTACTAAGCAACCCAGTAGTTTCAGAATAATCAGTACAACTATGTTGATAAACGGGATGGAACAGGAGTCCCATCCCGACGGGTTTAAATATTTCCCATCCGATACCGCAACAACTCGGCACCATCGCCAATCATCCAATACACAACAATGTAAGCCCCTGCTGCTACCATCGCCAATTTACCTATCAACTCAACATAAGGAATCAATATACCAACCAACCGTTGGGTAGCATCCTCGAAATATAGCACAGCCACGGTTACGGACATCATTATCAAACCCATCCCTAGACTATAGGCAAGAGATCCCACCAAAACATTGGCTACTCCAGTGGCCGATACTCCAGACCCCACCACAATTCCTACAGCAGATAGGAAAACAGGCAAAGCACAACTCAAAGAGGCAAGAGCGTAGGCGATACCGAACATAAATATTTGATTAATTCCCTGAAATGATCCAAAAGATAAATTCCCAAAAAAACCGACAGTCAAGCTTCGTTTCATCAGGAGTAACCAAAGACCCGTAAGAAAGATACATGCTCCAATAGCCAACCCTATGAAAGGCAGTAATGATCCGAACAACCTAAATCCTAATGCCATGAAAATCCCGAAAACACCGAATACAACAACAAAACCTATCGTGAGTGTAAATCCAATGAATAAACCTTTTAGCAAAATAAATAAAGGCGATAGTGAAGAAGAAGATTTACTTAGATTAAAGCCAACATAGGCTGGAAACATAGCGGCACCGCAAGGATTGAATGCTGCTACTGTCCCGGCTGTAAAGGCAAATAGGATCGATACATCCATAAATCAGGTGATACCTTCAATGCTTTTTATAAAATCGCCTATTTACCTGTCTTCCTAAACAGTCTTCCGCACCAGGCCACAAACTTGTCCAAAAGTATGATAGGCCTCTTAAAGGAAGTCGGCCAAACAAATGTTAAGTAAGACACTATTAGCGAACTAATCCCAAAAACAGTAAGTAAATTCACCTTTGTAATAAAAAAACCGATGAAAAAAATGATAGAGAAAACAAACATGCTAAAGGCGGAAATTGAGCCAAATTTACGGTTTCTGGACATGTGAAACAAAGAAATCATTTGGCTGTAAAAAGATTCTTCCGGCCCAATGGCTTCGGGAGGTTCGTCTGGAAGATCCGGGGTATCTTCCAATATTTTTTCTATCTCATTCTTGTATCTATCTGACATGGGTTCAAATAGCTCCAAAAACTAATCTTACCAAGTAATAACGCCACTTATGAATCCTAATTTAGGATACGAATTCCTGTCAACGATATATGCCCCAAACAGGCACATATAAAGGAGGGCTTTAGTGATCAAATGCCAATCAGACTGGCCGTGATGATATAATTGCCATCCTGCTTTTTTAAAAATCACTCCTAGGAGACACTGGTGAAAATAACTCAGGACGATGTCGTCGACAGACAAACAGTGCTTCACATCGAACTTGAAAATAATGATATGGACCCATATTTGGATAAGGCATATCAAAGAGTGGTTCAACGAGTCAATGTACCTGGTTTCAGAAAGGGTAAAGCTCCGCGAAGAATCATCGAACAATATTTTGGTAGAGAATCGATGTTGAATGAAATTCTGGATTCCATGCTTCCCGAACTTACAAACCAGGCAATCAATGAGAAAGACTTGGACGCTGTTGGTCTTCCCAGCATAGAGATGGAAGAATTGGATCCGCTTCAATTCTCAGCAACCGTGCCGCTTCGACCAGAAGTTGATCTAGGTGGATATTCTGAAATTAGAATAGCTAAAGATCAACCTATAATAGGAGAGGATGCAATAAACAGCCGTATTGAACAGCTCCAACTCAGTGTTGCCACTTGGGAACCTACTGAAAGGCCTGTCGAAATGGGCGACATGATCACTGCCCAAATAAAAGGAACTGTTAAAGAGAAGACGATCTTTGATGAAAGTGATGCTGTCTATTTGGTCAATGAAGAAATCGGCCGACCTTTCCCTGGATTTTCTGAAAAGCTGGTAGGAATGGAAGCGGATAAGCCATCTCAGTTTGATCTTTCGATACCCGAAGATTTTGCAGATCCTGATCTTGCTAATCAAGATGCTTCATTTGACGTAACTATCAAGGATATCAAGGCAAGAATATTACCAGAAATCGATGATGAATTCGCCAAAGGTATCGGAGAAGGTTATGAAACCCTCAGTGATTTAAAAGAAGAAATTCAAAAAAGCATTGAAACAGAAACTGAAGAAGAAGGCACAAGAACTCACAGAGAATCCATCGTGGAGGCATTAATGGAAACGGCTAAAGTAGAAATGCCGGCTTTATTATTGCAGCATGAAGCAGAACACATGGTTGAAGAACAGGAAAAAATGATTTCTCAAGCCAAAATGAATATGGATGATTATCTGATCTCTTTAGGGAAAACAAGAGAAGAATTCGTAGAAGAATCAAAAACAGAAGCTTCCGAAAGGCTAAAGCGGTCTTTCGTACTAGCTAAATTAGCTGAAGAAGAAGGGATAGAGGTTTCAGACAAAGCTATCGATGACAGAATATCGGAAATGTTTTCTAATGCGGAACAAGAAATACCCGAATCAAGTCAAAATGCCCAAATGAGAGACTACTTGAGTAGATCACTTCTCATGGAAGAAACTATGAAAAAATTGGAGGGCATCGCTGCTGGTAAATCCGAAGAAGATAATACGGACCAACGACCTGATATCAGTAATACTGCTAGTGATCCTGACGATGATAATAAAGACCAAAAAACAGAAGAAGGAGAAGTAAATGCTTGATGGACCTGAAAATATAATCCCGTATGTAGTAGAGAGAGATCCGAGAGGAGAGAGAACCTACGATATTTACTCTCTTTTGCTAAAGGAGAGGATCGTTTTTCTGGGAACGGGAATTAACGACCAGGTAGCAAATGCAATAATTGCTCAATTGCTTTTCCTAGACAGAGAAGATCCAGAAAGAGACATAAATCTCTATATCAACTCCCCCGGCGGAGTAATTACAGCAGGTCTAGCAATATACGACACGATGCAGTTGATTAGACCTAACGTCTCTACAATATGTGTAGGTATGGCAGCGAGTATGGGTACAGTACTACTTTGTGGAGGAGCTGAGGGCAAGAGATACGCCCTACCCAATTCCACCATACACATGCATCAGGCGCTAGGCGGGGCCCAGGGTCAAGCCTCAGATATTGAAATTGCTGCACGCGAAATCATCAGGATGCAAGACAAAATCCGAAATATCATCTCTGAACATACAGGCCAATCGTACGAGAAAATCGCCAGAGATACAGACCGCGATTTTTACATGAGTTCAGAGCAAGCTGAGGAATACGGTATCATTGATGTAGTGATGTCCTCTCCTAAAGACAGCGCTTAATAGGGGTATAAATGTCCACAACCCAAAACGATTATCTATGTTCCTTTTGTAGCAAACCTCAGGCACAAGTAAAAAGACTCATAGCCGGACCTGACAGAGTGTTTATATGCGACGAATGTGTCGAGTTATGCCAACAAATAATTTCGGAAGAAACCCCGGAAGACACAGAAGATCTAGATAACCCGGTTGAAAAAGGCATCACCCCAAAATTCATTTACGACCAACTTGAAGAGTACGTAATTGGACAGGAGAAGGCAAAGAAAATTCTAAGCGTGGCTGTATACAACCACTACAAAAGAGTCTGGTCGAATAAACATTCAGATGAAGAAATAGAGCTTCAGAAGGCAAACATTTTGATGTATGGGCCCTCGGGGTCTGGTAAAACTCATCTTGCACAAACTTTGGCAAAAATACTAGACGTTCCTTTTGCCATCGTAGACGCCACTTCAATAACAGAGGCTGGTTATGTTGGAGAAGACGTTGAAAATATATTATTGAGACTTATCCAAGCTGCCGATTACGATATTTCAAAAGCAGAACATGGAATCATATACATTGATGAAATAGATAAGATCACGCGAAAAAGCCCAAACCCTTCAATTACTAGGGACGTTTCTGGCGAAGGGGTTCAGCAGGCTCTTTTGAAAATCATAGAAGGGTGTCTTGCTAATGTCCCTCCACAAGGTGGTCGAAAGCACCCTCACCAAGAATTCATGCAAATAAAAACGGATGACATCCTCTTTATGGTGGGTGGTGCATTTGAAGGCATGGCCGAACTGCTTATGAAAAGAGTGCACAAAGATAACTACAGCTTAGGATTCAAACAAACTACCAATCATCACGACGACGGCCAGGGTGTAATCGATTCAGTTCGCCACCAACTTAATCCTGATGACTTGATGGAATTTGGTTTTATCACCGAATTCGTAGGTAGGCTACCTGTTATAGTGACTTTGGATGAACTCAAAAAAGACGATTTGGTACGAATATTAACCGAGCCCAAGAATGCATTTGTGGAACAATACAAAGCTTTGTTCAGAATGGAAGAGGTTAATTTGAATTTTAGTGAAAAGGCACTATTGGCCACAGCGGAAAGAGCGATAGAACAAAAGACTGGAGCCAGAGGGTTACGTACTATTTTGGAATCTACTCTAATGGAAGTTATGTTTGAACTACCCAGCATGAGTGGCATAACACACTGTGATGTTGAGGCAGATGCTATTACCGGGGACGCTCCGGTGAAATTGTCGACCGATGGTAGCGAAATAATCGAACTGGCAACCCTGGAAAAAAAATCTGCTTAGTTAATTTTACTTTTTAATTGTCTTCGGCCTCGAGACTCACCACTTTCAGATGAAGCTCTTCTAATTGGCTTTGCTCCACAGGTGAGGGAGATCCGAACAATGGATCCATCTGACTTTGCGTTTTAGGAAACGCAATCACATCTCTTATTGAATCTTTCCCCGTAAGTACCATAAGAAGTCTATCTATGCCTGGTGCAATTCCTCCGTGTGGAGGTGCTCCATATTCGAATGCATCCAACAACTGGGCAAACCTTTCCGATACATCTTCCCTAGAATAACCAAGCACCTCGAATATATCTTCCTGCAATTCCCTATTATGAACCCTTATACTTCCGCTCGCCATTTCAAGCCCGTTGCAAACTAAGTCATATGATTGTGCAATGACCTTACCTGGGTCATTGGGTAAATACTTTCCAAATCCGTCTTTGGGCATACAGAAGGCATGATGGGATGCATCCCATCTCCTCTCCTCCAAATTCCATTCAAATAACGGGAAATCTGTCACAAAGGCAAAGAACATCATGTCAGGATCAGCTAACCTCAATCTTATTCCCATTTCATGACGTAAAGCAGCCAAAGCAGCATTAGTGGATTTTGGTTCTCCTGCCACAATGAGTACCAGGTCTCCGTTGGCAGCACCGGTAGCATTAGCAAAATCTCTTACATTTTCAGGTGTTAAAAATCGTGTGATATTTGATTTAACTTTATCCATATCAACCGATTCCACTGATTCGCCAGGACCATTAACACCAATGGCTATTAATCCACTTGCTCCTCGTTCTTTAACAAATTCTGTTAATTCATCTATTTGCCCTCTAGTAAATTCTCCACACCCAGGAGCCGCAAATCCTTTAACAATCCCCCGATTATCTAACACATTATGAAAAACATTAAATCCTGTTTTCTTCGATGCATTACCCAAATCTGACATCTTCATATCAAATCTCAGATCTGGTTTGTCTGTACCGTAATCTCCCATACTTTGCTCATAAGATAATCTAGGGAAAGGTTTCATGAATTTCTTGTCAGGAAACAAAGTCTCTAACAATCCACTAAATAAATCTTCAGTCAAAGAGAGAACATCTTCCTGGGTTACAAAACTCATCTCCAAATCTAGCTGGGTGAATTCTGGCTGCCTATCAGCTCTAGAATCTTCGTCTCTAAAACACCTGGCTATCTGAAAATATTTCTCAAACCCAGCAACCATTAAAAGTTGCTTAAGTTGCTGGGGAGATTGGGGTAAAGCATAAAAACTACCCGGGTATAACCGGCTAGGAACTATGTGATCTCTAGCCCCTTCAGGCGTACTTTTGATCAGTATCGGGGTTTCGATTTCCAGGAAACCTTGAGCGTCTAAAAAATCACGTATGTATTTTACAACTTTATGTCTGACTATCATGGCATTTTTCATTACTTCTCTTCTAAGATCGATGTACCGATATTTGAGTCTTACATTTTCATCAACTGTAGTATCCTCATTAACATAAAAAGGAGGAGTCAAAGACCGGTTTAAAACTGTCAATTCTGAAGCATATACTTCAACTGCTCCTGATAGCATATCCTCATTTACAGTACCTTCCGGCCTGGCTGAAACCTCACCCGAAACCTGTATAACCCATTCATTACGCAGCTGTTGGGCAATTTCATGGGCTTTTTCTGCCAATTCTGGGTTAAATACCACCTGAACTAATCCACCGCGATCTCGCAAATCAATAAATATGAGGTTGCCGTGATCACGCCTTCGGTGAACCCATCCTGCCAGGGTGAGCGATTTTCCAATATCCTGAGATCGCAAAGCTCCACAACTAATATCCTTCAACAATTCAACCCTCCGGTCTACTGATAAGAAAAATTATATCCCTCTTAGTTTATCCTTAGGCACATCTAACGTCGTAAATGTCTCTATCTTTTTTACCCCAGCGATTTTCCCAATTTTGTTTTGCAAAAGTACCAGGAGATCAGACAATGATTTTGTAGACACGTTGACAAAAATATCAAAAGATCCCGACGTGATATTAACCCAGCGGATCTCATCAATTTCATTGAGGTTCAAAACAACTTCTCTGATCACAGGAAGGTCAACTTGTATTCCAATAATAGCCTCAGTTTCCGAAGCTAAATAATTCGGATTTATAACCACTTTGATATTGATGATACCTTCATCTTTCAATATATTCAGGCGCCGCCTGATGGTACCTTCACTAACGCCTAAATTTCTAGCTATGCTGGCGTTAGACATCCTACCATCCAAACCTAGAATTTCAATTATTTGGTTATCTAAATCATCAAGCATAAAAGTACTTTATGAACTATTTGCACAAAAATACTATAGGCTCCCAGGGTACATCACAAATGCTGTCCTGTTAGCGTGATAAAAGACCATCAATTTCATCTTCTTTCAAGCCATGCAGTTTTGGAAAGAATATCTCTATCAAAAACAAGCCTGCACAACAATGTGTATTTCACTGACCCCTTACGAATACTATTTTCGTTTGACATAAGGCGTTTCAATATAAGCATAACTCCTAGCAACACACTGAAAACTATAATATGTGTTTGCTCTTGAAAAACAAAGCACAAGAGGGGTAGTAATCCGAAAGAAATAAAGCACCAAAACCCGCTATCTTTGTACAAAATAAGGCGCCCCACAATACCGATAAATACCGTCAGTACAAGAACTTCTTCCCACATTTGAAATCCAATCAACAATCCGAAAGCCGTAGCAATTCCCCGTCCTCCCTCCAACCCAATGAAGATGGACCAGTTATGGCCAGCAACTAAACTCATAGCAGCAATTAAGAGAAAATAAGGATCCACGCCGAGAATAACATTAAGAAATAGAACAGTAGAAGTTCCTTTTATTAAACAATCCATCAAACCAGCCGTGATTCCAATGCCTTTGCCACCATTCACAGTCAGGTTGGATGCTCCAACATTTTTGGAACCCTTAGTTCTAATGTCTATTTTGGCCCAAAATCTTCCCAATAGATAAGAAATGGGAATCGCACCTATAAGATAGGAGCCGACACCAACAGTAATTAAAAAGATATATTGACTAAAATTCACGGGAAATGGCTAGATCTATTTGGTCAACTGATTCTGGAGGGGGACCTACATCCCCAGGGTGTGGGTCGTTTCTATTTTCCGAGTTATGGTAGTCGCTACCACCACATTTGATTAAAGAGTATTGTTCGGCTATCTCAGTCAAATGAGACACTTGGCGAGAATTGTAATCACCATAATAAACCTCTATACCTCCCAAGCCAACTGCACAAAGTTTAGGAATTAACTCAATCAAATTCTGGATACTTTTTCTTCCAGACTTTGAAGTGGATAAAAGAGGATGGGCCAAAACAGGAAGTGATCCGTTGTCCCTAAGAATTTCCACGGCTTCAGTAGCTGTGATCATCTCTCTGGGAACAAACCCTGGTGAATCTACATTCAAATACTTCTCAAAAGCATCTTTAATATTTGTCGAGTACCCTGATTTCACCAACGCCATCGCAATATGGGGCCTACCTACAGAATCTCCCTTTGCAATATTCCTAACCATTTCCCACGATATGTTAAGTCCAATAGAAACAAGCTTTTCAATTATCTTCTTCCCTCTGAGTAATCGGCCCCTTCTAAATACTGAAAGCCTATCTTGGAAACCTACATCTTGTAGATCTATTCCATATCCCAGAATATGCACCTCATCTTTGAGGTAATTAGTACCTAATTCTATTCCGTTTATCAACCTGATTCCGAACTTTGATGCACATTCTCGAGCCTCCTGCAATGCAGAGGTAGTGTCATGGTCCGTAACTGCTATCGTCTGAAGGCCTCGTTCAAAACAAAGCTCCATGAGCTCGCTAGGAGACAAAGCTCCATCAGAATGATTGGTATGTAGATGTAGATCTACTTCTATATGATCCATTCCAATCCATCTCTGGGAGTCAGTTTTTCTAACTCCCAGTAGGTGTCACAAATCTATTAGTTATGCTGAAAACTTCTATCTTGCGTACTCTACAGATCGTTTTTCGCGTATGACCACTACTTTAATTTGACCTGGATATGCAAGTTTCTCCTCGATATTCTTCACAACGTCTCTCGCAAGAGATGTCGCAGAAACATCGTCCACCGAGTCCGGTTCAACCATAATCCTAACCTCTCTGCCGGCCTGAATTGCGAAGCATTTCGCAACACCTTCAAAATCCCCGGCAACTTCCTCTAATTCTTCCATCCTCTTAACATAGTTTTCGACTGTGTCTTTCCTAGAACCTGGTCTAGCCGCACTTAAAGCATCTGCTGCTGCAACTATAAAGGATTCCACTGAACTCATTTCGTCATCATGGTGTTCGCCTATGCAGGTAGTTACTCTATGCGAAACCTTATATTTTTTTGCTATATCTGCACCTATTTCTGCGTGAGGCCCTTCGATCTCGTGGCTTAGTGCCTTACCTATGTCATGAAGCAACCCCCCAACCTTAGCTACCTTCACATTTGCACCAACTTCAGCCGCCAAGAGGCCCGAAAGATGGGCTACCTCCAGACAATGCATTAATACATTCTCTCCATAACTAAACCTATATTTCAGTCTGCCTAATAACCTAATTAATTCTGGGTGCAAACCTCTAACATCAGCCTCAAGCACTGCTGATTCACCACTTTTCCATATGGTTTCCTCTACTTCTTCCTGAGACTTTTTCACCATTTCTTCGATTCTCGCAGGATGTATTCGGCCGTCAGCTACAAGTTTGGTCACCGCCAACCTAGCAACTTCCCTCCTGACTGGATCGAAGCAAGATAAAGTGATCGCTTCAGGAGTGTCGTCAATTATTATATCAACTCCAGTGTTTCGCTCTATTGAGCGTATATTGCGTCCTTCGCGTCCTATCAAACGACCTTTCATGTCGTCACTAGGAATTGGCACCGTACTCACTGTGGCCTCTGAAACAACATCTGAAGCCAGTCTCTGGATCGCCTGGCCCAATATCATTCTAGCCTTGTCATTTGCCTCATTTTTTGTCGACTCTTCCATATCTCGATACTTAAGAGCCAATTCATGACGATTATCGTCCTCAGCAGTTGCCATGATGACATCTTTAGCATCATCCATGGTCATGTCAGCTACAATTTCAAGTCGCTCAATACTTTGAGATTTGACCACCTCTGCTTTCTTATAGAGGTCTTCTATCTCTTTTTCAAGGTCATTTAATTTATGTTCTCTTCGCTCTAAATTTTGTGACCTCTTCTCTGCATTCTCTTCTCTACTAGCAACTCGACGTTCCATTTTTCGTACTTCGCCACGTCTCTCTTTAAGCTCTTCATCTCCATTTCTTTGAAGTTTTAAAGCTTCCTCTTTTGCCTCTAAGAGTATCGATCGCTGTTCATCTAAAGCCTGCTCTAGCATATGTTCCGCTTCAGAGCGGGCGGCGACTTTACTCCTGAAGGTTTGGAGACGCTTAACGCTAATACCTAAAACTGTACCAACAATTAAACTGATGAGGCCGGCGATCGCTATTGTAATTATATCCATGCGATTTACCTCCTCAATATTCTATTTTTACCTAGGTTCCCATTTGGAAATCTAACATTATGATTATATCAGGCATCCGCTCCAACAGTTGATATGGGACTACTTTTGATTCAGATCACAATTAAAATCCGAAAGGGTTCCCTTTCTGAGAAAGCATACGCATCATCTTTTTCTGACCGCCAGATGATGACATTTCTTTCATCATTTTTTTGACCTGTTTGAACTGGTTTAAAAGTTGATTTACGTCTTGTGGGAAAGTACCACTACCTTTGGCGATCCTTCTTCTTCTGCTACCACCAATCATCTCTGGTTTGGATCTTTCCTCCGGGGTCATCGAATATATTATGGATTCGGCTTTCACAAGGTGATTATCGTCCAAGTCTTCAGTATTAACTTTACCCTTCATCGTAGAAAAGCCAGGGAGCATTTCAAGTATTTGGCCCATAGAACCCATCTTTTTGACTGCTTGCATTTGGTTAAGAAAATCTTCTAGATCAAAAGTTTCTTGTTTAATTTTGCGTTCAAGATCTGCCATCTGATCCTGATCAAATGTAGCCTGGGCTTTCTCAGCGAGGGTTAGAATATCACCCATACCCAATATCCGGGAGGCCAGGCGATCCGGGTGAAATTTTTCAAGAGCGTCTATTCTTTCGCCGACTCCAATGTACTTAACCGGTATCCCGGTCACCGAGGTGATTGATAAAGCAGCTCCCCCTCGGGCATCACCGTCCATTTTTGTCAACACCAAACCCGTCAAACCTATCCGATCATGAAAATCTTGAGCCACATTAACGGATTCCTGCCCTGTCATAGCGTCAACCACTAAAAGTACTTCGGTTGGATTTATGGATTTTTTGATTTCCTCCAATTCATCCATTAATTCACTATCGACTTGAAAGCGTCCTGCTGTATCGATAATTGTCCAGTCAAAATTGCGGTTTTTGCCGGCCTCATACCCATCAACAGACACCTTTGCCGCTGAAACCTCTGTACCGGCCTCATAGAGGCTAACACCTACCTGATCTGCTAGAACTGACAGTTGCTGTATAGCGGCGGGCCTATGAACATCAGCACCAACCAAGCCAACGGATTGGCCGGAGTCTTTTAAATGTTTGGCAAGTTTTGCAGAAGTCGTCGTTTTGCCAGACCCATTGAGGCCCACCATCAAGACAGTATTATGCTTTTCTTTTTTATTTAGTTCTACGGAATCGCCACCGAGAGTTTTTATCAGTTCGTCACTGGTTACTTTTACGACATGCTGGCCGGCAGTAATGCTAGATAAAATTTCCTCACCCATAACCTGTTCTTTAACGGAAGCCACAAATGATCTTGCCACTTTGAAATTTACGTCAGCCTCTAACAGGGCTCGCCTCACTTCCTTGAGCGCAGCATCGATATCTTTCTCAGTCAGATGTCCCTTGTTGGAAATGGATTTGATTACCGAAGTAAGCCTATCTGTTAATGTTTCAAACATAATAAAACTAGATTACTCTTAGTTGATTTTACCGTCTAGTAAAATGTGAACAAAAGGCAACCTCCAAAAGATTACTGTTAATTTCACTTGAAGCTAAAAGTGATGGGTTGTTATACTCCATGTAATACATTTATTCTGAGGTTATCTTCATATGGAAATTAATTGGCTCGGTCATTCATCCGTAAGTATTAATAGTAGAGATTTAGTCCTAGTAACCGATCCGTATGACAGTTCTGACGGTACTTTTATGACCCCTCGCGCAGCCCACATCGTCACTGTAACCCATGACAGTTCGAAGCATTTGAACGTTGCTTCAATAAGCGGGGATCCGCGGATAATAAACGGCCCAGGAGAATACGAAATAAACAATTTCTATATCAAAGGGTTCGGAACAGCACTTACCACAATCGAACAAGGTTCAGCCCGAAAAATAAACACCATTTATACCATTAAGGCTGAAGGTTTAACCCTTTGCCACATAGGTGCTCTCTCTCAAAAATTCACGCCTTCCCAGATAGATGACATAGGCCAAACTGACATCCTTTTTGTGCCTGTGACTCCGCCTGAGGATCAAGACAACACGTTAATTCAAGACACAATAATTGCCCTGCAACCCAGAATCGTCCTTCCAATCCAATATACCCTAGGAAACCCATCAGAGGATTTACCAAATCCAGGAAA
>QGNN01000023.1 GCA_003228105.1 Chloroflexota bacterium
AAAATTACATCCGATTTATGACTATCCCCACTGTTAGCTCTGCTATACTAAACATTTGAAAATTCATCGATAGGAAGCATGCAATTGGCTGCAAATGATTCATCTCTAGACATAGAAAAAATAAGCTCATTATGTAAACGGAGAGGGTTTGTTTATCAAAGCAGTGAAATCTATGGTGGATTGGCCAGTACTTGGGATTACGGGCCGCTAGGTGTTGAATTAAAAAGAAACGTAAAAGAACACTGGTGGAACACCATGGTATGGAAAAGAGATGACATGGTAGGGCTAGATGCCTCTATTCTCATGCACCCTGATACATGGCGAGCGAGTGGTCATCTAGAAAGTTTCACTGACCCTCTGGTGGAATGTAATGATTGCAACCGACGGTACCGTGAAGACCATATTGAAACTGAAGTCTGCCCAGAATGTTCAGGAAAGTTAACCGAACCCAGATTTTTTCACCTAATGTTCAAAACCTTCATGGGTCCCGTTGAAGAGGATGCCTCAACAGTGTACTTGAGGCCTGAAACAGCCCAAGGCATTTTTGTGAATTTTAATAATGTGATCAACTCGACTCGGAAGAAGCTCCCCTTTGGCATCGCTCAAATAGGAAAGGCATTTCGCAATGAAATAACAACTGGCAATTTCATATTCAGAACTAGAGAGTTCGAGATGATGGAAATAGAATACTTTGTCATGCCGGGAGAAGATGAAGCAATTCATGACCAATGGATACAAGACTGCCTTGCATGGTACGGCCAAATCGGCCTCAATTCGGATAATCTAAGGGTGCGACGCCACGAAGATGACGAACTTTCTCATTATGCGAAGGCAACCTATGATATTGAATACAACTTTCCATGGGGCTGGGGGGAGATTCAAGGAATAGCAAACCGTACCGATTACGACCTCAAATCACACATGGAAATGAGTGGTGAAAAACTCACTTATTATGACGAATCCTCTGGCCAGCATGTCATCCCCTACGTTATAGAACCATCATGGGGGGTAGACAGAGCGGTAATGGCTCTACTAGTCGACGCCTATTGTGAAGAAGAACTTACTTCGGCATCGGGGAAAATTGAAACAAGAGTTATTCTCAAATTGGATCCATCAATCGCACCTGTCAAAGTAGCAGTACTGCCATTAAGTCGTAACGAAAAACTGACACCTTTGGCCAAGACAGTTTTTGATACGCTTCGTAGATCCGCGTTGATTGGAGGTCACGTACAATATGACGATGCCCAAAGCATCGGGAGAAGGTACAGAAGGCAAGACGAAATAGGAACTCCCTTATGCGTAACAGTAGACTTTGACTCGCTTGATGATAATCAAGTGACGATTAGAGAAAGAGATTCGATGCAACAAACCAGAGTGGGGTTAGACGAACTAGAATCGGAACTAGCCATTAAAATGAAGATATCGCCCCAATTATAATCGTTATATTGTGGTGATGAACCATAAACCCTAGCTACAAAAGGGGTGGTGTGAATGCTAGTGATTCATACGGCCGACATACATATAGGGGTCGAAAATTACAGCCGACCCCACCCTGAAAGTAGGACCTCATCTCGTCTCCAAGATTTCTTGACCTCATTTGATGAGCTTGTTGACTATGCCATTAATGAAAAAGCCGATTTAGTATTGGTGTGTGGAGACGCATACAAAAGCCGAAATCCGACTCAGACCCATCAAAGAGAGTTCGTAAAGCGAATTTCAAAACTTGCCAAAAAAGGGATTCAAGTTTTTCTACTTGCCGGTAATCACGATTCACCAAACATACCGGGGCCTGCAACCACTTTGGATATATTTTCCACCCTAGAAATAGAAAATGTTCACGTAGCCAGCGAATTAAAAACGGAAGTTATTAAAACACCAAATGGGAACATACAAATTATATCTTTGCCTTGGATAAGAAAAGGGGATTTTATGTCCCTTTCAGGATATAGCCAACTTTCCAACGAAAATTTGAACAAAGCGATAGAAAAAAAATTAATTGTGGATTTGAACAAAGAAATAGAAAATTTAGATTCTTCCCTACCGTCAATCCTAGCCTCTCACGTATCGGTCGATTTGGCTATAACAAGTTCAGAAAAATCAATGACCTTAGGTAAAGATTATATATTACCCACCAAATCCTTAGCCAACAGGAAACTCTATTACATCGCACTGTGTCACGTGCATAGGCATCAAGTTCTCAATGACGATCCCCCTGTAGTCTACTCAGGTAGTCTAGAAAGGATAGATTTCGGTGAGGAGAAAGATTCCAAAGGATTTTGTGCTATAACTATTTCAACAGACACCGACAAGCGGAATCGACTTGAATCCTACAAATTCGTAGAAGTGAATGCCAGAAGATTCAAAACAATTTCAATTGTCATCGAAGATAAGGACGAGTATCCGAATAGTAAAATACTATCTGAAATAGAAAACCATGAAATAAAGGATACGATTGTTCAGGTCATAGTTGATGTACAGGCATCCCGGTACAGAGAGATCTCTGACAAAATGATTCGAGAAAAATTATCTAATGCGTATTTCATCGCTGCGGTACGGAAAAATGTGATTTCAGAAAGCAAAAACAGGTTAGGAAAAGAGTTTCACGAATCCATTCTTCCAATGGAAGCATTGGAAGCATTTCTGAAAGAAAGAGACCTAGATGAAAATAAACTGCGCCTTCTTTTAGAAAAAGGCCAAACTCTAATGTTTGAAAACCCACCTGATCCGCCGTAATGCGGAAAATTGGACTAAATTTAAAAAATAATTTGTCACATGAAATACCTACCAATAACTTTATGCCTCGCAGTGTTTTTATCAGCTTGTTCATTCATTGAAAACACGGAAATTGCACCACCTTTCAAAATAGATCTCTACGAAACAGTCGATTATAAGAAAAATGCTGTATTCGACTTAAGTTTACAAAGTGGTAAGCTCACCGTTGTTAATTTCTGGTTCCCAGCATGCCCGCCTTGCGTAGCTGAATTCCCCCAAATAGATCAATTTTATTTGGAGAACAAAAATTCCGTAAAAGTTGTGGGCATTCAATTGCTTGGTTTAGATTCAGCTCAAGATGGGCAAGATTTTGTGACAGAAAAAAACATACATTTTGCCGTGGGGGCCGACCCTACAGGAAAAGTGTCTGTTGATTATCATATCAAGGTGTATCCAACTACAGTGTTTGTGGACTCTCAAGGCCATATCGCAAGTCATTGGCAAGGCGAAATAAGTATAGAAGAACTAAATAAACAATTGTTAATTTTACGAAATAAAGCGAACTGAAAATTGAATATATCAGACCTATTTCATCTTTTTGTACGGTGGACACATCTCATTTCCGCAACTGCATGGGTGGGTGGGAGTATATTCTGGGTTTTGGTTCTAAATCCTGCAGTGAAGCATTCTGAAATTTCGTTTATTGGAAAATTACAATCCCAATTGTCTACAGAATTTAGGGGGCTAGTCGACGCCTGCATATTCGTACTTTTAGCCACTGGGGCAATAATGGCATTTAACAGGCTGACTCCCGGCAACATTGGATACCAATACGTTTTAATCTTAGGATTAAAATTTGTTTTCGTATTGGGGATGTTTTACATGATAAGGGCTAAACGACATCTGAATTTCATTTCAAAATCTAGCTTAGTTGTGCATCATGAAAAGCCTCAATCAAAAAGACTTAAAATGTTGCTAAACGGATACAATATGGTGCTGGTTTTAGGGCTTTTGGTTTATCTACTTTCGGACTTGTTAAACTTGATATATATATCAACGATCTCTTAACAAATATAAGCTTCATTCCAGAGGTTCATAAAGTGAAAAAAACGTTTCTAGACATCATAAGATGCCCATTATGTAAATCGAATTTTGGATTACATGTGGATTCAGAAAAGGACGATGAAATCCTGGAAGGAAAATTGATTTGCTCTCGGTGCGAAGAGGAATTCCCCATTGCTAATTCAGTCCCAAACCTTCTACCTCCTGAATTACGTTAATAATTTGAATTTTTTAGAATAAACACACACAGGATGGCAGTATCTCTAACGGTTCTTTCTTTTGAACTCCCTGACGCATTTCATCGACTGTTAATTTCAGAAGCGGATGTACCAGGGTGGGCGAGATTTCAAACAAGGGGTCTAACACAAACATCCTCTCATGAAACCTCGGATGTGGAATAGTTAAAAGTTGGCTTTCAAGTGCGATATCGCCCCACATCAAAATATCTATATCAATTGTTCGAGGAGAGTTGGCAAAAACTCTGTGTCTTTGAAGATTTTTCTCTATTTCCTTCACGCGATGAAGAAAAAGCCATGGGGTTAATTGAGTAGATAATTTACACACAGAATTCAAGAATGCTGGTTGTTTAGAAAACCCGTAAGGGCTGGTTTCGTACATTTTAGAAGAATAGAGTGTATCGGCCAACTTTCTCAGCATCTGAGTAGCATCGGTAATATTGGTGAACCGGTCACCTATATTGCTCCCCAAACCCACATACACATTTGTTGAAATATTTATTGTGCCCGCCTTCTTACTATCGCATCTGTCATTGTGGATATTCTGTGCATTTCCGGAACATCATGAACCCTAACCATATCAGCCCCCCTAGTTATAGCTACCGATACAGTGGCAGCAGTCCCTTCAATGCGATCATCAATTGGTAATTCCAAAATTTCGCCAATCGTAGATTTGCGAGATGTTCCTACCATCACCGGCACACCTATTGTTTTATATTCGTGCAGCCGATTCAGGATTTGAAGGTTTTGTTCAGATCCTTTCGCGAAACCTATTCCTGGGTCCACTATGATTTTGTCTTTATCTATGCCAGCTGAAATGGCAAAAGCAACCCTCTTTTTCAAAAACGCTACGGTATCTTTAACAACATCTTTGTATTTAGGGGATTTTGTGTTGTGCATGATCACTACATATACTCCGGTTTCCGCTATAAGGTGTACCATCTCAGAATCTCGTCCGAGTCCCCAAATATCATTAACCATTGTGGCTCCAGCGGAAATGGCTGCTTTGGCTACTTTGGCTTTGTAGGTATCTACACTGATTACCGCCTCTGTTTCGAGGCTCAATGCCCGTATGACCGGAACAATCCTTTGGATTTCCTCATCCACCGAAACTTTATGCACATGCCCATAAACAGACGGAGGTTTAGAAGATTCGCCACCTACATCCAGCACATCTGCCCCTCCTGACAACATTTCGATACCTCTCGATACAGTCAGGTTCACATCCTGATGAATACCATCGCCAGAAAACGAGTCAGGGGTAGCATTTAGTATCCCCATTAAATATGTTTTAGATTCCCAGTCAAACAAGGTCAATTTAGTTTATTCCTTCGTCCTGATGTGGTTCATATAAACAACGAGATTTCAATAGAACTAGATACTTATTTCCATTGAGCTATAATAAATGCCACGTATATGTATTTCTATCCAATCAATATTATTAAATAGTCCACATTTTAATCCAGTCATATGTCACAAGAAAACTCCACGTCGAAAAAAAACGAAGAACTGTCGGAAAAGAAAGCCCTAAGCCTGAAAGGTGGTGGCGATAAACGGGTTGAGGCCCAACACAAAAGGGGTAAACTAACAGCCAGAGAACGCATTTCCTTGCTTCTGGACGATGGTTCCTTTGAAGAGTTGGACCCGTTGGTATTACATAGGTCCACGAATTTTGGCTTGGGTGACCAGCATTTTCTAGGCGACGCTGTAGTCACAGGGTACGGCGAAGTCAATGGCAGACTTACTTTTGTCTACGCACAAGATTTTACTGTGCTAGGTGGCTCATTATCAGAAGCTGTAGCCAACAAAATCTGCAAAGTAATGGACAAGGCCATTGAAAGCGGTGCCCCAATTATCGGGCTAATAGATTCAGGGGGTGCAAGAATCCAGGAAGGAATTGACAGCCTTTCGGGCTATGGCTCTATTTTCCACAGAAACGTGATGTCTTCAGGTGTAATACCGCAGATATCAGTCATGATGGGGCCGGCTGCCGGAGGCGCTACTTACTCTCCAGCCCTGACTGATTTCATTTTCATGGTCGAGGGATTGGGCCAGATGTACATCACCGGTCCTGATGTTATACGGGCAGTAACTTCCGAAGATATATCTCACGAAGATTTAGGAGGAACTGAAGCGCACACGGTTAAAAGTGGCGTTGCCCATTTCGCAGAAGAAACGGAAGAATCATGCATTGCCAGAGTTAAGGAATTATTAAGTTATCTACCCCAAAACAATATGGAGAACTCTCCCTTAATTGGTAACGGTGATTCGCCCGATAGATATTCTGATAATTTGAACGGCTTGATACCGGATAACCCGAACCAACCTTATAATATGCTTGATATCATTCACACGGTCGTGGATGAAGACAGATTTTTGCAAGTCCACAAGAATTTTGCACCCAACATACTGGTTGGATTCGCAAGTTTTGATGGGAAATCGGTAGGAATCGTCGCACAACAACCTGACCATTTCGCTGGTGTCCTTGATATAGATGCATCTGTTAAAGCAGCAAGGTTCGTAAGATTCTGCGATGCCTTCAATATACCTTTAGTGACTTTTATAGATGTTCCCGGGTTCATGCCTGGCAGTTCTCAAGAATACGGAGGAATTATCCGACATGGTGCAAAGTTAATATTCGCCTATGCGGAAGCTACTGTTCCAAAAATAAGTGTTCTGATTAGAAAGGCCTATGGGGGTGCTTATATCGTGATGAGCAGCAAGAATCTTAAAGGGGATATAAATTACTCGTGGCCAACAGGTCAAGTCGCAGTAATGGGTGCAGAAGGTGCAGTTAATATAATCCATAGATCACAAATCAGAGAGTCAGATGATCCACAAAAATTAACTGACCAGTTGGTAACAGAATACGAAGAAAATCTAATGAATCCCTACATTGCTGCGAGCAGGGGCATGATAGACGACGTGATAGAACCTGGCCAGACACGGCTAAAAGTCATAAGAGCCTTGAAAATGTTGGCTAACAAAAGAGAAACTATACCTCCCAAGAAACATGGGAGCATTCCTTTGTAAACGGTATGAAATCAACCCAGGAACATATAGCTGCTATATCAACTGCCATTCAAATGTATTTGGATGCTACCAAAACTCCAGACCCAAAAAATAGTAATTTAATATCTTCCTGGAAACATGCAGCTCTTTATCCTCTTCCATATTCGCATAATCGTGTAATTAGAGGATGGGGTGGCAGGCCTATTACTTATAAATAACCCAAGGATTCACCCGATTACATGAACACACTTAACTCTTTTGGTATCACTGACACTACCTTCCGGGACGCTCACCAAAGCCTTCTTGCCACAAGACTCGAAATGAAGGATATGGAACCCATCGCGGCCCAAATGGACCAGGTCGGTTTCGCGTCTATGGAAGTCTGGGGGGGAGCTACTTTCGACGCTACTACCAGATATTTAGCTGAAGATCCTTGGGAAAGGTTGCGCCAATTCAAAAAATTAATAACGAAGACTCCCTTGTCAATGCTGTTAAGAGGGCAATCTCTGGTTGGGTACAAAGCGTATGCTGATGACGTAGTAGATGCGTTTGTTGAACGCTCTGCGACAAACGGAATCGACATTTTTAGGGTGTTTGATGCATTGAACGACGAATGGAATCTGATCCGAGCTGCTGAAGCTGTAAAAAATAACGGTAAGCATTTACAAATGGCAATTTGTTATTCAGTCACCGAAAGCGGAAAGATGGGTGGGCCAATATATAGTTTGGACTACTATCTCGATAGAGCCAAAATTTTCCAAGAAATGGGGGCGGATAGTCTTTGTATTAAAGATATGGCAGGACTCTTATCACCTTACGATGCCTTTGAATTAATTTCAGCATTGAAAGAAGTGGTGACGGTGCCTATTCAACTACACACCCATTACACCAGTGGCATGGCCTCTATGACTGTTTTAAAAGCGATTGAAGCAGGGGTAGACGTAGTTGATGCTTGCCTAGCTCCACTGGCATTGAGAACTTCGCAGCCAGCTGTAGAACCACTTGTTGTTACTTTACGAGGCACAGAAAATGATCCTAAATTGGATCTAGACACCCTTATAAATTTAGGGGATTACCTAGAATCAATTTTGCCAAAGTATCGCGAATATTTGGAAACCCCAAAAGTCTCTGTTATAGACACTAAAATTCTGAGTCATCAAATACCTGGTGGAATGGCGAGTAACTTGATATCGCAGCTTAGAGAAGCTGACTCATTGGATAGGCTTAATGAGGTTCTGGAAGATATCCCCATCACTAGAAAAGAACTGGGATACCCTCCATTGGTGACACCGATGAGTCAGATGATCGGATCTCAAGCAGTTAGTAATGTGCTCTTTGGTAGATACAAAATGGTGTCCAATCAAGTGAAGGAGTATCTCACCGGAATGTACGGCAGGCCCCCTTCTAAGGTAGCTAATCAAATTAAAGACGTGGTCTTCGAGTCCTTTGATACCGCAGAAATAAAGACCATCAATGAAAGGCCTGGAAATTTAATAGAGCCTGAATTAAAACGAGCAGAAAAAGAAGTGGCCGACATCACGAGCGATATTGATGAAATCCTAATTTACGCGTTGTACCCCACCACAGGAATGAAATTTCTCAGAATAAAACACGGGCTTGATCTAAATGCTGACAGTGATCGCTCAGAGAATCACGAAATTACTGCAACAGGAACAAAGGAAGTCCCCGTTAAAAGTTTAAAGACAAAATCTTTCAATGTGTTTGTTGACGACACTTTCTATAAAGTGGAAATCGATCCTATTAACCAAAATGTGGTTTCAATTTCTGATGGAATTCGAAATCCAAAGCCCACCAGAGACTCAAAACCAGCAGAAAATTCTAATGGAGAGCTGAAGTCTCCCATGCCAGGTGTGTTTTTGAAATACCTAGTGGAAGCGGACCAACAAGTAAACCGGGGTGACCCAATAGCAGTTTTAGAAGCTATGAAGATGGAAAATACTTTGCCTTCACCGAAAGATGGGCGTATCCAGTCATTGATAGTAGAACCTGGACAAACTGTTGTAAAGGGCGACCTTCTAGCTATAATCATCTAGTCAAACTGGTTTGTAAATAAAACCGAAGTTAGGATTACTAAAACACCAGAAAAGAGGAATTAAATGAGAAACAAAGTGACTGTTGTTGGGGCTGGAAACGTAGGTGCGACAACCGCTCAACGTATTTTTGATGGAGGCTATGCTGACGTTGTTTTGGTGGATATCGTAGATGGGCTACCTCAAGGAAAGGCTTTGGACATGCTTGAATCTGGGCCAATTTTAGGAACAGACGCCAGCATTGTAGGTACCAATGGATATGAAGAGACCGAAGGGTCTGATGTAGTCGTTGTAACCTCAGGAATGGCTCGTAAACCTGGCATGAGCCGAGATGATTTACTGCTCACTAATATGAAAATAGTTACCAGTGTGGTGGAACAAACTGCTAAATTTTCTCCAAATAGTGTTCATTTGATAGTAACAAACCCTCTGGATGCAATGGCACAACAGGCTTTGAAAATCACTGGGTTCCCGAGTAATCGAGTGGTAGGCATGGCTGGCATCCTTGATACATCTAGATACAGAACTTTTCTCGCGGAAGAGTTAGGAGTATCCGTGAACTCTGTCTCTGCTTATGTACTTGGCGGACATGGAGACACAATGGTACCTATGGTGGAAAGCACAAATGTTGCAGGAACCCCAGTGTCTAAACTTATAGCTCCGAAAAGATTGGAAGAGATAGTACAAAGGGCGAGGGATGGTGGCGCAGAAATAATGAATTATTTGAAGACTGGAAGTGCTTTTTACGCTCCTTCGGCATCAATTGTTCAAATGGTAAAGGCAATTATTTTTGATAAGAAAGAGATACTTCCATGCACTGCATATTTACAAGGCCAATACGGCATCAGTGATCTCTATGTTGGTGTGCCAGTCAAACTTGGCTCAAATGGAGTAGAGGAGATAATTGAGTTGAATTTGAATAGCGATGAGCTTAACGCTTTAAGGAAATCCGCGGAAGCTGTACAAGAATTGGTCGATATTATGGCAGGAGCTCAATAGATCCTGTAAATGGCGTCTCGAATAAGGTGATATTTGATAATTGCTGTAATAGGTGAAAGCTCCGCCTCCCCTGAAAATACCATGCTTGCTGAAGAGGTAGGTTCTCTTTTGGCAAAAGCCAACGTAACAGTGGTTTGTGGGGGTCAAAAAGGAGTTATGAGATCTGTTTGCAAAGGAGCCAAAAAGCATGGTGGAACTACTATAGGAATTTTGCCAGGAATGAACTCTCTCGATTCAAACGAGTATGTTGACATACCTATCTGTACTGGGCTTGGAAATGGTCGTAACTTACTAGTTACTAGGGCTGGAAATTCGGTCATCGCGATCGGTGGTTCCTACGGGACTTTATCTGAAATAGCGCTGGCATTATCAGACTCAAAGTCAGTAATTGGACTGAACACTTGGAGTTTACTCAGGGACGAACATTTAGATTGTGGAATAATAGTAGCGAACAGTCCAGAAGAGACCATTCAATTCGCAATCTGTCAAGCTAACAAAAATTAAGGACCATCCTAAAATGACTTCAATTCATAATATCAAGGCAAGAGAAATCCTTGATTCAAGGGGAAACCCTACGGTCGAGGTAGATGTGGTCTTAGAAGATGGTTCTGTAGGTACCTCTGCCGTACCTTCAGGTGCTAGTACAGGGCAATACGAGGCAATCGAACTTCGAGATGGTGATAAAAACAGATACCATGGAAAGGGTGTACTGAAAGCACTCGGTAATATCCAGAATGTTATACGCCCAAACGTCATCGGCTTTGATGCCTTTGATCAAGAAAAATTAGATTCTAAATTAATTGAGCTAGACGGGACCGCAAACAAAAGTAATTTAGGCGCAAATTCCACATTAGGAGTATCCCTTTCTACTGCCAAGGCTGCTGCCATTTCATCTAAGAAAGAGTTATTCGCTCACATTTCAGAATCAGATAAATACTTAATTCCCGTACCAATGTTGAACGTCATTAATGGCGGCAAACATGCTGAAAATTCCACTGACATTCAGGAATTCATGATAGTACCTGTCGGGTTTGGAACCTTCGCTGACGCCATTAAAGCCGGTTCCGAAGTATATCAATCGCTTCAGAACAATCTCAGCGAAAACAATCTCAGTACCACGGTTGGAGATGAGGGTGGATTCGCCCCGCATTTACCATCCAACGAGGCCGCTTTAGAGCTTCTAGTAGATGCCATAACTTCTTCTGGCTATGAATGCGGTCTCCATTTTTTTATCTCTTTAGATGTAGCAGCAACGGAACTTTTTGACTCAGAAAATAAACTTTACAACTTGAAATGTGAAAAAAGGCTGGTTTCGGGCGAACAGTTTAGTGAAATGTATTCTACCTGGGTAGAAAAGTATCCGATCATAAGCATTGAGGATGGCTTATCAGATGATGAATGGAGTGACTGGGGGGAAATGACGCGCCGACTAGGCAGTAAAATACAACTCGTTGCAGATGATTTGCTTACAACGAACACAACTAGAATATCAAAAGGCATCGAAACTCAGGCAGCGAATGCTGTGCTCATAAAGCCAAATCAAATCGGTACTTTAACCGAAACATTAGAGGCTATCAGCCTAGTCCAATCTGTAGGATGGGGCACGGTTATAAGTCATCGGTCGGGTGAAACAGAAGACACTTTTATATCTGACTTAGCAGTAGCTACAAATTCTGGGCAAATAAAATCCGGGGCTCCTGCCAGAGGTGAAAGAACCGCTAAATACAACCGACTCATACGCATTGAGGAAAATTTAGGCAGTAGATGTAGATTTGCAGGAAGAGATCTTTACTCCCGCTATATAAGCTAGTTATATATGAACAAAGAGACTCATTAGACTAAAAGGGTTCAAATTACATGAAGACGCGTATTGGTATTAACGGTTTCGGAAGAATAGGTAGATTGATATTGAGGGCTGTGGTTCAAGAAGGGTACAAAGATGTTGAGATAGGGGCAATAAATAGCTTTGCAGACCCTGAAAGTAATGCTCACATGTTTAAATATGACACAACCTACGGAACATTCAAAGGCGACGTTAAATGGACCGAGGATTCTATTGTAATAGACGGGCATCCTGTGGTTTGTCTAAATTCCGAGTCACCTTCTTTACTCCCTTGGGGAGACCATGGTGTTGATATCGTCATTGAATGCACTGGCAAATTTACTGATTCCGCAAAAGCGTCTGGCCATTTAGAAGGCGGGGCAAAGAAAGTAATAATTTCCGCTCCCGCAAAAAACGAAGACATTACGATAGTGTTGGGAGTCAATGAGCATCACTATGACAAAAACAAACATCACATAATGTCAAATGCTTCATGCACAACCAATTGCGCAGCACCGTTAATGAAAGTGTTGGATGATTCCTTCGGCATAGAACAAGGAATGATGACTACCATCCATTCTTATACCAACGACCAACAAGTTCTTGACAAAAGACACAAAGACAAACGCCGGGGCAGAGCTGCAGCAATGAATATAATTCCCACTACCACTGGAGCTGCCAAAGCAGTAGGGCAGGTTATACCAAATTTAGAGGGAAAGGTGGATGGGATGGCCTTCAGGGTGCCGACAGCAACGGTATCAGTTACAGACTTTGTCGCAACCCTAAAAAAAAGAGCCACGTCCGAAGAAATTAACCAGGCATACCTAGAGGTATCCCAGAATAGACTCAAGGGCATCCTTGAATATTCCAATGAACCTTTGGTAAGTTCTGACTATCGCGCAAGTAAGTACAGTTGCACCATTGACGGGCTATCCACGATAACCTTGGACAACGGCATGGCTAAAGTAGTTGGCTGGTATGACAATGAATGGGGGTACAGCTGTAGGACAATAGAATTGGCGAAGCTGGTCGCAGAAGCAGGGTTCTAAAAATAAGATCGTTGTTCTTAATTGAAGCTTGCTAGTATGTAGGGTTATAATCTGGATAGGTGCATTCAGTTTGTATCACTGAAAACGGAGGTTATACATGGCAACAGAAATAAAACCTAACACGGGAACTTGGACAGTAAAGTCTGGGCTAGCTCAGATGTTAAAGGGTGGAGTGATTATGGATGTGGTCACCCCAGACCAAGCAAAAATCGCAGAAGATGCTGGTGCTGTAGCGGTTATGGCACTAGAAAGAGTCCCTTCTGACATTAGGGCTGACGGTGGTGTGGCCAGGATGTCAGACCCTCAAATGATCTCCGAGATCATTGAGGCGGTGACCATCCCGGTAATGGCCAAAGCAAGGATCGGCCATTTCGTAGAAGCCCAAATATTGGAGGCTCTTGGAACTGACTACATTGACGAATCTGAGGTTTTAACTCCAGCGGATGAAAACAATCACATCCATAAACATAACTTTTCTGTACCCTTCGTGTGTGGTGCCAGGGACCTAGGGGAGGCGCTTAGAAGAATAGGCGAAGGTGCCGCCATGATTAGAACAAAGGGAGAGGCCGGTTCGGGTAATATCGTAGAGGCGGTCCGACATGCAAGGAAAGTTTTAGGACAAATTAGTCATATTAAGGGTATGGAATCCGACGAGCTCATGGCCACGGCCCGAGATTTGAAGGCGCCTTACGAACTAGTAAAAGGCATCCACCAAACCGGAGCTTTACCTGTTGTAAACTTCGCAGCTGGCGGGATTTCTACTCCAGCAGATGCTGCATTAATGATGCAAATTGGTGTAGACGGTGTCTTTGTGGGATCTGGAATATTTAAGTCAGAAACTCCCCATATTATGGCTAACGCAATCGTTAAAGCCACAACACATTACAAAGACCCAGAAATGCTTGCTTCCGTCTCCAAAGGATTAGGTGCATCTATGCCAGGAATCGATGTTAGAACTTTGCCTGAATCAGAGCAGTTTGCTACTAGGGGCTGGTAAATTTGGCACCTATAGGCGTCTTGGCAATACAAGGCGACTTTCTAGAGCATATAAATATGCTAGATTCTATTGGAATCGAATCTGTGGAAGTAAGGCTGCCTGAACAATTAGAAAACATCGATGGGTTAATCATCCCTGGCGGGGAAAGCACTACCATAGTGCAGCTGATAGATATCTATGGAATGCGGCAGCCTTTGCTGGAAAAAGCAAGGAAGGGGCTGGCTGTATGGGGCACCTGTGCCGGTATGATAGTCATAGCCAAGCATTTAAAAGATAAGCGCCCTGACCCATTGGGGTTGATGGATATTGAGGTCAGCCGCAACGCGTTCGGCAGACAAATTGATAGTTTTGAGACAGACCTGGATATCAATGGGATAGACGGACCCCCTATGCATGCCGTTTTCATTCGTGCACCGCTGGTGACTAAGATAGGAAATGAGGTCGAAATATTAGCCGAAGTAGGTCAAGGAAAACCAGTTGCTGTAAAGCAAAACAGAATTCTTGCTACCTCATTTCATCCTGAACTAACTGAAGACCCCAGAATGCACGCCATGTTCGCAAATATCGCTCATTCAATTCAATAAGACTTGGGAGGACCACAGCAAAAGTGATCCGAGAGACAGATATAGATCTAAACGTCCTTGTGGATGTGATTCCTGAAAGATTCAGGTCAGAGTTATTGGCCCAGGAAAATGTAGAGGAATTGCTGGAAGTGGTCCTAGATTTAGGAAGGCAACCGGAAGCAAGATTCTTGGGCCAAAATACACTGCTAGAAGTCGATGAAGTCACCAAAGACGATCTGGAATACGCCATAAGTAAGATCGGAATGTTCGGTGGCGATAATAGAGCAGGTATAGAACGCACCCTTCACCGCATATCGGCCATTCGAAATCGTAGTGGCAAGGTGGTAGGTATAACATTCCGAGTGGGAAGAGCAGTGTACGGAACCATCAAGATAATAGAAGATTTAGTATTGTCTGGGAAAAGTGTTCTACTTCTCGGAAAACCAGGAGTAGGAAAGACCACGATGCTCAGAGAGGTAGCTAGAGTTTTGGCGGACGATGCGGGCAAAAGAGTGATAGTAGTGGATACATCCAATGAAATTGCCGGAGATGGAGATATCCCACATAAAGCCATTGGAAGAGCCAGAAGAATGCAGGTACCTTACCCGACTAAACAACATGACGTGATGATTGAGGCCGTGGAGAACCATATGCCAGAAGTCATAGTAATAGATGAGATCGGCACCGAATTAGAGGCCAATGCTGCCAGGACCATCGCAGAACGAGGGGTTCAATTAGTAGCTACAGCTCACGGTAATACTCTTGAAAATTTGATTATGAATCCCACATTATCAGACCTAGTAGGTGGCATTCAGACCGTCACACTTGGAGACATTGAGGCTAGAAGAAGGAGAACTCAAAAAACTGTATTAGAAAGAAATGCTCCTCCTACTTTTGAAAAACTGGTGGAGATACAAGAGTGGAACCTAGTAACAGTACATTCAGATGTAGCCTCAACTGTAGATAAAATGTTGCGCAGACAAACCATAAATTCTGAAGTGAGAGCAGTGGAAGAAAATGGCAACATAAGGAAGCACATAAGTTCCTCTAAATCTGATGAAGGCAACCAAGGTCCCGATTTTTCAAATGAGCATGCCGAACCATATCGTAGAATCAATAATACGATCTCAGCCGAAACAGCAAAATTAACCCCGATAATGCCATACGGGGTTAACAAAAGCAGATTTGATCAGGTTATCAGGTCTATGAATGCGCCAATCACATTAGTCGCTGACATCAACAAAGCAGAGATGCTTGTAACAACTAAGAATTACCATAGGAGAGGAACTCAAGCACTGAAAAGTGCCGAGAAAATGGGCAAACCAGTCTTTGTGCTCAGAAAAAATACGGTTCACCAAATTGAACAGTTTGTAAAAGCAATTACCGAAAATGATACGGGGCCTATGATTTCAGAATCGGAAAAGTCGTTGGCTCTTTTGGAGGCCGAGCAGGCGTCGCAAAAGATCTCCAATGGGCAACCAAAAATCCTATTAAGGTCGCAAAATTCCTTTGTGAGGAGGCTTCAGCATCAAATAGCTACAGAGTATGGACTTGAATCCATTAGCGAGGGAAAAGAACCCCGTAGATCAGTACTTATACATAACGGTACCAATGAATACTGAAAATACTTTCATCGTCCTTGAAGGTGTTGAAGGAAGTGGGAAAAGTACTCAGTCGCAGATTCTTTCACAAAGGCTCTCCTCTGAAGGTATATCCAATTTATTGATTAGAGAACCCGGAAGCACAAAAATCGGTGAGGAAATAAGAGCCCTCATATTAGGAGGCCACGAGCTAAATCCTCTAACAGAATTGTTTCTTTTTTCAGCCGCTCGGTCAGAACTTATTCAAAACGAAATAATTCCGGCCCTTGATACCAACACGGTAGTAGTCTGCGACAGATATATTTACTCATCTACCGCATATCAAGGCTATGCGAAAGGACTAAACTTAGACACTATAGCCGAGGTTAATTCGATTGCAACCTCTCGCATAAGCCCTGACTTAGTGTTTTTATTAGACATAAATCCAGAAATCTCTTTTGAAAGGAAAAAAGCAGCCCCTAAGGATAGGTTTGAAAAAGAACCTATAACCTTTCACAACAATGTACGTAAAGGATATCTATGCCTAGCTGAGTCAAATCAAAATGCTTGGCACATAATAGATGCCGAAAAACCTAGTGCAATCATTAGTGAAATAATTTGGCAAAAAGTAATTACTTTACTTTCATAATTTGCATCTTCTGATTTTCAAAAATAGCCAGCGGGTTGCTTTCAACCATTTGAGTCGCCTTGTATGAACCGATGATTTGTTTTGCAAATCTAAAACCCAAATCCATATCATAGCAACGCTGACCCTCTGCCACATGGGTGTCAGAGGCGATGACGTGAATTAATCCTTCAGTCATCATATCTACCGAGGCTTTTTGTGCTTTTTCACCAAACTTGCCGTACAAGCTGCTTGCGGTTAACTGAGATTTACATCCCATACGCACAAGTTCGCCTAACAATGCTCGTTCATCTTCGAAAAGGCGCATCCTCTCCGGATGGGCCAAGATTGGAATCAATCCAGACTGCAATAAATCAACAATGACCGGTTCTATATATAAAGGGCGGCCTTCCCAAGGCATTTCAACCAATATATATTCGCTATTATTTAACGTGAGAGCCTTACCATTTTCAATGTCCTGAACCAAATCTAAGTCAATATGATTTTCCATACCTAATTTAACGTCGACATAGCTTTTCTTCTGAATAAGGTTTCCATTTATATTAGAGACCAGATCTTTTATTAAGTGTACGGAATGGTTCTCAGTTACATCTTTCCTGTGCGGCGTTGCGATAATCATTTTAGTGTTTTGGCTTTGCGCAATTTCGCATATCTGTATCGATTCTAGAAAATCTTCTGGCCCATCATCAACACCGGGTAATAAATGGTTATGTATATCATACAAATCGATCATATTATTATGTTACACCTTTCAGATATTTTTCCCTTACTCTGATAAAATCATCCCAAATAAAACTATTTTTTACTGTGACATGATTAAATTCGACAATTTTTCAACTGCTTATCAAAAAAAGATCGTAGAATTCATAAATTCAGTCAACGATTCTTTTAACTCTCCCAAAAAACTAACGAATGCTTTCTTTGTGCAAACGACTAACGTACCCCCATCAAACCCAGAAACAAACTGTTATATAGCCTCTACAAACAACGATGTTCTGGGCTTTCTTCAAATAGTCGAAGAGCCCCTCGTAAAGCGAATAGTCGGGCTTCAAACCATCCGCAAAGGGAGCAATTTTACTGAAATACTCGAAAATTTCATGACCATCTCCGTTAAACATGCGGTCCTAAGTAAGGCAAAAAAGATCCATTTTCAAATTTCCCAAAATGACCATGAATCAAAAAGGATTTTAGAATCTTCAGGTTGGTACAAAACCAAAACATATTGGGATCTCAGGTTTGATGAACTGCATTTAGAAGATTTGGTTTTACCTGACAATTATTCTCTTCGCCACTTTGTTAAAGGAAAAGATGAAGGTACTCTCACTGATTTACAGAATCAATCATTCGGAAACCACTGGGGATTTTCTCCTAATGACATAGAGCAAATTCGGTACCGTACCCAAATGGAAAGGACTGATGACAAAGGCATTATATTTATAGAGAAAAAAGGGGAAATAGCTGGATACAATTGGACTATGGAAGCACACAATGGTCCTTCGTCGGTAGGATGGGTTGCGATGACCGGAGTTCATCCAAATTATCGGGGTTTAAGGTTAGGAAGAGCAGTCGTCTTGGCAGGTATGCATTACCTCAAATCAAAAAATATATCAGGAATAGAACTTGAAGTGGATTCTGAAAATATACCTGCCACTAAACTATACGACAGTATAGGCTTTAGAAAAATAAACCAGACTTACTGGTATGAGAAAAATCTGTAGGTTCATATGGCCTGTGTATTTGTCCAACTTGAAATCACTTCACTGTACAAATTAGCGGCCTTTTCCGAGCTAGAATCCCAACTTAGAGAATAAGCTTTCTTTATCGCCTTTTTTGACATAAAGGTATGCAAATCTTTATTTTTAAGTAACACTTCTATTTGGGTTGCAAATGCCTCCGGACACCTCCAGGGTATGAGGTATCCCGTGGAACCATGCTCAACAATTGACGGGATCCCACCAACCCGAGATGCTACGACCGGGGTCCCGCATGCCATAGCTTCAATGACAACGAAACCTAAACTTTCATAATGAGAAGGTAAAACAAAAACATCTGCTGCAGAGTAATAGGTCGCCAGAGAGTCATGAGCAATGGCACCTGTGAAAACCACTTTTTTATCGAGTCCCAATTCAATCACCAGCGATTTAATAAACTGATAATATTCGTTGCTCTCTTCGTTACCTCCAATAATATAAAGAATCGTATCTCCAACCGAAGATATCATCGCTAACGCTTTAACTAGCACATCAAGTCCCTTTATCGGATCGATACGGCCAACAAATAGAATCACGTTGTTTTGCTCGGGAATATTCAATTGATATCTTGATGCATTTTTGTCAGACTGGTAAAACATTTCCAAATCCACACCAGGTGGAACAACCGAAACCTTGTTGCTAAATGACCCATACAACTGGTCAATATCTTGCATTTCTTTTCGGGTCAACACTAGAATTTTATCGCTTCTACACATCAACCTATATTCAGAGGCACTCCTTGATGTATGTTCGCCCCCAGACGTGAGAGCTCTCAATTTAGTCTTTGCTAGGGTATGAAAGGTAATGACATGCGGGATTTCCCATGACTCAGACAGCAAATCACCAACCAGGCCTGAAAGCCAATAATGACTATGCAGTATGTCTAAGTAAAGGTTATCATTTTCCATATAAATATGAATGTTTCTGGAAAATTCAAAAACTAAATTAATAAGCTCGTTTTTGGGAGACTCAGTAGGACCAGCATTTATATGAACAAGCTTGGACCTAGTTCCTAACGATATGTCGGAATCTTCAGAATGTTTATGGCTCCGAGTAAAAACATAAACAGTGTGCCCGATTGAATCCAACTTGGCTGCAAGATTAAGAAGGTATACATTCATACCACCAGCATCTTTTTCGCCAAGATCAGCCATTGGGCAAGTATGGAAACTCACCAATCCTATCTTCATTGCACCCTCTTAACTACCGACTCACTACCAAATCAAAAACTGCCCGATCACTTGCTCCCAAATGGTATTTATAACGCTCTGTGCCTCTGAGGAAATTATATTCTTTTACACCAAGTTTAATGGCTTCTTGAATCGTGAGAGCTTTATTAAGCAATCCGACACTCAGTGAGGATTTTTCTGGATCATACCCACTGTTGTACAAAAGATAGGTATCTTCGTACGAGAAACATATACAAGCCGCTACTTTGGTTCCATCTACTTCCATGAAAAACAATTTATATTGATCTGTAGTCGAAAACTGTAAAGCTAAATCGACAAAAAATTCTTTGTTTTGAACTGTTAGGAAAGCACCTTTATCCTCGCTGCTCAAAGCCATCAAACGGAAAAATTCCTCCATGTTTTTTTCTACCGAATCTTGGGTGATTTGAACGATATACTGTTTAAAATCAGCATTGGATTCAAGTCTCCTAAGCTTACGTCTCAACTCATGACGGTCTTTCTTTCTCAGTCCGGCGAGGTAGTCCTCCCAAGAGTTAGGCAGTTCCATACAAGGAGTGGTATCCGATTCATGCAAATCAACTGCGAATCCATCGAGCTTGGCAATGTCAGGAAGGTATTTAAGTGTGGGGGAATTTTCTGGTATGGATTCAAGACGTAGGTTTTTCCAATCCATGGATTTCAAGCGTTCCCATGCTATTGAGAAAAATTCTTTTCCATGACCTTTTAATACTGGGAAATCCATGTAGTCATACACACTAGAGTCGCCTATAAATGTCGCCTCTTCACCCTCACACAGTAATGGAATTACACCGATCGCCTCTTTACCCGATGTAACTACCTCAATTAAGGGAGTGGAATTATATTTAAATCTTTTCCACCAAGTAGCTTGCCATTCAGGAGTAATAAATATAGTGTTAAAGTGGCAGTTGGGAAGCATGTGTGACCAGGTTTTTTCAAGCTGGTCATCGTTTTCAAAATAACTCATTTCACCTCTTACGATTTAGATAACCCTATAGTTTCTATCAATTGTTTAACCTCCTGTGCCACTCCTCTTTGGGCAGATGTAATTATCTTGCTATTGGTTTTTTTGACACCTCGCAAAGTCATGCATGTATGCTCTGCAGACATGAAAACGTAACTTGCGCTCGCGTCCAGGCATCGATAAACAATGTCTACTATTTGAGTCGTTAGTCTTTCTTGAATTTGAGGCCTTTTAGCCAACACATCAACCAATCGAGAAATTTTACTTGCTCCAATCACCTTGCCTTTTGGTACATAAGCTACGTGAACGTAACCATAAAATGGCAATAAATGATGCTCGCAAATTGAATTGAAAGAAATATTTGTAAAAGCTACAGGATCAGTATGGTTTTCCTCGAAAAAAACGTTTAATATCTCTTCAGGGTCAGATCGCAACCCGGAAAACATGTCACGATACCATTCCACGACCCTATTTGGCGTGCCTAACAAACCTTCCCTTTCTGGGTTCTCCCCTATCGAAACCAAAATGTCATAGACAGCAGATCTGATCCTATCAGAATCGAAAAGCCCTCCTGGCTCGGTAGAGTCCCCCGATTCAGTCATTATAGGGCGAGGGCCTCTTCCACTGACTCGATTTGAGCCGCATATTCATTTAGGGACACTGGTTCTATATCATTTGCTATATCTGGGTCTTTAAGACCGTTCCCAGTGATAACACATACAATGGTTTTACCTTCAAAAGATTCGTCCAAATTAGCCCTTTTTAATAAACCTGCCAGTGACGCAGCAGAAGCCGGTTCACAAAAAATACCCTCATCAGATGCTAACCTACGATACGTACTGAGAATTTCAGCATCATCAACCTTGCCAATAAAGCCATTCGATTCATCTCGAGCTTTCAAGGCTAATTCCCAACTAGCTGGATTGCCGATCCGTATAGCAGATGCTACCGTACGAGGTTCCTTTACAATAGCACCGTCAACTATCGGTGCAGCCCCAGATGCTTGGTATCCATTCATCGCAGGCAATTTATCTGAAAGTCCATTTTCAAGAGCTTCCTTAAAACCTTTCCAATATGCCGTGATATTACCAGCGTTGCCAACTGGGATAAAGAGATGATCAGGTGCCATGCCGAGTTCTTCGACAATTTCGAAAGAAGCCGTTTTTTGACCTTCTATACGGTTAGGATTTAGTGAATTTACAAGCTCTACAGGATGCCTTTCGCACAATTCACGAGCAATTTCCAGGGCTTTATCAAAATTACCATCAATCATTGCTATATGTGCACCATAGGCAACCGCTTGAGCCAGTTTACCTCTGGCCACATTTCCTTTTGGAACGATCAGGGTGGTTCTAAGTCCCAAATAGGCTCCATACGCAGCCGCAGAGGCACTAGTATTACCTGTTGAAGCACATGCTATCGAACTGATACCTTTTTCGACGGCTTTAGCTACTGCTACTACCATACCCCTGTCTTTAAATGAACCAGTCGGGTTGCAACCTTCAAGTTTAAAAAAAAGTGATTTGCAACCTATCTCATCCACTATATTTCTAGATTTAACCAGAGGAGTGTTTCCTTCCCCTAGAGAAAAAACAGGAGTCTTGGAATTAATAGGAAGGAATTTTTTATAAGTTTCGATGATACCTTTGCCCATTTAAAAGGCCGTCACGTTCCTTCTTTGCACATTTTTTTCTGTATGTTCTAGGCATGCTCAATGCATTCAAATACTCTACAGTAGCAATAGTTCTCTAGCAACACTATTGAGACAAGGTGATTTATTATAAGACTAACGAAATTCAAAAGACTAACTCATTTAATTGTTTTGTCCGTGGTGAATTAACATTAAGCCAATATTTTTTCTCGATATTGATGGAGAAGTAACAAATGAAATTGCAAAACATTGACTCAGAAATATCTGATGCCATAGAAAATGAAAAAAAACGCCAGCAAGATAATGTCAACCTAATAGCCTCAGAAAATTACGCCAGCACAGCTGTCCTGGAAGCCCAAGGCTCTGTATTTACAAATAAATATGCGGAAGGTTACCCCGGAAGGAGGTACTACGGCGGATGTGAATACGTTGATGTAGTGGAACAATTGGCGATAGACAGGGCGAGATCTTTATTTCATGCTGACTATGCTAATGTACAACCTCATAGTGGGGCGCAGGCCAATATGGCTGCATATTTCGCATCTTTGCAAACCGGTGACACTGTGATGGGTATGGGATTAGATCATGGAGGTCATTTGACCCACGGTAGCCAAGTGAACTTCTCTGCCAAACTTTATAATTTTGTCCCATATGAGGTGGACCGAGAACTTGAGACTATAGATTTTCTAGACGTCAGCAAAATAGCAAAAAAGTGCAAACCCAAACTAATAGTAGCGGGTGCTTCCGCCTACACCAGAACCATCAATTTTGAAAAGTTTAAGGAAATAGCTGATTCTGTAAACGCAAAACTTATGGTTGATATGGCTCATATTTCTGGTCTCGTTGCAGCAGGGATTCACCCTTCCCCGGTAGAAAGTGCTGATATAGTTACATCTACAACTCATAAAACTTTAAGAGGTCCCAGGGGTGGGATCATTTTGGGTAAAAGTGAAATGGGTAAAGCTTTAAACAGTGCTGTCTTTCCCAATATGCAAGGTGGGCCTCTAGAACACACCATCGCTGCAAAAGCCGTTGCCTTTAAAGAAGCTGCAATGGATGGATTCGTGCAATATCAAGAGCAGGTAGTTGCTAATGCGAAGGCATTAGCAACTACCTTGCACGAAGGTGGCTTGCGTTTGGTTTCTGGAGGAACCGATAATCACATGATACTGGTTGACGTGACTCCAATAGGAATATCTGGAAAACAAGCTGAAGAATCGCTAGGTAAAGCAAACATCGTGATTAATAGGAATGCTATTCCGTTTGATACAAAACCACCAAGACAAGCTAGTGGCATCAGACTCGGTACCCCCGCCATCACAAGTAGGGGTATGAAAGTACGAGAGGCAACTACTGTAGGTAAGCTAATCTTAAAGGTCCTCACCAATATTGAGGATCCCTCTGTGGAGGAAGAAACCAAAAAACAGATTCTGGAACTAACTTCCCATTTTCCTGTCCCGGGCATCACCAGCTAGCTTAGGAAGATCAGCCAGTAATGCAATTAAATGCAGCTTAAGATCCCCAAGGGATAATTGCTTCCTTAAGGGCTTTATACCCATCTAAGAAACCAGGTCTATTTTCTCCGTATATCCCATCAAAAATTTCTACCGAAGAATCTAACCAATTTCTCAATTCCGAATTCCCAGGATTGGCGTCTATATATGCGTCCCGAATTAGCACAAAATGGATACGAGGATCATACGGCCTCTTCGTCCCACCCAAAGATTCGTCTCCGTCCAGGAGCCTAAGTAGCATTGCATCCGCGGAGCCGAGTGTTTGTTCATGTATTGGTGGACCATCCATTCTATGCATAATTGAAGTCATGTCCCTTCCGTTACCAGTGGTGTATCCCATTTCAGACCAAGCATCCCGCATATTCACATTTTGGCCAATGTGCTTTACTACCTTATCTCCAAAGGCTCGTAAAGGGTCTGAAATATCTGCGAGAAGGTCAGTCAATCTATCTCCATCCAAGTCGGTCGCCAACACTATAGTGTCTCGTTTTTCAATAAGGTCCCATATTAATAGCCCATAATTGGTGTCTGAGATATGTTGTTCGATCCTACCTCCCCAATTTTCCATGCCATCCTTAAAATCTGAAGGTAGTAATGAGACTATCTGGTCAATTCTCTCTTTATGTTCTTCATAGGGGTCAACTGCATATCTTCTTCCTACCTCAAATTTGGTGCCTTTTAGTAACCAGGAATGCAACCCAGCATTGATACCATCTTCCATAGCCTGGGTAGGTTTCATTGCAACCCTACCTAGATGACCGCTATCGTTCACCATCTTCAGGAAAAGCCGGTTAGCATAGGCCATTTGAATACCTGGTGTATTCATTTCCGAATGAACAATTCCTGAGTCATCCACTACAAATTTATCTCTATCTTGTGAGTACGGTAGGCAAGGCATGCACCTGACAACAGTAATGGGGCCATACGGTCTAACATTGCAGTAAACCCCCGCCTGAGTTCTAAGGGGGGCATTAGCTGACTTCCCCATCACGACAACCTTATTGCCATTCCCGTCATTGACATAAGCGTCTCCTGCTGTTGACCATTTAACTGAGGTACATGGCATATTTCCAAACCAACCTAGGGAAGTTAATTTAGTATCATGTCTGTATTGTGACCACATAGGGATGGCATAAAACGGCAGGCCCAGTATGTCTACTGCAGCGATGGTCCCAAGAAGAGCATAGGCATCTGTCAGGGAGTGGGCGACAGGATTCACGACACCATCATGATTACCACCTTGCCACACAACCGCATCTGAATAACCCTCTGGCCTTACTTCAGATGGTTCAAACAATCCAGACAAAAGGTTAAGTAAATCACCTCCATCGGCCTCTGTTCGCGCAATGGACAGTAAATCAATCATGAAAACACCTCTTTTATTTTTATGTCGCTTTATTGGATATTAACAAATTATTGCAAAGGATTCTCTGAATAGCGAAAATGTTTGAATTGAGTTTTACAGTTCATAAATTCAACCGGGAGAGTGATTTTGAAATCTTGTTAAGGCGTTTGCAGCGGCTTCCGTTTCAGCCTTATTTATACTAGTACCCACTCCCGTACCCATAATTTTATCCCCAACCAACACCTCAACAATAAATGTGGGCTCATGATCAGACCCTTCTTTAGCTATCAACTTGTAATAAGGGGTGAGTGATGTTTTTGACTGAACCAGGATTTGAAGATCTGTTTTAGAATCATTATGGCTTTTTACACAACTAGTATCAGCTGATTCAATGTTCAAGTTTTGAACAACAAATTGACTGGCAACCGAGTATCCTCTGTCTAGAAACAGTGCCCCAACCAGAGCCTCGAAGGCGTTAGCCAAATTGGAATCCTTATTTCTGCCTCCAGAGCCGTCTTCACCCTTGCCCAATAGCAAACGATTTCCCATACCTAATTCTCTAGCAACTTTTGCCAGTGACACACCACTCACTATATTTGACCGCAGCTTAGTCAAATCCCCTTCAGTGAAATTTGGGTATTTTTCATACAACGACTGAGCTATAACAGCATCAATAACTGCGTCACCTAAAAATTCAAGCCGTTCATTAGATTCACAGTCGCGATTTTTAGACTCATTAACCCAGGAGGAATGCGTAAGGCTCAGACGGAATAGCTGTTTATCTATAAAACTATGTTCGATCTTCACCAGCATTTAGAAATCTATCCAAATATGTCTAAACAGCCCCTTTGGGCCAAGGGGGCTGTGGTCGTTTCACTTCTCCTATGTAAGGTCTACTTTCAAACAATCCTAGAAAATGTTTGAAAGCATCTACAGACTCCTCCGTTGGAGGAATAAAGGTTTTTATATAGGCGGATTGGCCATTATCAAATATGAAGGTAGGGGTCCCGAAAGCTCCGTGTACCTCGACCGCCTCGGTATGATCGTTTGCAATTATATCTACCAGTTTTGGATCTTTCATATCAGATTTAAATTGCTCAGGGTCCAAGCCACATTCTTCAGCCAACCGAATGAAAATAGAATCGTCGTTCAAAGGAGCTCTTGAACCACCATGTCTTTCAGTAAGCAAGGCCAAGAAAAATTTGTTGAAAAGCTCCAGCCCCTGCCTCTTGGCCGCCTCCCCTGCTATCGATGCCATCAAAGATCTGGTAGAGGTGTAGTCTTCTTCTTGCCAGACCCTCCAATCTCCAGGATCTTTCGCGTTGATCTGTTGTAAAGAAAAATTCCTCCAATTCAATTTTAGATCCTCACCATAGTGCTCTTTTACTTTATCCAGCCACACGGCTGCATTGTAAACGTAGGGTCAAACAAAATCGAAAAATATGTCGAATTCCATCTTATTCATAATTGTCTCCAATCCTTGTGAGTCCATTCTCATCAGTTTACCTTAACCCGGACGAAATGATACAACTAGACCTTAATACTAAGATGTCTAAGCTTGCAACACTAGTTGGGTGTTACATTTTGTTAACATTGACGCAATAATAACGTAACAGCGCAATAAGATAATCATAAAATACTATGCTGGGCTCATTGTTATATAAAATGGGCAAATAGAGAAAAAATGGAGGATTGCTAATATGGCAAACGAATCAGCAGAATTACTTAAACTAATGAAAGACAACGGGTGCGACATATTGGACCTAAAGTTCACTGATTTACCTGGGTCGTGGCAACATTTTTCTGTTCCCATAAGTGAGGTAGGTGACTCATTAGTGAAAAATGGTGTTGGATTTGACGGATCAAGTATCAGGGGATTCCAATCAATTGAACAATCCGATATGTTGATAGTCCCGGACGCCCCTACAGCGAAGGTAGACCCGTTCTTTAAGGGCACAGTGACCTGCATTGCAGATATCAAAGACCCGGTTTCAGGTGAAAACTACACCAGAGATCCGAGAAATGTGGCCAAGAAAGCCGAAGCGTACCTAAAAAGTACCGGGATTGGCGATGATTCCTTCTGGGGACCAGAAGTAGAATTTTTCATATTTGATTCAGTTAGATTCGGATATGAGTCAAACCATGGATTTCACGAGGTCAATTCTGATGAAGGAATATGGAACTCTGGAAACGAGTACATGCTGGATGGAGAAACACTCAATAAAGGAAACAGGCC
>QGNN01000024.1 GCA_003228105.1 Chloroflexota bacterium
AGGCCCATTTTAATGGTTCCAGGGTCGACACCCAGAACTCTCATTTAAATCCTAATGTTCAACTTGCTTTAAAATTGTCCAACGCATCTTCGGGAAAATCAGCATTTGAGTAAACTTTTTGCACATCATCCAGCTCCTCAAGCGAGTCAAGGAGTCTGAGTGTTTGAATGGCTTTTTTACTGTCCAACATTATTGTGTTGTTTGGGATCATTGATAGCTCCGTCGATGAGACATTTGCCTCACTGTCCGTTAAGGTAGATCGTATGTTTTCCAGGCTGTTTGGTTCAGAATAGACATGTAATGTTCCATCATAAGTTTCGAAGTCATCAGCTCCGGCATCAATGGCCGCTAATGCCAAAATTTCCGCATCAATGGCTCCAATATCCACAATGATGACGCCTTTCTGTTCAAATTGCCAAGCTACTGCTCCATTCTCGGCCATATTACCGCCCGCTTTCGAAAGGGTTGATCTAATATCTGACACAGTTCTGTTTTTGTTATCGGTAAGTGTCTCAACCATTATTCCTATCCCCCCCGGACCGTAACCTTCGTAGATTATTTCGGCCATTACGACCCCATCACTTGATTCTCCGGTCCCACGCTTTATCGCCCTATCAATATTGTCTGCTGGCATATTGCTATCTTTGGCTATTTGAATTGCCATTCTCAGACGGAAATTCATTTCTAAGTCTCCGCCTCCTTGTTTGGCAGCCACTATGATTTCCTTGGATAGTTTGGTGAAAAGTTTCCCTCGTCTCGCGTCAGTGATAGCTTTTTTGTGTTTTATGGTTGACCATTTTGAATGCCCAGACATTTCTCTCAACCCCTGTTATTTTTATTGCAAATTCCTAGCTTTAGTTGTTGTTATCCGTAACTCTCGCATCTTATCACTAAGATGGACTTTACATTTTTATCTTGGATCGAAATTCTGGTTTCCATTTTACTTGAAGGTTTAACTTGAACGTAGCTCCTGCTAAGGATCCATTGATAGGTAAGTCGTCTCCTCCCGCGCTAGTGACGAAAATGTCCTCATAGTCATCACCTCCAAAAGTGAGGCAAGACACTTTTCTCACTTCAAAAATAACCTTGGCTATTTCGCCTCCTAAGCTGTTATACCTATAGAGAGCCCAACCGTCCCAACGCGCAGACCAAATGCAATCTTCGGCATCTACCGTCAAGCCATCTGGCACACTGCCATCGTCAGGTGTAGAAACTATGATTTTCCCTTTTCCTAGCCTCGATGCATCAGAGTCAAATTCGTATTTGGTGATTGTCCTTCTAGTAGAGTTGGTATGATAGGCATAACCAAGATTGTTAAAAAACCCGAGGCCATTGCTAATGCCGGCATCTTCGATCATTAATGAGATTTTTGCTATCTCGGTCTAATTTGTACAAAGATCCTGGTTTATTGCCACTCGGCATGGTTCCGCAGAAAACACTCCCATCTGGGGTTGCAATAACGTCGTTAAATCTGGAATGCTCTTCTCCTTCGATACTTTCCAAAATAGTTGATAAATTGCCATCTTTCAAAATTTTTACCGCGCCTTTTTCCATAAAAAGTAGCAAGCCTCCATCTTCTTGGATTGTAAAGCCGCCTATCTGCCCAGATTGGAATTTTTTTTTTGTTACCTTATTCTGAGGGTCATAGTTGTAAAGGCACCCGTTTGGTATGTCGACCCAATATAAAACCCCTTTGTCAGGGTGCCATAAAGGCCCTTCGTCGGTTACACATTGGTAATTGGCAACCAAATCCATTTGTTTACTCCTCAGCATTTTCTTGGGTTTTATTCTATATTAGGGTATTGATATAAATTTACATTCGATAGTCTTTTGTTAAATAGTTCTTGCAGACACACTTATGATCTTAAACATTTTGAAATGTACAAGGCCACGCCAGTGGATCAAAAATCTAATGGTATTTCTGCCGTTGTTGTTCTCAGCTAATGAGTCATGGACTTTTGACAATATCCAATCTTTCTACGGGCTTTTGATAAATTCAGCTGTGATTTTCGTTGCTTTTGTGTTTGCCAGTTCGTCTGTTTATCTTTTTAACGATGTTTTGGATAGGGATAAAGATATTTACCACCCCGAAAAAAGATTGAGACCCATCGCTTCAAAATTGGTGTCTCTCAAAATAGCATTACTGTATTCTTTTTTGTTTTCGTTCGTAGCAGTAATAATTTGTGTTGTCCTTTTGTACGATACCGTGATTTATATTTGTGCCTACCTTGTTCTAATGGCCATATATTCACTTTTTTTACGAAGCATCATTGTTATAGACATATTATCTATTTCTGCCGGGTTTGTAATACGGGTCTTAGTAGGTGCTATTGCAATAAATGTTCCCGTTTCCATTTGGCTTTACATTTGTATGGCGTTAGGAGCGATGTTTATGGCATTGTCAAAAAGACATGCCGAATTCCTCGCTCTAGAAAAGGGAAGCTCCTTGGGTAGGGAATCATTGCAATTATATTCCAAATTAATTTTAGAACGGGCAACATATATTTTTCTGATTGGGACTATTATGACCTATAGTTTATATACTGTGAATGCTAATAATTTACCATCGAATAAGTTGATGGTTTTGACGGTTCCATTTGTGGCTTTTGGTATGCTCAGGTACCAGGTTTTGGTGAATCAAAGAGGCTTTGGGGAGAGGCCAGAGGAAATAATTACAAAAGATCCTATTTTGAGAATATGCGTTTTGGCGTGGCTTCTATTGGTGCTGATCTTGTTAACTATATTTAGATGATATTTATTTCTTGTCTAACGACAAATTGTTTAGCCAATTTGCTAGGTCGTTGTGTGTGTCATCCCGTTTTAGAGCCTGGCAAATTGATGCTTTCAAAAGGCCGATGGGAGTACCCACGTCAAAATGTTTATCTTTAAATAAATATCCTTTACACCCCACTTGTGGTACCAACGCCCCAATAGCATCTGTGAGTTGTATTTCACCTAAAGCACCTTGACTTAAATGCTCTATTGCTTGAAAGATTTCAGGAGGCAGAATGTATCTTCCGACGATCGCCAAATTCGAAGGAGCTTTCGGTAAAGAAGGTTTTTCAACCACACCAGTGATATCGCGAATTTCACCTTCCTGATCATTTGTAGAAATAATACCTAGGTTGGGGATGGATTCAGGGGCCACTTTCCTTATGGCTAATACAACCTCATTTCCATCGGCATGAATAGCGCACATTTTTTTTAGGGTTGGATTATTTCCTAGAATTAAATCATCAGGAAGCAAAACTGCAAATGAGTTTTCTCCGACCAATTTTTTTGCCATTAAGACAGCGTGGCCTAGCCCTAGAGGAGCTTTTTGAATAACAAAATCCATTTCCACCATTTGTGAAATTTCTTCTACCCTATGTATTAATTCCATATCACCCTTACTTTTCAGGGTATCGATGATTACATCATGGCAACTAAAGTAGGTTTTTATTATGTCCTTTTGATTTTCAGATATAACAAATATAATTTTTGTTATACCTGACTTAAGGGCCTCTACCACACAGTAGTGAAGTGGAGGTTGATCCAAAATAGGGATCATCACTTTTGGAATCGATAATGTAGCCGGTAAGAACCGAGTGCCTAGACCTGCAACTGGGATTACGGCTTTTTCTATATTCATAAAGAAGGCCTTTTCAATAATAATTAATTTGGCAATGTAGAGATATTTTTACCTTTGTAGATCGATTTTAATATTGGATCACTAAAACTCATACCAGCAAAAAAAACAAGAAATAAGATACCTGTTACGATGAGAACATTAGGAGCATTGTATATATCAGCCAGGTATCCGTAGCCTAAATTTGCAAATGCCATAACTCCTCCAGCATGAAGTATGTACAAACTCGTAACCCGCCCCCTTAACCTGTCTGGAGTAACAAGTTGGACATTGGTTGCTGTTAACGCCATGAAAACGGATTCAGTAGCCCCCATTATTAGTGTGGAAGCGAATGCCATTGATATAGTGAAGGAGAATCCAAGTAATAAAGGGGATATCCCGCTTAATATACCCATTGTCAGCAATATCAAACCTTTTTGCCGATCATTTCTGACTCCGGCTAATAAAAAAGTTCCTGCTGCCGAACCGATCCCAAACGACACCACGAGAACGGCCAACATAGTTTCGTCAACTGATGCTAGACGGGTTTTTGTAAAACCGGGCAAGATAGAATCAAAAGACATCGCAAGAGCACAGTGGAAAGCCACAAGTATTATAAAAATGGCAACTACTCTACGGGTGTAGACATAATTAATTCCTTCCCAAATTCCCTTAAAGAGATTTGTTTGATTTGAAATTTCACCGGTAGAGCTGCGGTTGACTTTCAAGATTGGGTAAATAGAAGCAATCCCAAAAATAATACTAGCTATCAAAAATTCTGAAGTTCCAAAAGTAATGCTCTGCGATACCCCCGAAATTATCAAAACCGACATTCCTATTACTCTTGAACCATGCCTAGTGGCTGAATTAAGTGTGATTGCGTTAAGGAGGTCTTCTCTCGGTACCAAATTTGTTATTAAGGAAACAATGGAAGCTTCTTGAGTAGTTCGGCAACTCCCTGCAATAAAAGCAAGAGCACATAGGTGCCACAACTCAAGCCATCCTAACAGTGACAGAGCGGCAGCAAAGGCGACAGTGCCTACTCCCAGGATTTGAGTGTATATTGTGAGTTTTTTTCTCTCGATCTTATCAGCTAAAAATCCCCCGAACGGGGAGGCGACCAAAAAAGGAATCATGGAGGCAAAAGTGAACCATCCAACCATCGCACTCTGATCGGATCGCTCTAACACAAACCATTGGCTGGCGATGAGAAAAGTCCATGCGCTTGCTCCCCCTAAGGCGCTGGCCCCCCAAGCATATGCATAATCTTTGTGCCGCAAGGCGGCGAGATGAGGTATGTTTCGCAAGAATTACTCCTGGAAGATTCTCATCATGGCTGAGGGAATAACTTCCAAATTAGGTGATGGAACTATGGTTTATTGGTGGAGATAGGGGGACTCGAACCCCCAACCTCGGCATTGCGAACGCCGCGCTCTCCCATTTGAGCTATATCCCCTTCTTAGTACAAGTAATTAAATCCTATCAACGTGACTATTTTGATGTCAATCACCTTTGGGAGATTCAGTAATCAACCAGCAGAATTCGGCAAATTAGGTTGTCAGATACTTAATTGACATGCTGTTATAATCGCGCCTAATTTAAAGTCTATATCAGCGATTGGACCAGCGCTTAGAAGGGGTGTTGAAATGCCTTACGAAGAACTCAACGAAGAATCTTTGGTAGGGTTGCTCGGTGTCGGTCGGTCGCTTCAGAAGCCCATCGTCAAAGATGGCCAAGTTGTCATAAGAGAGATGATGACTTTGAGTTTGACTGGGGACCATCAAGTTGTTGACGGAACAGTGGCTGCGAGTTTCTTCAGGAGGCTGCAGCGCTTGATTGAGAGACCTTCAAAGTTATTTGTTTAAAAAATAGGGAACACTTTGGTTGGTTCGTACATGGCATTGCCAATTGCCAGCACGGAAATAGTTATTGAAACCGCAAAAAATATAAGTAGGGGCAACCTGACCTTTTGGCCAATGTCGGGTATTTTAAATCTATGCGATGGCTGGGTTGTTCTTGGGTGATGGGCTAAGAAGTACCCCGAACTTAACCCAGCAATAAATCCACCAATGTGTGCCCAATTATCGACAGCAGGGAATACGAATCCAAAGGCTAGATTCACTAGAGCCAATATTATTAGACCATTTAGAGTCTGCTTGCCAGATTTCCCAAAAGCCTTTTTACGTATGTAAAAAAAAGAAACTAAACTACCCAGGCAACCGAAAATAGCACCGCTCGCCCCAGCAGCGACTACCCCATTTTCAATGTTTATATAGCTGACTGTGCTACCTATTACTCCTGTTACTAGAAAAATGGAAATGAAGTTCCGGTGCCCGTACAATCGTTCCGTCAGGCCTCCCATGATTACTAGGCTTATTGAGTTTATTGCTAGATGGGAGGCACCAACATGAAGAAAAATCGCGCTAACCAGCCTCCAATACTCACCCGACCAAATCAAATAGGAGTCGATAGCTCCAAATTTGCGGAGGCTAGAGGGATTTGTGCTGTTCCCATATACTTCTAACAATATCCAAAGAATCACATTGATAGATGCTATTGAGTAGACAAAAACTGGTTGTCGAGGGGGGGCTGTTATGTTTAGTCGCATTATGATTGACTATGACAAGTCTAAAGCCATTAAGTCTTGGTAAGTTTCCCTTTTCCTTATTATTCGGGAATCTCCATTTGAAACCATTACAATTTCGGGCCGAGGGTTCAGGTTGTAATTACTCGACATAGCCATGCAATAGGCCCCTGAAGCTGGTATTGCTACTAGGTCTCCTGATTCCAGTATCGGCAGAGAAACGTCTTTCACGAGGATATCGCCTGTTTCACAATATTTCCCGGCTAAAGTCACAGTTTCAAAGTCAGTATTAGACATTTTGTTTGCCGCAACTGCTTCATATTGAGCATCATATAAAGCAGGTCTGATGTTATCGCCCATTCCGCCATCTAATGACACATAAGTTCGAACGTTTGGAATTACTTTTGTTACACCCACTGTGTAAATAGCTACCCCGGCTCGTCCGACCATAGACCTACCAGGTTCTATAATCAATTCGGGATAGTCAATTTCTAAATCGTCGCATTTGTTTTTCAGCATGGATGTAATAACTTCGGCATAGTCGCCAACGGATGGTGGCAATTGTTGCTGTAAATATCCGATGGCAAAACCACCGCCGGGGCTAAATTTTTTTAGATCCAGGCCTTGCTGAAGAAATGGTTTTAAGTAATCAAACACTGTGTCTATAGCAGTGGAATACGGTTCTAATGCGAAGATGGGCGAACCAAGATGAAAATGAATTCCTTGGAGTGTAAGGTTGCTGGAATCTAGGGCTTGCTTAATAGCTATGCTGCTTTCCCCGGTCTCTATGGAGAAGCCGAATTTCACGTCTAATATCCCCGTCGTTGTATGTGCATGGGTGTGGGCATCAACAGAAGGAGACAATCTGAGCATTATCCCTTGCTTTGCCTTTTTAGTTTTGGCGATAGTATTCAAAACATCCAGCTCTTGAAACCCATCTACAACGATGGTCCCTACCCCTAAATCTATGGCTTCAGAAAGCTCTTGAGGAGTCTTGTTATTTCCATGGAAATACATTTTGTTTACAGGAAATCCTGCAGCGTGAGCCACTGCTATTTCTCCTCCAGAAACCACGTCGAGAGAAAGATTTTCTTCATTGGCTATTCTTGCCATTGCAAGATTAAGAAACGCTTTTGAAGCATAAGCAACCGAGGTTTTGGGGTACCTGGAAGTAAATTCGCCGACAAAAGTTCGAGCCATACTTCTTATTGTATTTTCGTCGTATACATAGAGTGGGGTACCATGAGTTTTTGTGAGAGCGACCATGTCACATCCGCCTATTTCAAGCACCCCTGCTGAAGTGATTTTTGTACCCAAAGGGAAAATGTCAATATTTGAGAAGCTCATTAATTTCTCCTAATTTATTGAACTATCCGATAATTGTTACCAGCCTGTTCAATTCTTTTCTCGTTGATGAGTTTGTTGATATGGGCCTGTATTTGTCGCTTTGCGGTATTGTGGAGGCCAGGGTGAATATCTTTATATATCGCACCAAATATATGCTCCATGGAATCTTGTCCAGCTGTAATTAATTCAAGCATTTGTCTTTCACGTTGATGTCTATGCTCAATTAGTTCGTGGATCTTTTCGTTTGGAGTATCTATCTCAGGACCATGGCCTGGGCATATTGTTTCTATGTTGTAGTTCAGCATTTTCTGTAAGGATCCGATATAAGACGCCATATCACCTTCGTTTGGCGAGATGACGGTTGTTCCAAGACCTAATATGTTGTCCCCGGTGAAAAGAACTTTATCTTCTTGTAGGTATACACACAGGCTCCCCATGGTATGCCCAGGTGTGTGTATGATCTCCAAAGTACTATTCCCCAGTTGCAATATTTCACCATCACCTGGCGTAATATTAACAACAGCCGATGATTCATTTTCAATAGCTGCCTTTTCCACAGCAGTAGATATCACAGGTGCACCAATATGCTTGCTTAATTCAGCGGCGCCACCAATGTGATCACCATGCCTGTGAGTTAATATAATGCCAGCTATTTCAGGTTTGCCTTCTGATTCCCATACGGAAAGATGCTTTTGGATTTCTTCGGGTTTACCGTGTGCTGTATCTATAAAAACAGATTTATTTTTTCCGCTCACCAAGAAAACGTTGGGGGGATATACCCCACCATATTTGAAAGGATCTGGTTTGTTTTCCCCGACTACAATTTTCGTTATTCGATCATTAATTTTCAATGTACAACCTTGTAATGTTTAATTTGGTAGTGGGACAGTGCATACCTTACGAGTTTCAGCGCAACAGAACCATATGTTGCCCTCATGTAGGGTCATGCCATGTATTTCTGGTTACGAAGCGGGTATCCCATCCAATATTTTCCCGTTGTCGGGGTTGGTTTTATGTATCTCGCACTTTTGGGTGTCGGTAATCCACATATATCCATTATCCATAAAAAGACCATGAGGTTTCATCCCGAGGATCGGGATAGATTTTTTCATGGTCATATTTTGCAGGGCTATTAAAAAAAACTTTTTGAGCAGGAGGAACTGCAACCCACATATTATTTTCGTCTACCCACTCCATTTCATGAGCCCCAGTCACCTGAGTTTTTTTTAGGGGATCCATACTCAATAATGATACCCTTTCCAGGCGTATCGCAAATATTAGCAGTACTTTCGTCCAAATTTAATTTGAGCATTTCTGCCTGCATAATCGCCTCCTTTACACTACTTCCCTTTCCTTGTTTGCGAACCAGACTGGATGGCATTTCAGTATTGATTGCGGAGTTTCTTATATTATTGACATCTATAGGAACCAATGCTAATCTCAGGTTATATATGATTAGTTAGGAAATTGTGCCTATTTGCTCAATTTAAGGAGTGGAGGGAGATATGTCTGATTCGACCGTTTATTACATGGACGCACATTCCGAGTCTACTGAGACAGCGTTAGTTGCAAAAATGATCACGGTTTTTGACGCCGCAGGGTTGGATGAAATTGTGAAACCAAATGATATCGTAGCAATAAAGGTCCACTGTGGAGAATGGAATAACTCTGCATATCTAAGGCCTCTTTATGCTAGGGCTTTGGCCGATAGGATAAAGGAATTGGGAGGTCGGCCGTTTGTGTGCGATACCACCACATCCTCATATTCTCCTTGGGGGTCAAGAACCTCTGAGATAGACATATTACTCACGGCTGAAAGGAATGGTTACAGCTCTGCCACTCTAGGTTGCCCCTTTATATGTGCTGATGGGTTCATTGGAACAAGCGATTTTGTGGTAGACATTCCTGAAGGCTACATACTTAAAGAAGCATATGTCGCTCAGGCAATTGCTGCGGCTGATGCCTTGATTGCATTGACGCACTTCAAAGGTCACAGCATGGGGGTGATTGGTGGTGCACTAAAGAATCTGGGCATCGGAGCACAATCTAAAAGAGGAAAGTTTAATGTTCATATGGGAGGCCACCCAACCTACGGGTTAGGAGCTGCTGGAGTTTTCCATCCGGAGAATTTCAAAGGAAAGGCAAACACCCCAGACTGGGAAATTTTGGAAGATTGTTGTCCTTTTAACCTCTATAACATTAACGAAAACGATGAATTGGAATGGGAAGGAGAGAAGTGTGCCAACTGCCTAGGTTGTTTTGGAGTAATGGGCTCAAGGGGCTTAATGGATATTCCTCCGATTCAATTTGATGCTGTGGACGCGGCTATCGCAGATGGTTGCCTAGGCGTCGAGAAGGCGGTGGGTAGAGATAAGGTCGGATATATTAATATGGCCTTAGACGTATCTCCAAGGTGTGACTGCGCCAATCATGCAGATGTACCAATAGTGCCACATCTCGGAGTTTTTGCTAGTAAGGACGCTGTAGCCATCGACATGGCATGCGTAGATAAGGCTAGAGAAGCCGAGGGAATTAAAGGTTCGGCTGCGGAAATGATGGAAGCCCACCATGCTGGTGATAAGAAATTTGAGGCAGCAGCAGCAACATTCCACGGTCAAAGTGAAGTGACAAGTATCAATACTGGACATGAAATAGGGCTTGGCAGCAGAGAGTATGAGCTGATTGAATGCGAGCCAGGGAGTCCAGAAAAATTCCGATTCCCCTACGACACAAGGCCCAGCCGACAACGGTTTGGAGAAAGATTCGAGAAATTCCAGGTTTTCCCCTATGACAAGCATGACGGCAAAGGATTTAATCGACTAGATGTTGTGGATTTGGAAAAAGTGAAGCATCACTATGAAGATTCACCAGAGATAACAGAGGTGAGTGAATCGGTTCATGCTGATGGCGATGATTAAATTATGTAACTTCCTTTAAGAGTTGGATTCAAAAAAAGGGCGACCACCTAGTGGTTGCCCTTTAATATTTAGATCGTAAAATTTCTTAGGAGGAACTCCAAATATGTCGCAATCAGGACAAGAAATGCTCGATGAAACCATAGCTACATGCAAATCAATTGCAGATGGTTTGCTAGAACAGAACCAAGCGTGGGAAAATTCAATTGTTGAGATAGTAGAGAAATTTGAAGAGGTCAGTGAGACCTTTTTTTTCAAAACAATGCCAAGTGTTCCAATTACACGAACTACTATGCGAGAGGCAGCCTTGGTTTTGGAGTTGAAGAACGCTAGCGATTGGGATGCCATGGACGGCGCAGTCAAAACTCTAGTAACCAGTGCTCAAAATTTGATTGAGAAAGCTGGCATGAAAGGGACAACCTTAACTTGATGAGGCCGATTTTAATAACGGGGGGAGCGGGAAGTGTAGGCAGACAGTTGGCTGGGATGTTTTTGGCCGAGGGTCGCCCAGTTCGTATATTTGATCTGCCTTTCATGGATTTTTCTGGTTTGGAAGAGGAACCGAACGTTGAAGTCGTCAAGGGAGATATTACCGAAAAGGCCGCAGTGGAAAAGGCTGTGGACAGTGTAGGAGGAGTTCTTCATCTCGCAGCCCTTTTACCTCCTACTAGTGAGCGAGATAGGGATAAGACCTTCGCTGTGAATGTTGAAGGTACGAGGAACATCTCGGAATCTTTAAAGTCGCAGCAATCCAGCGCAACATTAGTTTTTACATCTTCTATAAGTACATACGGAGATACATCCAAAGAACCGGACCCAATTAAAATTAACCAACCTCAAAACGCGATAGACATTTATGCTGAAAGCAAGATTGCAGGCGAGCAAATTCTTATAGGGTCAGGGGTTAATTACGTGATATTAAGAATAGCAAGTATTGCTGTACCGGGTTTTTTAGAGCCTCCAGAACCTTGGCCTTTCACCTTTGACCAGAGGGTAGAGATGGTTCATCGAGATGATGTTGCTGATGCCATAAAATCTGCCGTGGATACCGAGGAAGCTGTTGGGAATGTTTTTAATATCGCAGGAGGAAGCACTTGGCGTTTGACGGGAAGAGACTATGTGAGAGACTTCTTTAATTTTATGGGGGCTCCGGTAGAAATGGCTATATTTAGAGAGAAACCAGGCTGGAATGATTGGTATGATACTGCGCAATCTCAAAAAATATTAAACTATCAAAATAGATCTTATGCTTATTATTCTGGCGAGATGAAAGCGATTGTTGAAGAAATGATGGCGGAGTGATATTTCCATTAAAGTGAGGGATTGGTATGGTGCAGGTAACTGAGAAGTCAGTCGATGAAAAAAGACAACAACTAGTAGACATTATAAAAGATATAGGTAGTGTTATCGTTGCTTATTCTGGTGGTGTGGATAGTGCCTTTTTAGCTGCTGTCGCCTATGAAGCTTTGAATGAAAAGGCTTTGGCAGTCACTGCCAACTCTCCCAGTTTAGCCCCAAGTGAATTGGAAGATGCAATTGCTCTTGCCACAAACCTAGGAATTCCTTATGAAATTATTGAAACAAAAGAAACAGAGCGTGAAGACTATCAGGCTAACAATCCGGATAGATGTTTTTTTTGTAAAGATGAGTTGTATTCTCACCTAATCAAATTTGCAGACCAGCGAGGCTACGCAGTAATTACCAACGGGACTAATGTAGATGATTTGGGAGATTATAGACCTGGTCTGGAGGCTGCAAAGCAGTATGGTGTAAGAAGCCCCTTGGTTGAGGCGGAACTTACCAAACAAGATATAAGAGATTTATCCCAAAAAATGGGATTATCTACGTGGGATAAGCCTGCACAAGCTTGCCTTTCTTCGCGCATACCGTATGGAACTATGGTGACGGTGGAAGCTCTTACCAGGATAGCGAAAGCAGAACACTTTCTCAGATCCAAAGGCTTTAAGCAGTTGAGGGTAAGGCATCACGATACTATAGCTCGTATAGAAATCGAACCTAAGGATTTTCTAGCTTTGCTGGATGATTCCGCCAGAGATGAAATCACAGAATATTTCAAATCAATTGGGTATTCATACGTAACAATGGATATGAACGGGTTTCGATCCGGTAGTCTTAACGAGATTTTGACCACTTTTAAGAAAAAATAAATCTGTTCTAGGTATCTTGAACCACTTCTGGGCCAATTGAGATGAACCTTATCGCTCAAACAACATTAGCTATCAAGGGTATAAACATGTCTAGTATCGTCCAAAAAGAGATAGAAAAATATGTGGCAAGGACTCCGGGGTCCTATAAAAGACAAAAAGAGGCAGAAAAGGTTTTGCCAGGGGGCAGTTCGAGAGGGACTGCTTATTTCGAACCCTACCCTCATTTTATTGAAAGTGGGCATGATCATTATATTGTTGATGTCGACGGCAATGAATATCTAGATTTTGTTATTAATGCGACGAGCATAATACTTGGTCATGCAAATGCCAACGTGGCTGATGTAATCAAGGATCAAGCAGACAAAGGCGTAGCGTTTAGCGGACCCACCGATTCGCAAATACGCCTGGCTAAGATACTAACAGACCGCATACCATCGGTTGACACGATACGGTTCACTAATTCCGGTACCGAAGGTACCTTAATGGCGATCAGGGCTGCGCGACAATTTACGGGTAGAGAGAAAATCGTAAAAATTGAAGGCGGATACCACGGGTCACATGAATATGTCGCAGTCAGTGTATATCCCAGTAAGAATAGTTTGGACCCTGATAAAACTACTGCGATACCAGAGTATTCAAAGCAACCTGATTCAGTTTTAGAGGACGTGATAGTCGTACCATATAACGACATTGAAGAGACAGCCCGGATGATTGAAGAAAATTCAGAAACGGTGGCATGTGTGATTATGGAACCGATAGTCTCCTCATTTGGATATACTCCAGCGAACTTAGACTACTTGGAGTTTGTCAGAGAAATTACGACGAGACTAGGCATTATACTGATTTATGATGAAGTTCAAAGCTTCAGGGTCGCTCCGGGGGGAGCACAGGAATTGTTTGGAGTTGTTCCAGATATGACCACTTTGGGTAAAATAATAGGTGGTGGTATGCCTGTGGGAGCTTTTGGAGGACGGAGAGACATAATGGACTTATTTGATCCCACAAATGGAGGAGCGGACATAGCGCATGCTGGGACCTTTAATGCCAATCCAGTTACTATGAGGGCAGGTGAAGTGGTCATGAATGCTTTAACGCCTGATGTGTATGAAGCTATGAACAACTTAGGTGAAAAACTGAGGAATCAACTTAGCGCTGTATTCGATGAGTTGGAAGTGGATGCGCAGGTGACCGGGGTTGGGTCGCTTTTTGGCATACACTTCACCCAGGACAGCATACGCAATTATAGAGATGTGCTTAATGCCGATTCAGATATGAAGCGAGCTTTTTTTGTAGGTATGCTGAATGAAGGAATTTTGTTGCAGTCGGGAGCAGCAGGAGCCTTAAATGTGTTTTCTGATGAAAATCATGTTAACCAGTTAGTGAACTCTGCAAGAAAGGTAATTCAGCGAATACGTTAATGCCTATACCTATTGAAGAGATTTCCAAATTTCCCCTGCCGGGACTGGATTGTCCTAGCAGTTTTTCCTTTAGCCCTGATGGAAAGTATTTGACCTATTTAAAATCAGTAGATTCATCAGGATATAAAGCTTTATATGGGTTAGATTTAACTGATAAATCGGAATTTCTGATTGCTGATAATTTAGGTGACTCTTCTGCTAAAGAAACTCTGGAGGAACAGCTCCGTAGGCAACGGTTGCGTCAGATGTCTGCCGGAATCACCCAATATTTTTGGACAAAAGATTCGAAAATATTAATACCTCATCAAGGAAATATATATTGGCTGGAAGATCCTTTTTCAACTCCAGAGCTCTTAGTGTCTGCTTCGGATCATCCATGTTTAGATGTTAAGGCTTCCCCAAATGGAAATTTTATTTCCTTTGTCCGCAAAGGCGATATTTATTTGCTAGAAGTCACATCCAGGACCTCTTTTAAGTTGACTGATGGAGAGGATGATTCGGCCAGAGGTTTGGCAGACTATATAGCTCAAGAGGAGATGGGTAGGAGTACTGGGTACTGGTGGTCTCCTGATAGTTGTTATGTGGCATTCACAGAAGTTACTGAGAAACATATACCTGAGTTTTTTATAACTCATGTTGCTTCTGATTTGGTAGGAATGAATGCAATCGAATCTCATCGATATCCCTTTGCGGGACAGGACAATCCTAAGGTTAGAGTTGGCATTGCAGAGGTAGATTCAAAAGAGTGTGTGTGGGTGGAATCCACCGGAGATGAATACATAGCCAGAGTAGACTGGTTCCCGGATAATTCATTGGCGCTTCAAACTGAATCACGTGACCAGCAGCATCTCAAAGTCCGTAAATTTTCAATTGAAGATTCTACATTGACTACGGTGTTGGAGGAGAATTCAAAGACCTGGATTAATTTACATAATATGCTGAGACCCCTGTCCTCAGGTAAATTCTTATGGGCTAGTGAAAGAACGGGATTTAATCACATTTATCTTTTTTGTGAAGGGGATCTACAAGCTTTAACCAAAGGGGAATGGCAAGTGGATTCAATTGAATCTGTGGATGAGTCGGGAGGTACAATTTTTTTTACGGGAACCAAAGACGGCCACACAGAAAAACATCTTTATAAAATGTCCCTGCAAGGAGGATCCGTAGAAAAGGTTACATTTGAAAGCGGTATTCATAACGTATTGATCAGTGTTAAGGCTAATTTGTTTGTAGATGTTTTCAATTCTTTGTCATCTCCGCCAAAAGTTGTTTTGCGCTCATTAGGAAATAACTATGCAGTGGAAGTTCTAATACATGAATCTAAAGATGAAAGAATCGATAGATATCAATTGGAACCGCCGGAAATTTTTGGATTAAAACTTCAAGATGGAACTGAACTTTCAGGGGCAATATATTATCCAAATTCAGGCGAATTTAAAGCTCCATATCCCACGGTGTTAAGTGTGTATGGCGGACCACGTGTTCAGGTGGTTACTAATTCATGGATGATGACGGCTTCATTAAGGGCTCAGTATTTAAGGAATAAGGGATATTTGGTTGTGGTGGTTGATAACAGAGGTAGTTCAAGAAGGGGATTAAAATTTGAATCTCCAATCAAAAACTTGATGGGTAATGTGGAAGTTGAGGATCAATCCTTTGCGCTGAATTATCTAATAAAGAAGGGAATTGCGGATAAAGAAAGGTTAGGAGTCTATGGGTGGAGTTATGGGGGCTATATGTCTTTAATGTGTTTAGCCAAGCGGCCAGATTTGTTTAAAGCTGCAGTCGCAGGAGCACCTGTGACTAGTTGGGACGGCTATGATACTCATTACACTGAAAGATATATGGGAATGCCCAAAGAGAACGTAGAAGGCTATACCAAAAGTAGTGTTATGTCATATGTCCCTGAAATTGAAGGAAAGCTTTTACTGGTTCATGGTCTCATGGATGAAAATGTTCATTTTAGGCATACTGCTCGCCTAATAAATTCTCTTAATGAGGCCGGTAAAGATTATGGTCTGCTGGTTTTTCCAGAGGAAAGACATATGCCGCGTCGTATTGAAGACAGAGCATACATGGAGAGGCGTATTTTGGAGTTTCTACAGGATAACGTCTAAAACTTTAAATCAGCCCATAATCTTGTCTATCGACCCTTGAAATTAGGGGGTCTGCGAGATACGAAAGCCTCTTTGCCCTCTTGAAAATCGGCACTATCAAAATTAGTGTATGGGAGCTCTTGATCTAACCCATCTAACGATTGGTTACTAATAACATTTTGCAAAATGATTTTGTGCCGCTTTTGAGAAAGAGGAGCAAGCGGGTTAATCTCGTTGGCCAAATTTAAGACCGTTTCCTCAAGTTCAGAATCTTCTACTAGCTGTGTTATCAAGCCCATACGGAATGCTTCCGCGCTATCAATTAATCTTCCACTCAGAAGAATATATGAGGCATTACCAGGTCCAACCAGATTCGTAAGTCTTTTCATTTCTCTATAGCCAACCAAAATACCCAATTTTGCTACAGGGATACCAAATCTGCTTCTATTAGATGCTATGCGGATGTCAGTTGCCATAGATAGCTCACAACCTCCACCGACACATATACCACGAATCATGGAAATAGTAGGCACCGATAGAGCTTCGATAGCATCGAGAGCTCCATCAAAAGCTATTGAATAGGTTTTAGCGGTTTTTGAATCCTTCCGATGTGTTTCAAAATCTTTGATATCAGCTCCGGCTGAAAAGGCCTTTTCTCCGCTACCGGAGAATATTACTGACCGGATTGATGAATCTTCTTCTATTTTGTGAACAATTTCTATTAATTTCAACCAGCCGTCATAGCTGATAGCGTTATGTTGTTCGGGTCTGTTAAAAGTCACTCGAGCAATCTGGTTTTCGATATTAAATTTAATTGGTTCTGACATAGGTTCCTTTGTAAAGAGGTTAGAAAGATGTATACCCCCCATCTACTGGGATAGAGACACCTGTTACATAGTTGGAAGCGTCGCTTGCAAGAAAGATTGCTGTACCTGATAAATCATCCGGTTCTCCCCAACGGCCTTCAGGAATTCGGGATAGTATGTGGTCATATCTATTTTGGAAATTATCCTTGATGCCTTGTGTAAGATCTGTGTGAATCCATCCAGGTAATATAGAGTTGGCCTGTATCCCATCCTTTGCCCATGATACAGCCAACGTTTTGGTAAGCTGCACGATACCTCCTTTACTAGAGGCATAAGCGACGGCCCAGTCTAAGCCAAATATCGAGGTCATTGACCCAATATTTATTATTTTTCCTGAACCTCGCATCTTCATATTTGGATAAACTGCTTTCGAGCATAGGAATGCGCCGGTCAAATTTATATTAATTACCTTGTTCCAGTCTTCCAAATTGTACTCGTGAGGTAAATTTCGTATCCCAATTCCAGCATTGTTGACTAAAATGTCGATTTGCCCGAAAGCCTCTAAGGTATTCGCAACCATGTCTTCTACTGACTTTTGGTCGGCTACATCAACTTCTATGCCAATTGCGGAGGTATTTCGCTCAATGAAATTCTCAAGCACTTTCTCTGTTTTTGTAGTATTTCTTCCTGCTATGGCTATGTTTGCACCTGATTCCGCAAAACCTTGGGCTATTCCTAATCCAATGCCACCGTTACCACCTGTAATTAAAGCTGTCTTACCATGTAAGTCAAATAAGTTATTCGACATCACTTCTCCTTGCGAAAATATGCATATGGAGATTATACCTGCTGTCTTAGTGGTCCGGAGGGCCTGTATTGACCAAGTATTGATTTCGTCCGTTCACTAGCTTCTCCTCCACTCTGTTCTGTAGCAGATAATAAGTCGAGGGCAAGTTCAGATAAAGTGCGGAAAGGTTTGGTTTCTTCAGGGAGAAATCTAAGACATTTCCTTATGGGGACCTTTGAAGGCCTTTGAGTTTTGATGCTACATTTTCTTGAAAACGGACAATGATAAGAATAACCAGTGATAACAGTTTGATGGTGTTTATTGCTACCATCCCGTGAGTTTAAGAGAGGGTTGGAGAGATATTGATCGAGTCGCGCTTTTAAATCAGTCTCGTGGGGTTTATTATTCAAATGCAACTCTTATTGGTAACTAATATGTAGAGTAGCAGTTTCAGAAAATCAATTTAGCGTTTATACAGAGAGATAAATTAATAGTGCAATAAACAGGTTACTAAAGATATATTTTTAGATTCGGTTATAGTTGTTATTTAACGATATCTTTGATCTGTAGATTGAACTTCATACAAGGCTCCATTTCTTATTTCTTTTACCTCATCTGCCATGGATAGCAATGAAGAATCATGTGTTGTTGCAATGATAGTCATTCCCTGTTCAACCACCATGTCTTTAAATAAACCAAATATGGATGTAGCGTTTATTGAGTCAAGTTCTCCAGTCGGTTCATCGGCTAAAATTATGGCTGGCTTGGTTACGATAGCCCTCGCAATTGATACTCTTTGTTGTTCATCGCCAGAAAGCTCGTATGGCCTATGGTTAGATCGAGGATTGAGTCCCACCATGCCGAGGGCTTCTTTGGTTCTATTGAATCGTTCATTGTGCTCCACTCCAGATGTTCTCAATGGGAGTTCCACGTTTTCAAAGGCAGAAAGCAGGGGAAGTAATCCAAAGGACTGGAATATGAAGCCGATGGTAGTTCTCGTAATTTCAGTCAATGGATTTTCATCCATTGTAGTTATATTGGATCCTTGAACCAAAAAATCTCCACTCGTAGGTTTATCTAATCCTGCTATGACATTCAAAAGGGTTGTTTTTACTGATCCATACCTCCCCACAATAGCAATGAATTGGCCCTTATAGATTTTTAAATTAATGCCTCTTAAAGGGTGTATCTTTTCAGATTCTGAAATATATGATTTGGATAAATTCACCAATTCTAGAAGCGGTTTTTGATAAGTCATTGGATATTCTATTCAGGAGGTAGTTCTTCAGAGGGCCGTATTGTTATCGAGGTATTTTCAGCAACTGCTTTGACTTTATTGGTGATACCGGTAGTCTGTAACAATTCTCTGGGTAGCTGAACTCTCCCATTAGAATCTATCAACAAAGACTCTTCAAGCGGCTTTGTTTTGTCCATTTCACCAGTGATTTGTTTATTCAAATCTCGGCGGCGGATTTCTGATGAGGTTTTGCCATCCTTGATTACAACGACTCTGCCTACCTTATAGGCTATATCTGGGTCATGAGTAACAATGACAATTGTTGCTTTGCTGTCTTGGTTTACTTTCCCAAATAAATCCAAAATTTCTGATGCGGTCCTGTCATCTAGCTCCCCAGTCGGTTCATCAGCTAGGATCAGAGACGGGTCATTTGTCATTCCTACAGCTATTGCTACTCCCTGTTGTTCCCCTCCAGAAAGTTGATCCGGAATGTGATCTGACCTATGTTCCATGCCGACTATGTTTAATAGATGTTCAGATCTGCTTTTACGCTCTGAATCAGAGGTTGTTGAAAGCAACATGGGGAGTGCCACATTTTCTAACGACGTTAAATATGGGAAGAGGTTTCTCGACGCTTGCTGCCATACAAACCCGACTTCTTATCTGTGGAATTTCTCAATCTCACTGGATTTCATATTGATAAGATCTCTACCGGCTATGGTAACTTGACCAGCGGAAGGGGAGTCGTACCCCGCCAGAATATTGAGTGGCGTACTTTTGCCGCTACCACTTGCGCCGACTAGTGCCAGTACCTCAGATTGGTACAACGTAAGATCTAAGCCGCGTAAAGCTACTACTTCAAGGTCTGCGACTTTGAAAATCTTGAATACATCTGTACAAACTACATGCTCGGGTTGAGGCTTCATGGTAGAGATCATAAACAAAAAAACCCCTACCGGTCAGGCAGGGGTTTTTTGGGATATCACTAATTATTTTTTTTATAAGCCAATTATGTTTGCAACATTTTCCAAATGGAAGTCTGTGTCGCCAAACATAATTTCAGATGCTTTAGCCCTTCGGGAGTAAAGCTGCATATTGTGCTCTTTGGTGAATCCTATGGCCCCGTGGGATTGGTGGCCAAGTGCGCATACTCTTCTGTAGGCATCGCTCACCCAAGCTTTGGCCATAGCAACTTCCCTATCTGCAGGTAAACCTTCTGATAGACGCCAGGCCGCTTGGTAAGTGATGAATTTGGAACCTTCAACATCCGTGGCCATATTGGCGCAATGGTGTTGTATCGCTTGAAAACTTCCTATAGGCCGTCCGAACTGGGTTCTCTGTTTGACGTAGTCCACAGTCATGTCTAACACCTGTTGGCCACCGCCAGACATCTCGGCACATTTACCGATTGCACCCCATTGCATGACTTTTTGGATTGTTTCCCATCCTTTGTTTTCTACCCCTAACAAGGCAGATGAAGGGACCTGTACATCACTAAAGACAACCTCAGATTGTCTGTCTGAAGCGATAGTCTTGAGAAGGGTTTGATTTATTCCGTCGGACTGTGTTGGAACTACAAACAGGCTAATGTCTTCCTCTGAGCTTCCTGTTCTGGCTACCACCACCATGTAATCTGATACATGGGCGTTTTGTACAAATAATTTGGTTCCGCTGAGTGTGTATGAGTCACCGTTGGACGTTGCTGTAAGCTCTACTCCTGGGGCGTCCCATCTTGCGCTCGGCTCAGTCAATGCTAGTGTCATGATGATTTGACCTTCAGCAATTCTTGGCAAATATTCTTGCTTTTGTTCTTCGTTGCCTGCGTCCATGATGGACATTCCACCTAGGACTACTGTCGAAAAAAAAGGTCCAGGGAGCATGTAGCGACCCATTTCTTCCAGGAGGACTACCAAATCCTGAAATTCCAGTTCCACTCCACCGTACTGTTCCGGAATTATAAGACCCAGCCACCCTTGCTCCGCGATTTTGGTCCATAGCTCAGGAGTATAGCCTCGTTCATCCTCTTCCATTTCCCTCACATATGTGTCAGGACATTCTGCCGAGAGAAAGTCCTGTGCCGATGTTTTAAGCATCTGTTGCGCTTCGTTTAATCCTAAATCCATTCCTTGTCTCCTGTGATATTTAAAGATTTATCAGAATGCAAGAGGATTTAACCTCGAGGTAATTCCAATCCTCTCTGTGCAATAACGTTTCTTTGTATTTCGGAGGTGCCAGCAGCTACCATGCCACCGAATGAACGAAGCCAGGCATTTTCAATCCTGCCTTTCAGAGGTGCCCACTTAGAATCTGGGTCAAGCTGGCCGTATAATCCCATAATCTTCACCCCAAGTCCGTATAGTCTGTTTACTGTTTCCGTTCCATATACTTTTGTTATGGAAGCTTCCTTGTTAGGTATGAGATCTTGGCTTTGCATCCAAGCAACGTTGTAGCACATTAAGCGAGTTGTTTCGACTTGGACCGCTAGCTCGGCAAGTTCGTTTCTTATCACTGGATCATCCGCTAGCAATCTGCCATTTTTTTTGTTCACTTTACAAAATGCTACGAGGTCTTCAAGGACTCTTTTTGCCCTTGCTGGCCTGTCAACCCCAGATCTTTCAAAATCTAGTAAGGCTGCTCCCACGTACCAACCTCTGTTCTGTTCGCCGACGAGGTTTTTCTTAGGTACCCTGACATTGTCAAAGGTAACTAGTCCACGATATGCATCCCACATCATGGGGATTTTCTCTATGGTTACCCCTTCTTGGCCTTCCAATTCTGTAAGTACAAAGCTTATTCCTCTGTGTTTTGGGGCATCCGGTTCAGTTCGAACCAACATGAACATCCAATCAGAATCTGCATGTGCGGAATTCCAAATCTTCGAACCGCTGACAACAAAATCATCTCCATCCTCAACAGCTCTTGTTTGGAGTGAGGCGAGGTCTGATCCGGAATCAGGTTCTGAGTATCCTTGAGACCAATTGATCTCAGCACTAGCAATTTTTGGCAAAAATTGCTTTTTCTGCTCGTCGGTTCCATAAAGCATAAGGATAGGTCCCACCATTCTTATACCGGCATCTCCGGCAGATATACCCCTATATGCCATCTCCTCGTTGAACACAACTTGCCTCATATGGCTGGCAGCTTGTCCTCCGTATTCCTTTGGCCAAGCCATAGTAAGCCAGCCTTGGTCTCCCAATTTCCTTTTGAAATTCCTTACTAATACGGAGTCCTTCTCGTCTTCTGGGTCTAAGTCCTGCTCTCTCCAGTTCCAAGGGAGCTCTTTTTCAACGAAGTCCTTGATCTCTGAACGAAAATCTTCGTCAATGTTTTCAAATTTAAAATCCATTTTATATTTTCTCCTTTGAGATAAGGTTCCTGATTCTACGACTTTAGTTAGCCTCGGGGTAACCCTAATCCCCGAGTGGCTATTATGTTTCTCTGAATTTCTGAAGTGCCTGCCTGTATTGTTTCAGAAACATTGGTCAAATGCATATGCTCGATTCTTCCCTGCATAGGAGCGAATTTTGAACCTGGTTCTAACTGGCCGTGTAACCCTAGCATTTGCATTCCTGTTTCACTTAAATGCTGTTGTAGCTCCGTGCCGACCACTTTCCCCATTGATGATTCTTTGTTTGGGACAAGACCCTCACCTTGCATCCATGCGATGTTGTATGAAATTAACCGGCTAACATCGACTTCAATAGCAAGATTGGCCAACCGGTTACGCATGATGGGATTATGGGCTATTAACGAACCGTTTTGGTCATTATCTTTCGCGTATTCTATTAATTCTTCAAGAACCCTTCTTCCTCCTGCTGAATAGTCGACTCCCGATCTTTCAAAATCGAGCAAAGTAGCACCAACGTACCAGCCCCTGTTTTGTTCACCCACAAGGTTCTTTTTGGGTACCCTGACGTTCTCGAAGGTGACCATGTTGAAACCATGGTCACCTGCCATATTGATTATCGGGTTAACAGTTAACCCAGGCGTATTCATATCACATAAAAGAAAGCTAATGCCTCTATGTTTGGGGGCGTCTGGATCTGTTCGTGTAAGGACCATAATATGGTCAGCACGATGAGCGCTAGAAGTCCATATCTTAGTACCATTTATGATGAAATCATCCCCGTCTTCTACAGCCCTTGTTTGAAGAGAGGCTAGATCAGATCCGGATTCCGGTTCAGAATAGCCTTGGCACCACTGAACTTCCCCTTTTGATACTGGTGGGAGAAACTCTCTCTTTTGTTCCTCTGTCCCATGGATCATCAGGGTAGGTGCCATCATTCGGGTTCCAAAGACATCCCTTCCAGGCGCTCGGTTGTATGACATTTCTTCAGCGAAAACCACTTGCATCATGTGGGATACACCTTGCCCACCATATTCCTCCGGCCACGCCATTGTGAGCCATCCTTTGTCCGCAAGTTTCTTGCGCATCTCTAGGCCAAATACCCATTCGGCATCTGCGTCATTTCCACCTTCTTGAGGCTTATTTGCTAGCTCCTCTTTTAACCATGCCGACAATTCATTTCTGAATGAAAGTTCTTCATTTGAAAACTCAAAGTCCATCTTTTAAGTCCTTAAATTTATGCTTATAGTTTTATGTTCGGCACGCATATGGTGTATGTTCACTTTTAACCAGAGGTCACAGCAAGGCATGTGACAGTCCTTACTATTCCTGGAATTACATGAACTTTTGATATAACCAAATCCCCTACTGTGTTTTGGCCTTCCGTGTTTGTGACAGCAATGATGTCATAAGGACCAATCACAGCATCCACGGTGACCACTTCGTCTAGTCCTGTTAGGGCATTCGATACATCGCCTGCTTTCCCAGCAGCAGTCTCTATTAAAATGTAAGCTGTCGTTGGCATGTCGAAAATTTAACACCTCGTTTTTAACCTATTATAGATATCAATGCGTAAATTCTATTTTGCTGGAAGAATCGATGTCAATTAACAGGGGGAATTCAATTTCAAATTTCTACCTTTGTGGGCAATTAGTGTTCGGTTTTATATAATCGCTATGTTTACCGTAATTAAGCAGAAAAAAATAAGGGTGATTTGGAGGCTTTCTCTTGTCCAATTCCGATCTTTTCAGGAAAGCGTGGGGTAATTTTGCAACAGGGGTTTCTTTAATAGCCACTGTTGAGGAAAACGGATCTGTTCATGGCATGACTGCCAACGGAATCGCTTCGGTTTCTCTTGAACCTATGTTAGCAATGGTATGCGTGGGCCATTCTACGAAAACCTATCCTATACTGGAATCGACCGGCAAATTTGGCATTAACATACTGACTGAGAGCCAAAAAGAAATAGCCGAATATTATGCCAAGTCAGACCCACCAACTGGCGTTATCAGCCCTGCAATATTTAGGTTCACCGAGGCCGGCACTCCTTTCTTGGAAGGATCACTTGCCTCAATGGATTGCCAAGTTGTTAGTTCTCATAAGGAAGGAGATCATACGGTTTTCATTGCTGAGGTTTCGGAAATTGAAGTATCGGAAGGATCACCACTTTTGTTCTACACTGGTAAATGGATGACCATTATTCAATAGATGACCATTATTCAATAATCGTAGGTATCATGGTACCCCTAGATTCCTAGTCTAGCAGTCTGGGAGCAGGTTGCTGTTGACAATGATTTTGTAGCTGCCTTACCATTAACTGCGCCAATTTTTCCTGGACTGTCATAAGTGTTGGAATTAAGAAGCAGACCGGATTTCATATAAAACAGGTTTTAATAAGTAGACTTAGGAGGTTTATTTTCATGACTACTTCTTTCAAACCGCTGGGTAACCGAGTAGTTGTGGAACCCTTGGAAGGCGAGGAGCAAATGAGCTCCGGGGGGATATACATACCCGATACAGCTAAAGAAAAGCCACAGGAAGGAACAATTGTTGCCGTAGGGCCTGGAAGGCTTACAGACGAAGGGGCTAGGGTGCCAATGGAATTGGAGGTCGGCGACAGTGTCGTTTATTCCAAGTACGCCGGTACAGAGTACAAAGAGGGAGACATAGAATACCTAGTGCTTAGAGAAGACGATATTCTATTTAAGAAATAATAAGACGAATGATTATTGAAATTAACATTTGTAACTGAAAAAAGTAGGAGGGAGTAATGGCAAAACAGCTGAGATACAGTGAAGAAGCCAGAGCTGCAATGAAACGTGGTATCGATACCATGGCGGATACTGTCGGGGTTACTTTGGGTCCAAGGGGTCGTAATGTTGTCTTGGATAAGAAGTTTGGACCACCACAGGTTTGTAGCGATGGGGTGACCATTGCGAAAGAAATCGAATTAGAAGATGCCTTTGAAAACATGGGCGCACAACTTCTCAAAGAAGCTGCTAGCAAAACCAATGATGTAGCAGGGGATGGAACTACAACTGCAACAGTATTGGCACAGGCTATCATCCATGAGGGTTTCAAAAACATAGCTGCTGGGGCGAATCCAATGGCTATTAAAAGAGGCATAGATAAGAGTGTTGAAACGTTGAGGACTGCTGTTCAAGGCATGTCAACCCCAGTTGAGGGAAGAGTACAGATTGGCCAAGTAGCCTCCTTGTCTGCCCACGACGACGATATGGGAAATCTTATAGCTGACGTTATGGAGAAGGTTGGTAAAGACGGTGTAATCACCGTTGAAGAATCGAAGGGCCTTGATTACGAACAGGAATTCGTTGAAGGAATGCAGATTGACCGGGGGTATATATCCCCTTACTTCATAACGGATCAAGACCGTATGGAATCATCCATTGAGGACCCTTACATACTCATCACAGATAAGAAGGTTTCGGCTGTATCTGATTTGCTGCCAGCACTAGAAAAAGTTCTACAGATAGGCAAGAACGTTATTATCATAGCTGAAGATATTGAAGGTGAGGCATTAGCCACCTTAGTGGTCAATAAATTGCGAGGTACTTTGAACGTACTTGCTGTCAAGGCTCCTGGTTTTGGCGATCGCAGGAAGGCCATGTTGGAAGATATGGCTATTTTGACGGGAGGGATTGTCATTAGCGAAGAGATCGGGCGAAAGTTGGATTCAGTGACAGTTGAGGACCTTGGACGTGCACGCAGAGTTGTTGCTACCAAAGAAGACACCACCTTTGTTGAAGGTCATGGTGATGAGAGCCAGATTCAGGGAAGGATAAATCAGATTAGAGCCCAGATAGAGGAAACTACTTCTGACTTCGACCAGGAAAAACTTCAAGAAAGGCTTGCTAAGTTGTCAGGTGGTGTCGCCATAATAAAGGTTGGCGCTGCTACGGAAGTGGAGCTGAAAGAAAAGAAGAACCGAGTTGAAGATGCCCTGTCAGCAACTAGGGCTGCAGTAGAAGAAGGTATTGTTCCTGGTGGTGGACTGGCCCTGGTTCGAGCACGTGAGTCTCTAGATAGTGTAGAACTCAAGGGAGATGAACAAAGCGGAGTCAATATATTGAAAGCGGCTCTAACAAAACCCCTTATGCTGATTTCTGAGAATACGGGTGTTTCGGGAGAGGTCATTTTGGCCGAAACTCTGAAAGGGGAAGCCGACTACGGATACGATGCGGAAACGGGTGTATACGGGAACTTATTAGAACTAGGGATCATGGACCCAGCAAAAGTTACTAGAGCTGCTATTGAAAATGCATCTAGCGTTGCTGCGATGGTTCTGACCACAGAATCCTTGATAAGTGACATTCCGGAAGCAGCCGCACCGGCACCAGCAATGCCTCCGATGGATTACTAAGAAAAGACAGTTAGAACTTAAAAAGGTCTCCAGATTGTTCTGGGGGCCTTTTTTTTTGCGATTGACCCTGGATTTCTATCCCCATACCTTGCGCACCGAGATACATTTGGCACTATAATCACTGGTACTGGCACCGTAAGCCCAAAGTAAATGATCTGATTGGCCTCCTTTCCAGTAACTGGGCCTAAAATCACTTCTAAAGGTAGTTCACTTGTTCACACATCTTCACGTGCATACGGAATACAGCATGCTGGACGGATTGGCAAGATTGGATCCTTTAGTTCATAAGGCTGCGTCCCTAGGCATGAAAAGTTTGGCCATAACCGATCATGGAGGCCTTTATGGTGC
>QGNN01000025.1 GCA_003228105.1 Chloroflexota bacterium
ACTTAATCCCACATAATCATGAATACTTTTTACCAACAAAAACACCTTTGAATCCGTAGCTAAATATTCATCAAACCAAACAACACAGCAAACTGATTTTAGTAATTTTTAAAAATAAGATCCATTTACCTTTTCAATTTAATGTAGTTTGACTCAGTTCAATTAATAGAGGTTACCGCAATAAAATTCGCAATAATTACCAATCCTCATAGCGGGAAAAAGGAAAGTAGCAAGATTCTAGACCTTGTAAGGCCTGTTTTTGATTCTAAGCATGCAGAATTATCTATTTTAGTCACCGCTTTTCCAGGCCATGCCGAAGAGCTAGCAGGTAGTTTGGATTTCAATATTTATGACGGGTTATTGGTCCTTGGAGGTGACGGTACTTTCCATGAAGTCGTAAATGGAGTTCTTAAACGGGCTGACAAAAAGATGCTGCCTATAGGGTTGCTTCCAGCAGGGTCGGGAAATTCTATTCTCCACGACCTGTCTCTCACTGACCCTATAGTAGCTGCTGAAGCCATATTAGGAGGCAGAACCCAATTCATTGACGTAGCACAAATTAAAGGGGATCCAACTCTAAGGTATTCGATTAACCTGATTGGCTGGGGGTTAGTCACAGATGTGGGTGAGAGGGCGGAAACACTTCGCTGGCTAGGCTCCCGTCGTTATACCGTTTCCAGTGTTATTGAGATTTTGCGGAGAAAAACTCGGCGGGCGAACCTCATTCTAGATGGAAAGACTATCGTCGATGATTTTACTTTTGTTGTTGCCTGTAATTCAGTTCACATTGGTAAAGGAATGAAAATGGCACCCTCTGCAAAGCTAGATGATGGACTCATAGACCTTGTCGTTGTTAAAGGCAGCATAAATCGGCAAAGGTTGTTTTTAGTTCTTCCAAAACTTTTTGATGGCTCACATATTGAAGAGCCTGAAGTCGCCTATTACCAAGTTCCCAGTTTTTCTCTCTCCTCGGAAACAAAAGATAACCTAAACATCGACGGTGAAATGGTTGCGACTACCCCCATCGATGTAAAGATGCTAAAACAGGTTATTGAGATATTCGTGTAATTGGAAAAAGAACTCCTGAATTCTGATTTTTCGTAGGTAACGATCAGGAATTAAATGTGTAGGATTCCTTTACTTACGAGGACACTATTTCCACCTATCCAGACCCCAGTAATTTCACCATTCCTTTTCTGAGTCCTTCCGTATAAAACACTTGGACGACCCATTTCAGTGCCTTGCGAAATCTTCCATTTACAGTCTGAGTCAGAGGCTGAATCGTAGTGGGTTAACAATGCTATAAGAGCACAATTTGCACTACCTGTTGCCGGGTCCTCAAAAACTCCGTCTAGCGGAGCAAACATGCGGGCCCTTATATCAAAGTCCTCTACCTTCCTACAGTAGAGATGTATGTATGAAGGCACTTTCTTCTTGATCAGTTTATCTAATTCTCTAGTATTTATTTGAGCAATTTGTAGGGCAGAAAGCGATGCGATTTCTACAAACAAAAACGGTAGTCCAACTGAAGCTACTTCAGGCGAGTGAGTTTTTGTAACGATATCAACTTCGTTTAATGACAGTGATTTGGCCACCATAACTACAGGCATAGAATCTCCGATGGTTAGGGGTTCTGGTGCTGAGAGTTCACACCAAATATGGTTGGATGAATCTAAAGTTATAGTAACGGGAACTAAACCAGCCTTCTCCTCAAAAATAATTTCCACTGTTTCCTTGATGTCTCCGAATAAACCCTCATTAGCCAACGCGAAAGCAGTTCCGATGTTTGGGTGACCGGCAAAAGGCACTTCAGTAGTGGGTGTGAAAATACGTACTTTCCTTGTTTTGCCATATTCCGGAGGGAATACAAAGGTTGTCTCAGAAAAATTGAACTCTTTTGCAATAGCTTGCATTTGGAGTTCAGAAAGGCCTTGAGCATCAGGCAAAACTGCGAGTTGGTTCCCTTCAAACTTTTGATGGGTGAAAACATCGCATATGAAATATTTATATCGCAATAAATTCTCTAACCTTGTGTTATTGGTAATAATATTGGGTCGGCTGTATATTAAATCAAACTGAGGCCAAACAGGAACTGCATGAAAGCTATTAAAAAAGCCGTCGCTAAATCAGTAAGAAAGGTTGAGTTTGATTACGATGCCATTGTAATAGGGGCCGGTATTTCCGGTCTCTATCAGTTGCTCAAATTAAAAGAAGCGGGATTAAATGTACGTATCTTTGAGGCAGGTACCGGAGTCGGTGGCACCTGGTATTGGAACAGATATCCAGGAGCTAGATTTGATTCAGAAAGTTATTCTTATGCCTATTCTTTCTCGCAAGAACTCTTGGATGAATGGAATTGGTCTGAACATTTTGCCTCTCAACCTGAAATTCTCAGCTACTTACAATATGTAACAGACAAATTTGATCTCTTAAAAGACATTCAATTTTCAAGTGATGTGAAATCCGCTATTTATGAAGAGTCAAGTACAAGCTGGGCAATTACCCTGTCAGATGGGAAAATGTACCGAAGCAGGTTTCTGATTGCTGGTATTGGACTCCTTTCTCAGCCGACGATGCCCAAGATTGAAGGCGTGGGTTCCTTCGAAGGACCTTCATTCCATACATCCCGGTGGCCTAAGTCTCCAGTGGATTTTTCAAATAAAAGGGTGGCAATCATTGGAACCGGTGCAAGCGGCGTCCAGGCCATACAAGAAATTTCCAAAAATGTTGGGCATCTTACCGTTTTCCAACGGCGTCCAAACTGGTGTGCCCCTCTCCATAACGGAAAAATAGGTCGTGAGGAAATGGAAGATATCAAATCAGGCTATGATGAAATCTTTAACCGGTGTGATTTAACGCAAGCGGGCTTTTTACATACTGTTGACCCAAGAGGTACCTTCGAAGTTACTGAAAAAGAAAGATACGAATTTTGGGAACATTTATATGCAAGTAAAGGGTTTGGGATATGGCAGGGTAATTTTAAAGATGTACCAACTGATCCCAAAGCCAATAAATTAATGTCAGATTTCGTGGCCGATAAAATACGAGGTCGTGTAAATGATCAAGAGGTGGCCGAGAAATTGATCCCCAAAGATCATGGGTTTGGAACCCGCCGGGTACCACTGGAGACTAAATATTTCGAATCCTACAACCAGGAAAATGTCGAACTAATTGATATCAAAGAAAATCCCATTGTACGGATTACTCCGAAAGGCATTTCGACCGTGGAAAACGAATTTAAATTCGATTTTATAATATACGCCACTGGATTTAATGCAATTCTTGGCAGTTATGACAGGATCGATATCCAAGGGACCTACGGACAGAAATTGAGGAATCAGTGGAAGCGGGAGCTATCTACTTTCCTAGGGCTGCAAGTCAATAATTTCCCAAACCTATTTATGATACTAGGGCCCCATGCCTTACTAGGAAACAACCCTAGAAGTATCGAATACAACGTTGAATGGATCACAGATCTTATCCACTTCATGAAGAAAAAAGGGTTTACCCGAGTAGAAGCCACACCCGAGGCGGTTGATAGTTGGTATGAGTATGTACTCGAACAAGGGGAGGGCCTCTTATCTAATGAGGTGGATTCTTGGATGACTGGTGTTAACAGCAACCTTGAAGGCAGGAAGAAAAGGATCATTGCCAGATACAGCGGAAGCCAAGCATCCTATCGTAGAAGGTGTGATGAAGTCGCGGAAAGCGGGTACGCTGAATTGAATTTACTCTGATAAATGTGACTAACTTTATCTCAAAACACTTTACCTGTGATCAGCATGCCTTGCGGGTTTTACCGATGAGGGACTACCTGTGGGTCTGCAGATCCTTGGAAAACCCAGGCGAGAAGATGACCTACTGAGTTTCGCGGCCTTGCTCGAAGAACACTTTGATGTCCGCGACCTACTGTCTATCGACCCACGCGAAGCCAGTTGAGCGAAAACTACCGGGAAAGCCGACGCTGTCTGAGCACAATATACAAGCAGCTGAAGAAATAGGACACCGAGTTTGGAACCAGTTAGTTAAAGAAAATCCCAACGTGCCATTCCCAATTAATTTACCGCCTGGCCCTCTCTAAGTTGGGGCAGAATCATTGGAAGATATCTATCCCTTTGGCCGCCAAATTAGGCAAATGTATTCGTGTGCTCTGCTGATTAAAGGAATCTCCTTCGATATCTAGATATCTGAGATTTGGTAAAGAATTAATAGGACTTATATCCCTTATGTTATTAAATGCCAGGCCTAACCAATTTAGGGTAGTTATTTTTGACAAAGCGTCAATATTGGTGACTTGGTTGCGCCCGACATCTAGTGAGCCCAAGAATTTCAGTGTAGTGAGTGGACCTAGATCTTGAATGTTGTTTCTAGAGGCATGTATCCATGTCACTTCGCTAATAGAAGACAGTGGATCCAAATTAGATACCTCGTTACCGTCTATGTCCAAACTCTTTAATTGATCCAAACCGGAAATAGGATTCAAATCATCTATATTATTATCATTGAGATTTAAATCTGAAAGCATTCCCAAGTTGTTTAATGGAGAAAGGTCATCTAAATCACAATTTTTCAATCTCAGAGTTTTTAATTTCTTTAGGAGTGAAATATGTGATAAATCTGCTATCTGTGAATCACTCACATCTAGGGTTCTTAGATTGTCCAAATGCTGAATGGGAAAGAAGTTTTCTAGGTTAGCATTCCTTATCTTCAAGGTATCCAGTAAAAAAAGCTCCGCCAGGGGGGATAAATCTATATCTCCTTCACAAATAACTACCAAATTAATAAGGCTAGGGGTGAAGCGAAGATCTTCCAGATCCTTTTGAGACGTCCGCCTTATCCGCAAAGAGGTCAATTTTGAAAGCTGGGTTGAAGTTAAATCACCCTTGTAGCCGCCCATTTTAGCTCGTACTGTCTTTTCAAAACGGTTGTTCATTATTTTTAATTTGACGCCCAGACGAAAATAAATTTAAATTACCCATTGAATTATATGGGAAATGTCCTGCTATGTGCTTTTAAAAAAGTAACACTAAGTGTCGGTTGCTCTTTTCAAACCTTCGTTGTTACGTTGATTTCAAAAAACCAAAATCTTTTCGCGATTATTGATTAGCCAAACAGACAATATTAACGGCCTATACGTTTGGTTAAAACAGGGAAACATTAAGCAGATAGAGTCCGTTATCTGGCAATACCGAAAGCTACGGCTTTAACTTCCTTGTCCTCAGATTCATTCATCACTTCAGCAAGTTCGCCCAATAGGTCGCCCATGGCAGTTTCAGACCAAAGCCAGCGGTACAACTCATTCATAGATGCTTTAGGGTCCACTGCAATCCTGGATTCTAGATAGTATGATTTTAAGTCGTCAACACAATACCGTATGAAGTGCGCAATACTGAATTGTTCAGGGCGTATTTCAGAGTCATTGGTATTGCCTGCTATAAATTCTTTCAAAAATGCTACGACGGCGGGAAATTGATCAATTCCAATGCTACTCAATCCCACGGCAGTTCTACCTTTGTTCATTCCCAACCATTTTTCATAATTGGCTTCTATATTCGCCAGCTCTACGAAGGTATCTTCTTTTTTGGAAACTGCGGCTGTTTTTACCTCTGAACGAGATAAAACCACTCTTTCTATCTCGTCAGTCTCGAAAATTTCCAAGACTGGACCTTCTGCTCTATCTAGCAGATCAAAGGTCGCTTCTAGTATTTCATGCTGGAAGCTTGGATTATTTACTTCCCCTAGAGTGTTCCCAAAGTTGAATGGAACTGACAATATGCGAGGTGGTTTTATCTTTCTTGCATGTTCTTCCACCAGAGCAATGCCGGTACTGACTAATCCGGCTTCTTCCAAGACCCGCGCGATAACGCTTACAGCGTTGGTACAGGCCGGTCAAGTAGGAGTTAGTAGCACTACATCAACTTGCTCATCCAATAAATTTTTAGCTACCTTAGGGCCATACTCGTCAGTTAGTCCAGAAATGTTTCTTAGAGCTCCCATGAAGGAATAGTAGTTATCAGAAAGTGACCCGATTTTCCCCAGTGCCACTAGTTCATTAAGCCTGTCAATTGGGAAGGTGATGTTAATGTCTTTGTAGATGCTAGTACGATCAAAACCTATACTCGTGTGGCTTTGAACAATATTCGCTGGATCAGTAACCCTCGGTATCACACGAAAAGAAGCATCTCCACCATTTTTCGCTGTTGTGAAAGGTTTATCCCCTCTAACATGGAGCCCGGCAGTGGTTACTAAAGCAATTTTACATTCTGACAAAGGTTTGATCATCGGGGTCCAGGGAGAATCTTCATTTTCCGGACTTGGCCAGTTAAGAAGCATTTCCCTTTGCGGTTGGCTTAATATTTCAAGTTTCGGCATTAATTTACCTTTTTGTTGTTTGATTTCCTGGCATATCCGTATACGGGAAAGCTGAACCCTCAGTATAATGGGTAATAGCGTAAATTTGAAAAAATAATAGTAGCTTTACGCCACAAGCCCTGCAGCGTGGCCAGAGGCCCAAGCCCACTGAAAATTAAACCCACCCAACTGACCAGTCACATCTAATACTTCACCGACAAAATAGAGGCCGCGGTGCTTTTTGGCCTCCATCGTCTGGGAACTTATGTCATCTGTGTTTACGCCACCGACTGTGACTTCCGCTGTTCGGTAGCCCTCTGTGCCAGAAGGTTTCAAACGCCAAATATTAAATTTCTCACCTAAGTTTCTAAGCATATTGCTGTTTATTTGGATAATCGGTACCTCAGACAAGTCTGGCCACCACAAAGATTGAAGTTCCAAAACGAGAGCCCTGGGCAAATATTTGTTTAAATATGATCTGATTAACCTTTTATCTGACTGTTTTTTCATTTCAATCAATTCCTCACCAATGTCCGACTCCGGAATGAGATTTATCTTTAATTCATCTCCTGGGTTCCAGTAATTGGATATTTGCAGCATTGCTGGGCCACTTAACCCTCTATGAGTAAACAGCATACTTTCCTCAAAGAAACAGCCATTGGACTCAACTTCAATCAAAGTAGCGATGCCTGAAAGCCTGGAAAACACAGATTTCAATGGTTCTGAAAACATGAAAGGAACTAATCCTGCAAATTTTTTTGTAACCGAAAGATCAAACTGCTCAGCAATATCATATCCGTACCCACTACCTCCAAGAGTAGGGATGGATAAAGCTCCAGTTGCAATAATCAAAGAATCACATCTAATTTTAACGTGGCGACTTGAACATCTCATTTCCGATAGGCCTTTAATCAAAAAAGGTGCTCTTGATTTATCGGAGATACCGGTCTTACTTGGTTCATTACCTACATTCTTGATCTCAGTATCGGTTTGAATATGCACTCCCGCCAATTCACATTCTCTCAACAGCATGCTTAATATGTCTTTAGATGACCCTATGCAGAAGAATTGATTCTTCTTTCTTATTTCATATTCAATTTCGTGTTTTTCTACTAGATTCACAAAATCCCTAGATGTGAATCTGCTCAATGCCGATTTGCAGAAATGAGCATTACCGGAAAGAAAGTTTTCTGATTCCACCAATTCGTTTGTAAAATTACATCGTCCACCACCGGACATCAAAATTTTTTTCCCAACCTTATTAGATTTTTCAATCACAAGTACTTTTCGACCCCTTTTGCCAGCGATGAAAGCAGCCATGAGGCCAGCTGCCCCTGCTCCCAATACAACTACATCGTAATTTTGATCCATAGAGTTTTTCACTAGGAATGTGTCTACTTCATTACTGGAATTAAATGCTGTTCGGTTACAGTGATCTCTTGAACAGCCTGTGAAGAATAAGCCATCTTTATTACCTCAATTTTAGACCACTTCTCTGTCTGGTCTGCATAATGGGGACTACCGGGATGACCAGATGATCCAAGCGGAACTATCCAACGTGAATTATCCCAATCAGATGGGTCGAAGACGTATCGTGCGACAGACATTCCTGTCATGACGAACGGTTTTGACATGGCAAAACTACCTGCTTGAGGAGTATCTCCATCGCCACCCATCGAAACCGATGGCGGATTCAGCAAATCTTTATAAGATACATATATGTCGGCCAACGTGTGGGTCGGGTTTGTAAAATGAAGCTTGCCCCATTCCCAATTTTCAGCCTGGTCTCCAATGGTTTCTTCTAAATATTTTATTGCCTCTGAAAAGGCTTTGGATATAGCTGTCGGCCACGTTTCCTCGTCGGGTAATAATGAGGCATCCTGATTCTTAAGACCCTCCATTAACCGAATAGCAAGGTGATTCACGTGGGTTGGAGCACCACGTCCCCCAGAAACTAGGGCCTGATCAGCTAATGATCCCAGTAAAGATCCAATAACCCTTACGTGTAATTTCCATCTAAATGTTGAATATATTGTTGCCGCAGCGGAGTCGGGGTCCATTTGATAGGTCCAATTATTAAGGAGGTCCTGGGCCTTAGATTCAAGTAGATCTAAATTATCGAGCTCTAGTATATGAGGTACATAAACTGAGGCAGGTATCGAGGTTCGTTCCGAATGGATAGAAATCATATCTTCAACTGTTGCTTTTTCAAGTGCCTCAATTCTTTGAAGGATACGTCTTGCTCTAAATTCAGGAGCGTAATCTAATGCCATATAGTAGGGAAACTGTTCTCCAATTATCTTGTTATTAGCGGTCACTATGAATCCGTTTTTCGGGTTAGTTGACCTAGGCATTTTTTCGAAAGGAATATTGCCTTGCCATTCATGTTTGCCTGTCCAACCAGGAACGGGAAGCCATGCGTTTTCAATACCCCTTATTGGAATCTGGCCTCTATTAAGGTATTGGATATCACCATGTACATCGACAAACATGTAGTTATTACATGGATCCACCCATTTTTCCATAGCCTGTTCCGCACCAGATACCGAATCAGCTGTCATCTGTGGAAGGAGTGCTTCAAAACCATGGTTTGTGTCCGTGGTTGAAGTATATTTGAAGGCAATGCCCCTTGTCCCAGAGGGATTCTCAGATATGATTGGGCCGTGCTTTGTGGCCTTTAATGTAATTTGATGGTCAGGCAGGCCTGCCACTTTTATTGACTCTTCCTTCCATTCAACTTCTAACGTATCTCCCTTCCACTTATAAGTAGCGCCTACAGAATTAGATTTTATCTTTTCAACGTACAAGTCTTGATAATCTGCCATGGCGTGCGTTACACACCATGCGACTTTTTCATTATGGCCAAAATGTGGAAATCCGGGGCAACCAGGGAATGATAGGCCTACCACGTCAAAATCGGGACATGTGACCTGATTCTGATAATAGCAGTTTGGGGTATCTAGGCCTCTATGTGGATCTCCTGCCAATAAGGGTTTACCTGAAATTGTCTTATTACCGTGTAAAGCCCAGCTATTGCTACCAGCCTCAGGGTCTTCTTGCATCCATCGAATGGATTCAATTGAAGCCTGTAAACTTTCAAGGCCCTGCAAGTCGGATCCGGCATAGCTATCTAGTGGCGGAGTAATCAATAAATGGCCTGGTTGGTAACCCTTTAGTAAATCGGCTGTTCGCTCTGGACCTAAATGGTTTAAGAGTTGGGCACGCCAATACTTTGCTTCAAAAACGCCCATCATAATATGTCTGACTTTATACACCGCTAAACAATCTTTCGGCGACCAAGGTTCAGGCTTCGCATTTGTGAGTTTGTATTCGACGGGTAGGGAAGAAGTGCTGTTGATAAAACCATTTACTCCATCTGAATAGCCCGTAAGCATCAGGATGGTTTCAGAATTTAAGTGTGCTAGATCATCAATTACCGAATCTTCTATCTGGAATTTTCGCATCGTTATGTCTGACTCCAACCCCGGTTCACCCACTAATTCCGCCCATCTACCGAAGGCCTTACGCCTGTCACATTCCATGTGCCACAACCGATCTTGAGCGGTGGCAAACCCCTGGCCGAAAAAAGCATCATAACTGTTCGAACCCGTTACATGAGGAATTCCATGTATATCTCTTGTTATGGAAATCTCATTTTTTATATGACCCGTCTGAATGTCTGAAGTCATGTCAGGTAAAGAAGCCTGCAGATCGGACTGAGTGATTTGAATTGTACTCATTACCTCTCCTTAAGTTATCGCTAAGAAAATTTCCTACTGCTTTGATAACTGTAGGAAACATCGGTGAATTCCACAAGTTACTCCCTTTAATTAATACACCTAATGTATAATTCACCTCAGTCGGGGAAGTGTCGGAATTGGTAGACGAGCTAGATTTAGGATCTAGTGCCGAGAGGCGTGTGGGTTCGAGTCCCTCCTTCCCCACCATATTGCCCCACACTCCCTTTAATTTATCCGTTGACACTCTTATTTCACTGACCTAGTATGGATGTGGGTCGTGCTAGGCGGGGAGTTAGCGGTGCCCTGTATTCGCAAACCGCTCTAGCGAGGCTGAATTCCTATCATAGGTGCGTCCGAAACTGCCTCTTGCAATTTGTATAGGTGTTGATAGTCGGGTCCTGCGCGGCGAGAGACTGCGAACTCCGTCAGATTCGGAAGAAAGCAGCGGTAAACAGATACTCTCGGGTGCCGTAGGGAAGCCTGATTAGAGCCATGCCAATTGTATATGTTGTTTCTTCACATCAAAGAAAGGTGCACGGCCCGTTTATGAAAACATAGTATTTTCCTCTTAATCACATTTGAATGATATGGCTCACTCAATTAACCCAGCAAAAAAATCCCTAGGCCAACATTTTCTCCACGACGGTACCGTATTAAGGAAGATTGTGACTGTCGCCAAAGTGAATGAAAACGATCACATTTTGGAAATTGGTCCCGGAAAAGGACATCTGACCAAAAGACTTTTACTAGAAGGATGTTCTGTAACTGCAATAGAATTGGATCATGACTTAATAATCGGACCCTTGAAGGGCATAGCCTCAAATCCCAAATTAGAAATTGTAGAAGGGGATGCCCGCAAGGTTGATCTAAAAAATTTCATAGGTAACACAACTCGATATAAACTAGTCGCCAATTTGCCTTACAATGCCGGTACCAATATTCTGAGAAGTATCCTGCTCTCTGATCTAGCTCCTCAATTGAGTGTTGTAATGTTGCAGAAGGAAGTTGCTCGAAATATCACGGCAACCCAAGGCAAATCCAATATTTTATCTAGTTTTTTCCAAGCCTATTATCACACCAATTTCCATTTCAATGTTCAGCCTAGATCCTTTTCCCCCCAACCGAAGGTTGTGTCTGGTGTAATATCATTGGAAAGGAAAGAAAGTCCCCTGTTACCTAAATGCCTCCAACATGATTATTTTTTGTTTCTAACCTGCGGTTTTGCTGCCCCCAGAAAACAGTTACATAATTCCCTATCCCAAGGATTGAGAATAAGCATCCCAGAAGTTAAAGACGTTAGTTCTCAATTAGGTCTTAATAGCGAACTGAGACCCGCGGCTTTAAGTGTTGAAGAATGGGTTGCCGTGTTTCAAAAATTTCATAATAGAAAGTACTTCCTCAAACCTCAATAACAATTTAAGAATATGAAGATCAAAGCCCCCGCCAAGTTGAATTTAAGTTTAGAAATTATAGGTAAGAGGCGGGATGGATTTCACGATATATCCTCCATAATCCAAACAATATCTTTATTCGATAATTTGCAAATTGATATCGATGATCACCTTACTTTGGAAAGTCCAGGTTTTGATTTGGACCCAAATGAAAATATTGTTTATATAACTGCAAAAAATATGCGCGAACAATATTCTGTCAGTATTGGGGCTAGAATGATTTTACAAAAGCAAATCCCTGTATCAGCCGGGCTAGGAGGTGGAAGTAGCGATGCTGCTGCAACTATAAAAATTCTTAATAAAATTTGGGGTTTAAATCTTCCATTTCCCGAGCTAATCGCATTTGCTTCCACTGTTGGATCGGATGTACCTTTTTTTCTGGAGGGAGGCACTTCTTTTGTCCATGGTAGGGGAGAACTAATCCGGGGACTACCCGATTGTGAAGTAGGTTGGATTGTGATTATTGTGCCTGAGCTTAAAATGAAAGAGAAAACAAAATCGATGTATTCTTACCTGGGAGAAGATAGTTATACCACCGGCGGTTTGTCTCGAAAACTTGAGGCGCGCATAAGAAACGGGGGAGATTGCCCTCCTCAATTAATGTTCAATGGCTTTCTGGGTGTTGCAAAGAAGACCATTCCGAGTATACAAGAGGCCCTTTCTGTTTTCAATAAAGTAGGGGTACAAGAAATTCACTTAACAGGCAGTGGCCCCTCTTTATTTACAATAGTCAAACGTAAAGAGATAGCGAGTGCACTATCTTTGTTAATAACCCATAAACATCAATTGGAATCTTATGTTGTTGACAATGTTTCCCGGAATAAATTTCAGTTTTAGTTGGTGAATATCATAATAGCAGGAGTGGCATCCGGATTACTTTTTGCTTCGATGTCGATTGCCTTTGGATGCTTTGCCATTTTCGTTATGTATAGAAACGGCATAGGGCCTATAAACGATATGTTCAACACACTGGCTCCCTCCAAAATTATATTTTCTTCGATAATGATTTGGAACCCTACTTGCGTGGTGATAGGTATATTGTTTGCTCTTCTATTCTCGTATTTATCGAATATAAGGCCGGGATTGGGGATTTTTAGCCCTAATTTTTTTTACACCTTCTTCGTGATCGGTATTTCCCTTCTATTTCTAGTTATATCCTATAAATTCCTTTCAGTGATATTCCGACCAATGCTAGGTATAGTAGCAGGGTTTCTTTTAATCTTCGGGTGGTTGACACCATATTTGGCTATATGAATTCATTTATCCCCAATTAAGACTTGAATCGCCCAAGACCTCAATTTAGAATGTATAGATTGACACAAAGGTTTATGTTTGTTTAATTTTGATCTTCACGTTCATACAGTCAAAGGAAGTTCCGATAGCGGCTTACTGCCGGAACAGCTAATCGCAGAAGCTAAAAGAATTGGTCTTAACGGTGTTTTCCTATCAGAGCATGGTGGAGGATGGACATCCACTCAAATTGAAGCGGAATTCGGTGAAGCCGAGCTGACTGTTACTACTGGCTTAGAAGTCAACACTGATATGGGGCATATAATAGCTATTGGTCTGGATTCCTATGTCAGTGGTATTCATAAACTGAAGGTGTTGAGAGAAAAAATAGATGAAGTGGACGGTATTTTGATAGCCGCCCACCCATTAAGAAACTTTTTCAATCGGCCTCCATACAATGTTAATTTGCTTTTTGGTGGATGGAAAGTTCCCCCTGAAACTCCTGAACAAGCGGCGGAGCACGAATTATTTTCTTTGGTGGACTGTATTGAGGTGACCAATGGCGCTAACAGTGAAAAGGAAAATTCATTTACCCTCGAAATAGCGAATCATCTGAATATGCCAGCCTCTGGTGGCAGTGACTCACATTCTATTCAGGGCATTGGAAGAAGTTTCACTATATTTGAAAACAATATTCCTGATCGAGAAACTCTTATTGCGGAAATCAGGGCGGGAAGGTTTTATCCCGCTGAAGGATTGAATATTGGGAAGGTACAGAAATTTCAAACTGCGAATTCTTAGTTGATTCATCCCTATAGAATATCTCCCATAATATGACCCTCAAATATCTTTAAATCCCCCTCTTTAAGTTTTACCATTTGATCGTGTTTAATTTCCACTGAGATATAAAGGGTTTGTTTTTATATGCTCAATTCCATTATTGGTAACCTAGCTAGACCTCTGGGAACCACCGAAGACATAGACCAAAAGGTTTATTCTTTGTCTTCTCATATGGAATCAAAACATAGGGGTACTGCACTATTCTCCTTTCTTTCTCTTCCCTCAGCGGACCAGGCCGATGTCATCCTACGATTACCAAGAGAGCATCAATTAAATTTAATCTCCTGGGTCAAGCCAGCTAATTTCGCCTTAATTGCAGAAGAATTAGAAACGGGTGAATTCATACATTTGATGACTAACATACCTCTTTCGGACATTTCACGCATCTTAGAATTTACTTCACCTTCAATCGCTGCCGATATACTAAAGAATTTTTCTCAAGCGGATTCGTATTTTCTGACTCAGCATATGCGCCATGCGGACGAGATATTGGCATTAATGTCTTATGATTCTAAAAATGCCGGTGGCCTTATGACCACTTCTTTTTTTAGTGTAAATCAATCGATGACGGTGGGGTCGGCAGCTGAGTATATCCGCAGTTTCTCCTATACTGATCTTGACGACGTATCTAGTGTTCTTGTGGTAGATGATAAAGAATTTTTAGTTGGTATTTTCAACATAACAAGACTGGTTACAGCACCTTTAGGGGATCCTGTTTCTTCCATAATTTTCCCAAGCATAATTTCTGTAGCGGTGGATACCGACAGAGAGGAATGCGCTCGAATAATGGAACGGTACAATTTACTTACCTTGCCGGTCACTGACGAGTATGGTCATCTTGTAGGTACACTGAAAATAGAGGACATGATTTTCGTATTACAGGAAGAAGCTACAGAAGATATGTATCGAATGGTGGGAGTAGATGAAGAAGTAAAACTTCTAGGCCCCATATGGGTTTCAATCAAAGGGCGTTTTCCTTGGTTGTTCATTAATCTGATCACCGTCGGCTTGGCAGCCGTAGTAATAACTCTATTTCAGTCAACCTTGTCACAGGTTTTGGTTTTAGCAGTTTTTATTCCCGTCATAGCAGGACAGGGTGGCATAGCAGGTACTCAAACTTTGACACTGGTAGTGAGATCAATGGCGCTCGGGGAGATCAGAAAATCTGATTCGGCCCGCCTTTTAAGTAAAGAAATAGGTATTGGCTTAATTCATGGTGTTATGCTTGGATTGGTTGCAGGAATTGTCGCTTATTACTGGCACGGCAGTGAATATATTGGGGCGGTGGTGGGTGTGGCTATGCTAGGAAATTTGATTGTAGCAAGCATTAGTGGGGTTTCACTTCCCCTAATTCTAAAGACTTTGAATATAGATCCGGCTCTAGCCTCTGCTGTTGCTGTCACCACGTTAACTGATGTCATAGGGTTGGTTTTATATCTCGGATTGGCAACAATCTTACTTCCAGTTATAACCTGACTAATTTTAACCCTTTCCATTTTTCAAATATCAATAATGAAAGATACAGTTGTTTTGAAAAGAGGTTCATCAAAAATGTCGAAAAAACAAATGAAACTAATGCCGTTAATATTCCGCCAAGTACATCACCAGGAAAATGAATGCCCACATATACCCTGCAGAATGCTAAACATAAACTAGACGATAACATCAACCAGCCTATCTTTCTGTAAGTTTTAAAAACAGGAATGGTGAGTGCTACTACAGCCGCTACAGAGTTGGACGGGAACGAAGAGTCTGTTGGCGCATAGAAAATCAAATTTGCTTCTATCAAGTTAAACGGCCTTTCTCTAAACAAAATTTGATTTAATATAATAACAATTAAGCAGGCCACCAAAAGGGTTAAAATACTTTTTAAGACCGTGAGTCGAGTTTTCAACCTTCTGAGGGTAGAGCTTTCTTTGTGCCAAAGGAAAATTAGCACCAACAACAGAAAAACCGGAACCAAATAATCGCTGCCAATAATCCTAGCTGAAGAGTCAATGATAGAAAAAGTTCCAACCTTTGAATTAACAACTAGGAACAATCTCTGGTCAAAATCAATAATGGTATAAATGAAATCTTGCATCAGAATTAATTGGAATTGGTTCGGATTATCTTTTTCCCCACTGAAAATAGCTTACGAATTATTAAAGCTGTCAGGGTGGACAAGGCAAAGAGGCCAGTCTGTTCATTTGCATCTAATCCGCCTTGATAGTCATTAATTATCCTGTTGTCTGTACTAAAAAATAGAATCGCTGCAGTCAACATCAATATGATACCAAGACAATACGGTATAACCGCTGCTGATGAATTACGGTTGGATGTAGCGATGAACAACAAACCAGAAACGGCTATCACACAGCAAAGATAATAGTCTAAGTGGAATCCTAACATTTCAAATTTACCCAAATTGTAATTAGGAGCCTATTCTACCGATACCTCTGTACACCAACCGCGATACTTAGGGTTTTCACCTCGTATTGCCTTTTGATATATCTCGTTTATAGCAAAGGTATACTCTCCGGTTTCCCCGTCAGCTATATTCCTACTATCTAGCCTACCTACTGCCTGAATATGTGCAGCTGTACCAGTTAAAAACACTTCATCCGCAAAATAAAGCTCGCTTCTCCTAATCCTCCTCTCAAGGACCTCCATCCCTAGGTCTTCTTTGGCGATGGTAATTGCAGAGTCTCTTGTTATGCCAGTCAGATTATTATCAGAGACTGGTGGTATAACTAATATTCCATCATTAACCATAAACAAATTCTCACCAGAACCTTCTGAGACGAATCCATCTGGGGTTAACATAACAGCCTCGTCAAATCCTGCCAAAGTAGCTTCGGTTTTTGCCAATATACTATTCACGTAGTGGCCTGAAATTTTGACTCGTGGAGGTATGATATTATCATCCATCCTACGCCATGAGGAAGTGCAACAATTTAAAGCTCCGTCAGATTCTAAGTAAGCCCCAAACGGGACCATTATCAAAGTAAAATCGCTGCTGAGGTCTTGTAATTTTAGATTGGCAATTAGTTCCTCGCTTTTATAGGCTAGAGGCCTGATGTATAAATCTTGTTTGTAACCACAATCTTTTATCAAATTTTCAGTAATGTTGCAGAGTTCATCTGCTGTTTTACCTATGTCCATCATCAACATTCGGCAGCCTTGCAACAATCTTATGTAATGTTCCCGCATTCGATAGACAAACATCTTCTCCTCAGAGTCGCTCCAATTACCTCTGATACCTTCAAAGACAGCCGTTCCATAATGTAATGCATGTGTCATTACATTCACATTTGCTTGCTCAATAGGAACTATCTGTCCTCGGAAGTAGGCAAGGGATTGTGACATTTAGGTCTCCTCTATATCTACAAAATTGTCGCTTATTATAAGCTGTAATTAATCTCAATTACAGAAATATCAATCGTCGATCATAATGACTGTTACTATATCACCTGGCTCTTTGCTTTCTTCTTCCTCTGGGCATATGGCAAGACCATTTGCATGAACCATGGAAGTTAGAATATTTGAATCTTGATGGCCGGTAGTTATAGCTGTGTAACCTTCCTCGGTCTGTTTAACTATGACTCTTGCGTAAACACGGCGTGAATCGTAGTTAACTATCGAATCTTTTAATACGGCCTGTATAGTGGGCCGATGTATATTGGTTTTACCCATCATTTTCAGAATTGCTGGCCTGCAAAATTGCTCAAAAGCCACGAGGGAACTGACAGGATTACCAGGTAACCCAATTAATGGTACGGATGTATTGGAATCTTTATTCAATGTGCCAAAAGCCAATGGCTTGGCCGGTCTCATTCGAACTGACCAGAACTGTAAATCCCCATGGTCTGACATTACATCTTTAACCATGTCATAATCACCTTTGGAAACACCGGCCGAGGAGATAACTAAATCACTTTCCATCGCTTCGCTCAGCTTATCACGGACTGATTCCATATTATCTCGAGCTATCCCAACGTACTTTGGTATGGCTCCAAGCTGACTTACAGAAGCAATAATGGAGCTCGAATTACTATCAAATATTTTGCCCTCAGCAGGATTCTCCCCAGGAGTAAGCAATTCATTCCCGGTTGAAAGTATTGAAACCACAGGCTTTCTAATAGCTCGGACATGAGACATACCCATAGAGGCTAGAACTCCAACAGTAGCCGCTGTGATGATATGCCCTCCCAGCAAAACGGAATCACCTTTCATTATGTCCTTACCTTTGGATCTGACGTTAGTGCCCGGAAATGCAGGTATTCTTATGCCTATTTCAGCCAATTCACCCGATTTTGAAAATTCTTTTTCTGTCGTGTCTTCAAAAGGTATTACTGCGTCGCAATGATCTGGAATAGGTGCTCCCGTCATAATTCTTGAAGCTGTTCTGGATCTCAATTTTTTTCTTGGTAAAGACCCTGCGGGGATAGTTTCCAGTATTTCAAGCATTACTGGATGTTTATATGTTGCCGTTGATACGTCAGCTGACCGCACTGCATATCCATCCATTGCAGAATTATCCAAGGGGGGGATATTTATCCCAGACCTAATCTGGTCGGCAATCACCAATCCTAATGCATCAGTGATTCGGAAATTTTGAGCATCAAGAACTCCAAATTGATTCAAAATATGATCTCTAGCATCCTCCACGCTAAGCATATCTTCGTGATGATGTCCGTGATGAGGTGTGACCATTGGAATAAATCGCTTTATCTTTTGCTTCAAGAATACCGTTCTGAAATTTTGTATCGGTGTTCTAGGGATTTGATTATTTGAGTATGAGCCCTATCTATCTCCTTTGCAGATAAGGTTTTTTCATTTGACTGAAATATGATTCTCACTGTTAGCGACTGTTTCCCGTCCGGCACTTCGACCCCCACGTATTTATCTATGGGGAATGAATCAGCCACAAGTTTGTTTTCCATGATGGTGCTCACAATCGACTCAGAATCAACTTCTTTGTTAGATATCAAAGCCAAATCCTTAAAAGAATACGGGTATCGACTAGGTTCGGAGTAGTTTACAAATTGGACCTGTGCCACTGTTTGAATGGCCTCCAGAGAAAGGTGAAAAATTACAACAGGGCTAATAACAAGATTGTAAAATTCACTTAGATCAGATTTCAATTCACCGATTTGTCCGATCAAAACTTCATTAAGGAAAATATCCGCTCTTTTACCTGTTTCATACATGGTTCCATCATTTTTGGTAAACGACAAAACTCCGCTCAATCCACGGAATATATGCTCAACGATGCCTTTCGCGTCGAAAAAATCCATAAGCCGATCTGACTCCGACCATAAATTCGTGGAAGTGCTAAACCCTGTGATGGCACCAACAATTTCCTCTTTTTCCACAGGCATAGAGTCAAATTCATCTGTTTTTAAAGGAAGAAATACTCGCCCGATTTCAAACAACCGAAGCCCATTTTGCTGGTCTATACGCCTGTTTCTAGACAATGTTTCAAGAACATTGGGTAGCAATGTGGGTCGGAGGTATTTTTTGGAGGCGTCCATCGGATTCGCAATTGATATAGCTTGCTGATCACTAGGAATTGAATCGAACAAATTTATGGTCTCAAGATCTGTAATGGAATATGAAATGGTCTCGTTCATTCCCGCAGATACAAGCCTATCTCTAATATGCTCCCTCACTGTCTGAGGGTTTTCGGAACCCTGGTTTGGAATCGGGGATGCTAAATTACTAGTGGGCAAATTATCATACCCATATATACGAGCATATTCTTCGATAATGTCGTCTTGTATTGAAATATCTGATCTCCAGAATGGAGGGGTCACATTAATGGTCTGGGGCAAATCCTCTTCTATTTTCTCAAAGCCAAGTCTCTTTATAATATTCCATATATCTTTCATGGCCACCGAAACACCAAGTATCTTTTCAAATCGGGTTTCAGTAATTTCTATTGTTTTAATATGGTGAGGCGCATTGAAAGTATCAATGATTCCTTCGGCAGGTTTCCCACCACACAATTGGGTTATAAGATAAGTGGCCCTTTTCAATGCGACAGGGGCGAGTTCATGTCGTATCCCTCGCTCAAACCGATATGAGGCTTCTGTATTGAGTCCGAGGGCACTTCTTGTAGCCCTCGTATTAGCAGCATCAAAATTAGCCGCCTCCAAAAATATGTCTGTTGTCTCTTCATCTATTTCAGTGTTCATGCCTCCCATAATTCCGGCCAGCGCAATCGATTTGGAGGTATCAGCTATAACTAACATTGGAGGGGTAAGGGTTCTCAGCTTAGAATCAAGAGTTTCCAATGATTCACATTCAGTAGCCTGTCTAACTATAATTTCATCTCCTTCCAACTTGTTAAAGTCAAATGCGTGCAACGGCTGACCATATTCCAACATTACATAGTTAGTTATATCTACTATGTTGTTAATTGGCCGTTGCCCTGATTTAACTAATATATCCTGAAGCCATAGAGGCGAAGGGGCAACCGTAACTTTTTCGATAAGTGAGCCAGTGTACCTTGGGCAGTTAAAAGGATCTTGTATTGACACCTTTATGCGGTCATCTATCTTAGTATCCCCGCTTTGGTATGAAGATTCCGGAATAGTGATATTTGTGCCAAGCAGAGCTGCAATTTCGTATGCGGTACCAATGACCGATAAACAATCAGGGCGATTTGGCGTTAGTTCAGTGTCAAGAATTGAATCAGACAGTAACTCTTTAATAGGAGTACCCGTAACAGATGAATCATCCAACACTAGTATCCCACCATTGTCTTCTCCAATACCCAATTCTAGCGCCGAGCAAACCATTCCTTTCGATTCGATTCCTCGAATATTGGCACCTTTTAAAATTTCGTGTTTCCCTGATCTTGGGTTAAAAAGGTTCGCGCCTTCTTTTGCGAAGACTATTTTTTGTCCAATTTCTAAATTTGGGGCACCGCAGACCACTTTCGCCTTTTCTCCTTTCCCGAGGTCTAACGTAGGAAGTCTGAGCCGGTCTGCATTGGGATGCGGTTCTAATTGGATGACTTGGGCCACAACCAAAGAGTCAGAATCCCACTTATCGCCAATGTGTTCTATAGAGCCGACTTCTAAACCTACCATTGTTAACGAGTGGGCTAAATCTGTGACGTTAGAGTCTATTTCGACGTAGTTGCGTAACCAAGAAAGTGGAATCTTCATAAATATGAACCTATTAAGAAAACTGCTTCAAAAATTTCATATCATTGGAATAAAAATGCCTGATATCATCAATTCCATACTTTAGCATCGCTATTCGTTCAGCTCCCATACCCCAGGCAAATCCGCTGTATATTTCAGGGTCATAACCTACCCCTGCCAGGACCTTTGGATGCACCATACCGGCTCCCATAATTTCGATCCATCCCGTATTACTACACACTCGGCAGCCATTACCTCCGCATTTAAAACAATCGATTGAAACTTCAGCTCCTGGTTCTACAAAAGGGAAGAAATCACATCTAAATCTGGCTTTCCTCTTATCACCAAAAATTCTTCTTGCAAACTCTTCCAAAGTGCCTTTTAGATTGGCAAAAGTTATATCTTTATCGACCGCTAACCCTTCTATCTGACAAAATTGCCATTCGTGAGTAGCATCTGTTGCCTCGTATCTGTAGGTCTTCCCGGGAACCACCACCCGAACTGGAGGGGGCTGTGATTCCATGGTCCTAATTTGCATTGGTGAGGTATGGGTCCGCAAGAGTAGTGGGCGAGAACCGTCGGCCAGCTCTCTATCAATCCATAAGCTATTCCACATGTCCCTCGCTGGGTGCTCTTCTGGAATGTTTAACTTTTGAAAATTGTATATATCTAATTCCACTTCAGGTCCTTCGATGGTCTGGAAACCCATTGATTCAAAGACCTGGCATATTTCCCGAACAACGGCTGTTGTTGGATGTAGGCTTCCTAATGCTATATTTCTTCCAGGTAAGGTAACGTCCAAAAAGTCAGATTCGTTTCTCGTTTGAATACTGTCACTGTTTTCAATATCAGCTTTATGATCTTCGTATTTTTTTGTTAAAACATCTTTTAGAGAATTAGCCTGGCTGCCTGCTTCTTTTCGGATACCGACAGGTAAATCGGAAATTCCCCGTAACAATCCAGTGACTGTTCCGTTACGTCCGAGTGTGTCAATTCTCCAAGACTCCAGGTCGTCCAGGGTCCCGATTTGAGAAAGTGAAGATAAGGCCTTCCGCTCTATTTGGGTCCGTATGTCAATGTATGCTTTTTGGTCCATTAGTCAATCTGGTAATTCATATGTTTCAATTCAATAAAATATAGGCGCAAATTATACCTCACAACTGAATTAGTATCGGATAGGCGTTCTGAAACAGGTTAGACAAAAGTAATAATTCTCTGTTTTACAGAATTTAATAAAATTCCGCTAAAGCTAAGCAACAATATTTCGATTCTAGCCTTATAATACCCAATGTAACCCTAAATTTGTGAACGGTATTTAGAATGGATATAGCCCAATTAACTGATTCTTACTTCATCGGGGCCATAGTCGCCGGCCTCATTCTAGCTGCTTTTGTGACGTTAGCCATACTCCTTCGGTTAATATTGGCTATTCTGACAAAACGTGCCAACAAAGATAATACTGACCGGCTGTTGGTGGTGGTAGTTGGTTCTATTAAAGGTCCGGTAGTTTTACTCGTTGTAACTTTAGGATTGCTGTTCGGATATTTCACTATTTCAAGAATACAGGAAGGGATATTCACCTCTCTGAACGGAACTAGTGAGTATGCTTTCCAGCTCTGGCAGGTCGCCGCAATTCTCATCGCAACCTTCACTATTTCCCATCTCGCTGACCGAACTATTAAATGGTATTTAAGAAATGTGGCAATGAATACCGCCACGACACTGGATGACACTTTACTTCCCATATTCAGAAGAGTGCTGCCGCTAACAGTGTATGCGGTAGGTGGTTTAGTTGCTATAGACAATTTAGGAATATCGATCAGCCCAATACTAGCGGGTTTGGGGATAGGCGGCTTGGCTGTCGCTTTGGCGGTTCAACCCACATTAAGTAATTTTTTTGCTGGGACATACGTTGTCACGGAAGGAGAATTAAAGACAGGTGATTTTATAGAATTAGACGGTGGACCATCGGGTTATGTGGAAAGCGTTGGCTGGCGAAGTACGAAAATCAGAACTCGATTTAATAATCTAGTGATCATCCCGAACTCTCGTATGGCTGAAAGTATTGTAACCAACTATTTCAGCCCCACTCCAGCGATGAACATAATAGTGACTTGTGGGGTAAGCTATGAATCTGATTTAAGTCACGTAGAGACCATTGCCTTGGAAGAGGCCGCATCCCTGATAAAAGAGTCCTCTCATTCTGTGAAAAACGCTGAACCATTTTTCGGGTTTTCCAATTTCGGTGATTCGAATGTAGATTTTTATATCTTTTTACAAGCTGTGGATCGCCAGGGCACTTTCACATTAAAAAGCGAGCTTATGAAAAGGATACATTCCAGGTTCGCATCCGAAGGAATTGAAATCAATTATCCAGTTAGAAGACTTGTTCTACCAGAGGAATTTAATCCCGAAGGGTTTATTGTTCCAGCAAAGCCTGGAAATTAAAATATCCCACTTAGTTCCGATGTTAAGTTAGCCTTCTTTGGTGAAAAAGGTACTGATTGGCATATCCGGCGTATTCGCCAAAGCGAATTTGAGCCCAATCTCTCAATTTAGTGTCTGGAATAGATTCATCAGATTCGTTGAGGTAATTTTCCCGTAGAACACGTTTTATCCATACGTCGACCGGAAACGCTTGAAGTTTATCCATTGAAAATAACAAAACACAGTTGGCTACCTTATCTCCCACCCCGGGAAATTTAAGTAATTCAGTCAATGCTTCCTGGTATTCCAAAAACCTGAAGCTTTTAAGGTCTATTTCATTTCTAACTACCATATCGGCTACCTTTGCCACGTATTTGGCGCGAAAACCTAGCCCGATCTGCCTCAAGCCTAACTCGCCAACCTCTGAAATAGCAATTGGTTCGGGGAAGGTGTAAAAGTGGCCAAATTGGTCTTTGGTGTTTTCTCCGCAGCATTCAGATATTCCTTTCACCAAAGATTTAATTCTCGGAATATTATTGTTCGCCGAACAAATGAATGTTACCAGGCATTCCCAAGGATCCTGCTTTAAAATATGAAGCCCTTCATAGAAATCTTTTGCTATGGTGAAATAGGAATCCGATGATAATTTGGAATATATGAGTGACAAATCATCCTCTATCCGAAGGTATTTTTTAATAAACTCTTCGTTAAACGAATCCTCGCACCCTGCACTACAGTGTATCCCATCTTCTTTTTGACTTAACCTTACTCTTACCCCATCTAGAATCCCTTCATGCACCTCTCCATTTAGTATGGGATCCCACCTGAAGGCTTGCCCGCTATAAAGAGTTTCGGCAAGGGCGTATGGGTATTTGGTAGTCAGTATCAATTTAGAGGCCAAGCCAGCTGGAAACTATACTTTCGACTTCTTCTGATTTCGGGCGTTGAATTTCCATTTTAGGCAAAGCTTTGATGAATTTATGTCCATACCTACTGTTGACTACCCGGCTATCTAAAATAAACACCGCTCCTCGATCTTTGCTCGAACGGACTAATCTTCCAAAACCTTGGCGAAAACGGATAATAGCACTCGGGAGAGCGTATTCCATAAATGGGTTTGAATATTTTTCAGCTCGGGCTGCATAGACCGGATCAGTAGGAACATCGAAAGGTAATCGTGTTATCACTAACACTTGGAGAGCATCTCCCCGGAGGTCTATCCCTTCCCAAAAGGATGAAGTTCCCAAAAGCACTGTTTCAGGATGCTTCTTCATCCTCTCTATCAATTGCCTTGGAGTTCCTGAGATACCCTGGGCCAATATGTCCAAATGATCTCCGGAATATTTATCTTTAAGGAATTGGAATACTGTCTTCAAAGAGGAATGTGATGTGAATAATGCAATCGTGCGGCCACCTGCAGCCATGGCAGCTTGGTATATATTCTTAGCAACCATTTCTTCATAATAAGGTTCTCTCGGATCCGGCATATCTGTTGGCATCACTACAGTTGCCAGATCCTCGTAAGGAAAAGGGGATCCTAACAGTAACTGGTACTCTGGATTTATCCCTAATCTTTGGTTGATGTGCTGAAAAGAGCCGTCTGTGCTTAAAGTGGCACTTGTTATTACCACAGAAAATTTTTGGTCGAACAGCTGGTTTTTTAGTTGGTCACCAACCTCAATAGGCGCTCCCGACAATGTGGAATAATCAGGGTTATGGTCAAGTGATATCCAATAAACATAATTTTCTGTCCGCTCAAAAAGAAAATGCTGAATGATATTATTTACCTCACTAATGGAATTTTGAGTATTCTGGATATCTCCCAAAATCTCGACGATGCTACGATGGTTTTCATATTTTTCCAGAATTCTGTTCGCTGCAATCAGTCCTTTGGATATAGCGGAAACTTTTTCTTCAATTTCTCTTCCCAGCGAACACAGTTCGTTCCATAATGGTGGCTCCTCACCAATCTTGATTCGGTATTTATCCAATGGTAAGAAACCTGATTTATGGCCTGTTGATTGCTTCATAATTTCCGTGGCAGAGGAAAAAAGAATATTGAAGCTATCCTGCAAACTTTTTAGTGATAAGGCAACAGATTCACTCGAGTTTGATAATCCTCTTACATCTTCCGCATTTATTTTCAGTGGCGTAAATAAGGTCTCTATATTTGAGAATATCGAATCTCGGCCTCTCAATGATGAAAGGGTTTCACCAGCAAGGCCGTGGGAAACTTGAAACCCGAACGCCTGAGTCGCTTGATCCTCAAGATGATGGGCTTCATCTATCACCAAAGCTCCGAATTCTGGGAGTAGGGACCCACCAGATTTAAGATCCGCCATAAGGAGCGAATGATTTACTACAACTAAATCTGAAGTACTTGCTTCTTCTCGAGCCTCTTTTAAAAAACATTTCCCGTTGTACCCCCCACACATAAAGGCTCCTTCAGCGTTCAGCCTTGACCAAAGAAATCTGTGTTGGGTTCTAGATAAATTTAATTCCGCCTGATCCCCCGTTAAGGTGGTATCCAACCAAACTAAAATTTTCGCTATTAATATAGTTTCAGTTTTATCCAGTTGTTCTCTTGAAGCGAAGTAGCGGAATTTTTTGAGGCATAGGTAATTGCGTCTACCTTTTAATACAGCGTATCTAATCTCACTAGTCGCATCGGGTTTATGAGCTGCCTTAACTACCCCAGCCGCAATTGGTAGATCTTCTTCCATCAATTGATCTTGCAGGTTTATTGTGTTGGTCGAAATCACCACCCGCGTATCGTTGTCTTTTGCGTACTGGATTGCAGGAATCAAATATGCCATAGATTTACCTACCCCCGTTCCTGCTTCTATGACTGAAGTGCTGTTATTTTCAATTGTTTCTTTCACCATCACTGCCATATCCAATTGCTCTTGCCGCTCCTCAAAGGCAGTCAAAGAGTAAGCCAGAGCGCCATGGTCGGAGAAAATTTCTTGCAACTCACCAGAAAACATTTGATCTTTTGTTTGAACTTCGGTATGAGACTCT
>QGNN01000026.1 GCA_003228105.1 Chloroflexota bacterium
CCCCGGGTCTGGCAGCCGGTATTAATTTTGATGCGCCGCTCACTAAATTGGGGCATCAGCAAGCCAAATCGTTAGGGGAAAGATTTAAAAATGAAAAGATGGTTTTTGATAAAGTGTTTAGCTCAACTTTGACCCGTGCTATCCAAACAACAGAAAACATTTTTATGGGTATGGATAATCCAAACAATAGCTTCCAGAAGGTTCCAGAGATAATAGAACAACAAATTCCCGGGTGGCGTGGTGTCCCAACAGAGGAAGCTTATACCAACGATATAATGACTTACATCATGGAAAAGGGTAAAGACTTTGTAGGGCCCGATGGAGAAAGCATAAGGGAAGTGCAAAAAAGAGCGACGAATTGGCTCGAAGATGAACTGATTTATAACCGCAAACTCTGTAGTAACCCTAAATCCTTAAAAGTAGCCATCATAGGGCATGGAAATACTATGAGGTCAATATTTCATTACATCATGGGATTTGACCAAAGGCTGATATATAAAATTGGTGTAGATAACACTTCAATTTCCAGATTTATATTTAACAGCAAGGGATGGTCCGTTGTTTGCCTAAATGACAACTCCCATTTAAGAACCGGATCTTCTGGGACGTTCGAAGCTAGAAGTTGAATTCCCTTCTTATGCTCTTGATTTCTAAACCTAGCCTCTTTATTCTGATGCCAATTTCACAAAATTGTTAACCCCCTTTTGGTTCACAAAGGATAAAGAATGAATTTTGGAAGCTTCATGGAATTCCATACTCGAGAAGGAAATGGACCAGAGGACGCTTTTCAAGAATCCTTCGACCATATCGCACTCGCTGAAGATCTTGGGCTCGATACGGTTTGGCTAGCCGAAACTCACTTTAACCCAAACCGTTCAGTGTTATCTGCTCCGTTAGTTTTAGCAGCGGCTATAACGGGCCGAACAAAAAGGATCAAAATTGGCACAGCAGTACAAATTTTACCGCTCGGTACCCCCCTTAGAATCGCCGAAGAGGTAGCAACCCTAGATCATGTCAGTGGAGGAAGATTTGAATTCGGTATCAGTAGAAGTGGGCTTCCTAGTGCCTATAATGGATACAACATACCGTACACTGAAAGCAGAGAGAGATTTTATGAGTCCATGGAGATAATCAAGAAAGCTTTCACCGAAGACAGCTTCACTTATTCGGGGAAATATAACAGTTATGAAAATGTGTGTTTAACCCCCAAACCGTTACAAAAGCCATACCCTCAAATGCGTATAGCGGCCACAACCTCTGAAACCTTCACCACATTGGGACAGATGGGGATTCCAATTTTTGTTGGAGTAAGAGGACTTTCCTTATCCGATGTTACCGAGCAAGTCGCTTTGTATCGGGAGGCCTTCAAGAAAGCCAATCACGCTACCGGTAGTATTTTGCTAAGGGTCCCAGTGCACGTAGCAGAGTCAACCGCGGAAGCTTTGGCAAATTCGGAAGCGAGTTTCATGAAACAATTCAGGCGCTTGGGGTCTCAACTAGGTAGTAATGCAACAGCAGCATTAAATACTGAAGGCAATACTAGCAAAAACCTATCGGAAATAGACTGGAACCATATACAAGGAGAAAAGGTGGCGGTGGGAGATCCAGATACTGTGGTGGCTCAAATCAGAAATATGATTGATGTTCTTACTCTAGATGGGATTGCCGCGGAGTTTAATGCAGGAGAAGAAATTCCTGCACCGAAGGTAGAAAACTCACTTTCCCTATTCTGTAAAGAAGTAATACCAAAGTTGCGTTGAAAAATCCTATTTTAGGGAATTTTTCGACTAGCACGTTCTTTCAATGAGATCAGCTTCTACCTTCATAATAGGCTCAGTTATTTTGGTTATTTATCTTCTATATCGATTTCTTGTCGCTGCAGATTAAGGGAAATTAAATGTCCAGCAACGATCACATTTCTTTGGTTCCCAAATACACATTCTCATCAACACTTGAAGAACAAGAATCAGAACTGAAGGATAATCCCCTCACGACTCGTATGGCAGATGCAAAATATCTACGTGTAATCAATCCCTAAAGTTTACATACTGTAGTGGCTGATCAGTTTCCATTTTTTTTATAAAAGCTATTGCTTCTTGAAGTACATCACGTTTCTTACCTGACACATGAAGTTCACTTCCCTTTATAGAAATCTGAACCTTCATTTTGGATCCTTTCACGGATTTATTAATCTTTCTAGCAAGGTCAGCATCAATTCCTTGCTTAATGGATATTACTTGTCTTAGTGAGTCTCCCGAAGCATTTTCCGCCTTTCCAAAATCCAGTGCCTTAGCATCGACTTTTCTACTGGCAAAATTTTGCCTCAACAGGTCGTGCAATTGCGTCAGTTTCATATTGTCGTCGGCGGTTATAGTTAATGTGTTTTCACTTCGTGCTATATCACATTTAGTACCCGCAAGATCAAACCGTTGTGTAATCTGACGTTTTACTCCATTAACAGCATTATCGACTTCCATAAGGTCTGTTTTTGAAACAATATCGAATGATGGCATTTGCTATTTCCTCCATAAACTTGCCCTTAACCTTTAGTTAAATCAGATAGGGCTTATTACTCTAATAGGGTTTCCTTGAATAAATCCGATAATACATTCTACTGTCTGTTCGTAGAAAATTTTATACGTTTCATTTGTAACATATCCAATATGTGGGGTAATAATGGTGTTTTCTAAAGTGATTAAAGGATGATCTGAAGGCAATGGCTCCAAGCTAAACTCATCCAATGCAGCACCAGCTATTTCACCTTTACCCAAGGCATTAACCAGTGCTAATTCATTCACAATTGGGCCTCGAGAAGTATTGATAAGAAAACTAGTCTTTTTCATCAATTTAAGTTTAGATGCATCAATAAGGCCTTTAGTCCTTGAGCTAAGCACAGTATGGATACTGATAAAATCTGATTCAGCCATTAGGGTTTCCAAAGAAACATATTTTGTATTTTTTTCTTTTGCTTTTTCTTTAGTTAAATTTTGGCTCCAAGCGATCACATCCATCTCAAAAGCATTTCCATAATTAGCCACCTGTCCACCAAGATTACCTAGACCAATCAGGCCGAGGGTTTTTCCGTTCAATCCAACACCTACCGTAGTTTGCCATTTTCCTCTTTTAACTGATTCATTCTCCTTTGCAATGTTTCGAGCTAAATCTAAAATCAACCCCCAGGCTAATTCAGCTGTCGGGTAGGGAAGACCGTCAGTTCCACAAACAATGACACCCTGGTTATTTGCTTCTTTAACATCTATTGACGCATTCCTCATACCGGTCGTAATCAATAATTGTAATTTAGGGAGTCGCTGTAATATTTCGATAGGGAAAGGAGTTCTTTCTCTCATAGCACAAACGATCTCGTATGATTCTAACCTTTTCACTAAAGAATCAGAATCCTGGATATGATCATTGAAAACTGTAACCTTAGCTTCGCTCGATAGTTGACCCCAATTTACGAATCCAGCCGCAACATTCTGGTAGTCATCCAACACAGCTACATTAAGCATTTATACCCCTCTGAGTCTTCGCTATAAACTCGTTCAGTTTATCTGGAAGTCGTTCATCAACTGATCTTACAGCAAACCTCAAAAGTTCCGGATTTTCCATAGGATGAATGTCTGTCAAAACGAGTGATTCCCTCCCATAATCATCAAGGTATTTACCGGCAAGATATTCATTACTGACATCACCTTCCCCAAAAGCGTCTATCTCTCCCAACAACAATTGTGACACGATTTCATCTTGGGAAGGCACAAGCGGGATTATCGTTGCTCCTAGCGGTTCATACCTGATGATTCCATCTATATGAGCACTTGAGGTTGGGGTTACAACTATCTTCCTGCCTTGAAAATCCGTAGGGCCCCGGAGAATGTCCTTGTCGGACTTACGTATCAACAATGACCTAGTCACAAGCATGTAAGGATCGCTCCATACCGCATTTTCTCCAAGATTCCGCTCCTCATATTCCATCATACCCGCTGCTGATATGTCACAATCACCATTACCAGGTGCTTCCCATAAACCTGCGAAGGCTCTCTTAACAATATCCACTTCTAAGTTTATGTCTCGTGCAAATGCCGTCAACAGACTAATATCAGTTCCTAGAATCTCTCCTCCGTCTTCATAGGCAAAAGGAGCAAACTCTGTATACGTACATATTGTGAGAACGTCTGGATATACAGTTGAGATTACATTGTTATTTTCTGACAAAACTAACCCCTTTATCGTGACAGAATTTCGTCGCAAAATTCTCGTATTGCGGAAACAGCCTCCGACCATTGCATGATCCCATGGCCCGCCTCCGGTATTGTCACAAACCTCGCACTTTTTATCTGTACGGATAATTCCTTTCCAAGATCATATGGAACCTGAGTATCCAAGTTTCCATGGACTACCAAGGTAGGAATTTCTATAGAACTCAAGTTCGCTGTCACATCTGATTCAAGGTAGGCTGACTGATTCCTGAGTTCACCGGCAAAGTATTTGATTTTATTCTCAAGGATCAAAGCATGTTGGAGACGTTTTATTTTTTGATTTCGAGTTGTATCAAAATCTACCGGCGTCGGGTTCGGTTTTTGATTAACCTTATGAAACGGCTTTGCATCTAGGTCATCCCCTCTTAAAATATTGAATGCCTCTTCTGATCCCCTTTCCCTCAACAAAGCAATCCGTTTCTCAAGTTCTTTAGAAGCTGCCAATCTACCTTCATGAGCCCATATTCGGGAACTAGTATTGGCGAGTATTAATCCGAAGATTGATTCTGAATATTTGAAGCTATATTTCAAAGCTATTGGACCTCCAGCTGAAGATCCGATCAAAAACATTTTAGATATGCCCAACCCATTTAACAGTCCTGCAAGATCATCCACAAACATATCCAATGTATGTTCTGAGGCAGGATAAGATGTTTGACCAGAAGATCTTCTGTCATATGTTATGACGTTATATGAATCAACCAATCCTTCCACCCAAGCTTCATCTCTCGGAACAACGGTTGAGGAAGCGCCTCCATATCCACCATGAACAAAAACCACTGACGGTCCTTTGCCTACTGAGTCGTACGAAATATTTATACCGTTTGCGTCTATCGAAGGCATATCAGAAACCTTTTGCTGAAGTTAGAATATTAATCCCTGTTCCACTGGAAACCCAACTATGCTTCCCCATTCCGTCCACGAGCCGTCATAGATCTGTACATTATCGATTCCCAAAATCTCATTAATTGCAAACCACGACAAAGTGGCCCGGTGGCTCAGCCTGCAATAACTCACAATTTCCTTTCCTGAATCGACAGTAATGCCCATTTTGGCGAATTTTTTTTCAAGGTCATTTTCAGATATAAACGTATCATCTTCATTTAATAAGTCGCGAAAAAACAGGTGCACTGCCCCAGGGATTCGCCCTTTTCTTTCCGCACCATGGTCGAATCCTCCCGGAGGGCTAACTCTTTCCCCTCGGTATTCTTCCGGAGAACGGACGTCTAAAAGTATATTATTTGTGGAATTTAGTTTATTTAGGACACCATCTCTTCCAATCCGACTGTTGAAATTAGGTTTTGATATTTTATTCTTAACGGCTTTGAGTGTTGAAATCTCAGATGTCAAAGGATTGCTATCTTTAATCCACCGTACCCGGCTACCGTCCAAAATCCTCACATCCTTTATTCCCGCCATAGTCATCACCCAAAGAGCATAGGTTCCATATTGGACAGGATCGCCACAGAGTACTATGGTCGAATCAGTAGAAATCCCTAACTGGCCTAGTCTGTTGCCAAGCTCTGAAGATGTGGCGAACTCCCTGTTACTCTCATGCCATAAAAGGTCTTTCCAAAAGCAAAATATTGCTCCCGGTATATGACCATTTTGATAGGCTTTGGCTTCAGGATCAGATGACACTTCCAATACTGCAATGTTGGGATCATCGATTCTTTCTAAAAGCCAAGAACAATTGACAAGTTTTTGAGTTTTTTCAGCCATTAAAACATTCCATTTTATGATATTGTCTGTATTTTACTAAACAACAAGTTTCCAATATTGGAATGTTTTTATTTATCTCACTTTTGGGGTTTTTATGAAAAACAAATATAGCGGTGCCAGTATTTTTACCTTTCAGTGAAGGTTGGCATAACTTCTTTTGCAAAAACACGTAGCTGAGATAAGTATTCGTCCCTAGGCATACCTTCCGGCCAATGAAGAATAATATTCTCGAGGCCAGGGTATTTTCCTTCAACTTCTTTAAGAAATGCTATTTGGTGCGAAGGTGGGCCACATATCCATGCCTTCTGCTCGACCCCATCCTCTATCCTGGGGGTCCTCGCCGGGGCTCCCGGAGTCCCCCAAACGCGCCCCTCTTCATCTGCATATCTAACAAACCCAAACGGCGCGAACCATTTAAATCGCTCATCATGGAAAGAGCGTAGTCTCTCCATAGCCTCTTTTTCGTTATCTGCTATGTAAAATCCAATTCCTAAAGCCAAATTGCTACCGAGCACATTTCCTCTTCCATTTTCTGCGCATGCATCTCTAAACTTATGAAATGCTTGGTCTACCAATTTTTCTCCAGTTAAGGCAACCACACCATTGAACCCATTTTTGGCTGTAAAATCGATACTTCCTCCACTCACAATAGGCTGCCAAGTTTCCACAGGCAAGTTCACGGGCCTCGGAACCAAAGTTATCTCCTCAAGGTCATATCCTCTATACGGGACGCTTGCAGGAATCGTATAGTTTTTCCCGTGATGACTGAATGATTCGCTGTTAAAAGCTTTTAAAATCACCTCTATTTGTTCTTCAAATAATTCCCTATTTAGATCATTATCTATAACTGGAGAACCAAACGTTTCTACTTCGCGAGAGTGATAGCCTCGTCCCACCCCGAATATCATCCGCCCCCCAGTAAGTACATCGGCCATGGCATAATCTTCAGCTAACCGAAGAGGATGCCACATAGGCACAATATTAAATCCACACCCAAATTTCAATTTCTCTGTTTTTGCAGCCAGATGTGTGCTTAGCAATATCACGTTCGGAATACATTCGTATCCCTCCCTTTGAAAATGGTGTTCGGCCATCCAAAGCGCATAGTAACCAAGTTCATCCATAAGGACCGCAGCCTTTTCAGCTGTCTCCATAGACTGGATCAATTGCTTGTTCTTATATCGCCTATCGTTAGCAGGAATCCCATCAAGCCCTACATCTTCCAAATCTATGTTTCCGACATAAAAAACTGAAAAGTTCTTAATCATTCCATACCTTTAGTTCTTTGTTTTCAACTAGTCTACCGGAAGCATCTGACTACCCGCTGTTTAATTAATTGTGGCGTTCTTTAACTGATAACCATGGTCCTGGAGATCCTTCAGAAGGTTTGCAAATGAGACAGGTTCTAAATCCTTCCACATAAGCCTCTTCTAAGGATCCAAAGTATCGCCTATTCTGAGGTTTCGTACGTCTACCTGGAGGACAGTTCGGCCTGCATACAATTCCTGTAGTTATACAAGCGTTAAATTTATCGCTCATGGTCCCACAGACCACGGCCACCTACATCTACGCCGCCATCCACAGTCAAGATCTGCCCAGTTATCCAAGCAGATTCATCTGATGCAAAAAACAATGCTGCATTGGCTATATCTTGAGGATAGCCGGTACGGCTCAAATTGACCTCAGCATTTACCACCCTTCCATCTCCAATAGTCCCCCTAAACAATCCAGCAGCTATAGTGTTCACTCTAATGTTGTCTGCGTATAGCTCGCCTGCAAGATTTTGAGACATCCCAATGACAGCGCTTTTGGCAGCACCGTATGAAGCATTTCCTGCCTGACGCACATTAAAACTAGCTGCGATTGTTACTATCGATCCACCACCGTTTTGTTTCATGACCGGGCGAACGGCCTGAGCAAGGTTATAAAGACTATTTATTGTGTTGGCAGCTGTACTGTCCCAAAAGCTTTGGTCGATATCCTCTAAACTGCGGCTCGGGTCAAAATTGCCTCCGGCTGCAGCGTATAGAATGTCTATTTTCCCAAACTCATCGACTACTTTGTTCACAATTTCCTCAACCGCCGGCTTTTCAGAAAGATCTCCAGGAACTACGATCGCAGTTCCTCCCAGACTCTTTATTTGACTTGCTGTCTCTTTAAGACGTTCTTCCCCTCTTGCCGAGAGAGCTGTTTTGGCTCCTTCTTGGGCAAACAATCTGGCTGTGGCTCTGCCCATTCCTTGTCCAATACCAGTTAGTAAGACAACTTTATTCTCTAATCTCATATTTCTCCCTTTAGCTAATTAAATTCCAACGTAATTGGATTTAACACCCCAAAACTATATGTATTGGAGGATAAACCTACAACTCGAATTCAAAGGTTCAGCTCTTGAAAGCAAATCTGTCCGGACGATACGGGTCTAAATCACCATTGGGTATTCCCGCTACCATTTCCAATGCTGCCAAAGCACCCACTAGTGGGGCAAGTGTGACACCACTGTGCGTCAGAGTTAGATAAATATTCGTATGCTGGGGTGAAAACCCTATTACCGGAAGACCGTCCTCGGGCATAGGCCTAAAACCCACAGGAACCCTGATAGCCTCAACATCAGATAGCTGGTCAAAATATAGCGCTGCTCTTTGAATGAGTGTATTAGCATATTCTTGGGAATCATCTTCCGTTTCACTTTCTTGATCGCCAGCGCCGATCATCACCGCGCCATCAATGTTTTGCCTGATATGTATTTCTTTTTCTTCTTTGCTGATAGGTGGCAAGTATATGGTGGCCAAACTATGGATGAAGGAGGGCAGGGGCTTTGTTTTTACAACCACCCCGGGGCTCCTTCTCTGAGGCAGGTTTATCCCTGCAGTCTGGGCCAATTTAGTCGAGTCTATTCCCGCAGCTATCACTACTTGGTCAAACTCCATTTCCTGGTCATTAAGACGCAGAAAAACTTTATCGTCGCTTTGGGTAATGGAATCGACAAGGGTGTCCAAATAGATTTTCCCACCAGCTTCCTGAATCTTATGCATACAGGCTTCCGCCACCTTAACAGGCAAGACGTGTCCTTCGCCGCGGGTATAAATACCAGTATGAAATTGCCCGATTTTTAAGTTAGGTTCAAGATTGGATAGTTCCTCAGATGATATTAGCATCGCCGAATATCCCCATGAGTTAAGTCGTTCACACTCAGAAGCCAATCTTCGACCTTCATCAGGATCCGAACAGTAGGTGACGTTCCCACCCCAACGGAGACCAATGTCTTCGCCCAAATCTTCAGCAAATCTAGGCCAACGGTCCATCGAACGATATTTTAAATCATAATAGTGGCGAGGTTGTTTGGAAAAAGCATTAATCCAAGCAAATGAATGCCCACTAGCACCGTTTCCCAGCTGATTTTTATCGAATACAGACACGTCCATCCCATATTGGGACAAATGAAAAGCCACTGATGCGCCTACGATGCCCGCACCAATTACTGCAATTTTTTTGTTTCTCATGATTTAAGTTTTAAAATATATTTTTCTCACTCAATCGGGCAATAACTCGACACTTGCTTATCACATCAAGTCATCTTCAAAAACTGGTTCATTTAACCATTTTATCCGGTGTCAGAAGCTCGTTAAACTCAATCCAATTTTCTTCAGTTAGCGTCATTAATTCCTTCCAAATCTCAAGGGACCTAGATGGTATATCGTTCTCACCTCTAAACACGGACTTCAAGGCTTCATCAGCCCACTGTAGTACAACAATATCTTTTTCTCCTGGTGTAGTACCAGGATTAAAATAAACTGAAAACTCCCCTCGTTGTCCGGCACCGTTATAGGTTTCTGCTGCCTGATAGGCTAGAGTCGCAACTTTACGAGACTGACCCGCCTTAGCCTTAAATACTCTTTTAATATGAAACATTCCTTCTCCTTACTGAGACAATATTATTGATGATATCACTAGGGATCAGGAATGAAACAGTGTCAGGAGAAAATATGGTAAGCACAAAAAATCTTTACGCAGTATCTGGCGGGTTTAGCGTTAACCCTGGGATAGACAATTTACATACAATAATCGCCTCGGGGGACTTAGGCCCCTGAGGCGATTATTATGAAGTTTTAAATTCGAATGGTTGCGATCTCTATTCTACTGTGGCTTATTCAGTAAATCTATAGAACCCATAGGTCTGCATTTCATCCCACATCGCGCCTGGTTGAGCAAACTGGATTTGTCCTTCCCTCACATGGTCTCTATATGTCATGTATTCTGGTGTTTCATGTTTCTGTACATTCACGGTAAATGTAGCGGCATCGCTCAGGGTATACCCATTCAAATTACCACTATTAGCACTCTGTGAATCATCCCGTACCTTTGTTTTTATATCATTTATAAATTCATCAAATGAGAGAGTTATGGTTGCTACTCTGTTACCTCCACCAAAATTTGGATTCTCACCAAACGGTGCGATCTCTAATACCGGCAACTCTATAGTAGTCGGCATATTCGTTAGTTCTGCATCATAATCAGACCCGTATGGCAGCTGTGCCGAATACCACCACGGGAAGAGGGTATTTATCCCTGGTGAAGTGCCTGGCCAAGCAGAACCATTACCACGCGTAATACTAGGAATACTCGGGTAGTACTCTATTGGGTCCATATGATTTCCATTCTGGAACAAAAAGTCAGCGCCGCAGTGAGGTACTCTATCACCGAAATACTGTCCACAAACATCTGTTTGCACTTTCTGTTCAGTTTTATCCCATTTCCATATGGCTATTCCACCAGGGAAAGCTCCTGGGTTATCACCAAAATTAACCGAATCTGAATTCACATATATTTGTGAATCATATCCAGTAGAGCCGTATAGCTCTAGCAAATAGTGTCCTTTTACTTCTTGAGTGTCTCTCTCTATTATTGCCGGTACCTTAATTATGTTAAATCCGTTCGCATTTCCTCTACTATTTAGAACTCCAGTAATACCGTTAAGATCAAAGGTATCATCGACATTAGCTATATATCCCAGTAGCTGCGCATCTGTTAACGGTTCTTCTGGTTCTTCGAATTCTGCCTTAAGCATGCTCCATGCTGTGAAAGGTGGCCATATTTTGCCGCTACCACCACCATCTCTGTCACCCATAATATCTAGAGGGCCTGTTTTATTCGGTCCAGCAGGTTCGCCTCTGCTGTAGTAATCGGGCAATCCAAAATACGCATGACCCAATTCATGTCCCCACGTCCGGAGGGCCTCTTCATGTGATACATCAAGTGCGGTTTGTTGAGAGCCCTTTGGAGGTGATGCCATCCCTATTGTGCTCCAAGGTGAGGTATCTGGTCCTCCTACACCCCATACGTAAATCGGAGTTACATTCCTAAAATAATGATGCCAATCTCCTGTTCTATCTTGCTCACTTCCCATATCGTAATTACCGATCAGCCAGTCCCTATCCGGCAAGTATGGCGCTAGCAAGTTATATGATCCATCTTTATGCCCTATATTTCTGTACCTCAATCGATCAAAAATTTGGTCCATTTCTTCGCGTATTGTGGTGTCTTCTGCATAATCAGGACAAGTATCCCAAGCTCTGAGCGCCTCTTTTTCCCAATGGCGTCCACAATTACCGCCAATGTACGGTTTGTTTCTGTCGATTTGGACGGATTTAACAACGTGGCCAGCCCTATCACGAATTGGAGATATAGCAAATTTACCGGAACTCAAGTCATCGAAATAATGACCTGGTGTGTCCTCTTCCATTCCGTAGAGCAGATTATCAATATCTTCTAGAGTTAAACATAGTCGCTCTCCGATCCGATGTGCAAGCAATGGTTCTTGTTCCCCTCTACATTCTGAGTCGCTGTAAGTAATGAGAAGCGGTAGGGTAAACCTTGTCATCTCAGCTGTAGTAAACGTCCAAGAGCTAACATCCTCAATAAGACCTGATAAAACCTGTATATTGCCATCGGCTAATTCAATGCCGGAATTTGGATTCACTGAGACCTTGTAGGTAGTTCCTCCATACAAAGGTACGTCTGGTATAAAACTAAGAATCTGGCTTGAAGTCTCTGCTAGCTGGGTTGTTTCACCATCTACCTGAGTCAATTGTGTGTCATAACAAAGAGAGTCGGCACATTCAAATAATGAAATTGCATCAGCTATGTTTCTAACACCCAAGTTATCAGATGATGATATTCGTATTCCAATTTCAGGGTCCCATGAAACTTTGTCTAGTCCTGCTGAAGGTAGAGCAACTGCAGATACGTCTAAAGATGCTATGGCCACGTTTAAGTGAACTATTCCAGAAACGGCATGGCCGATCCCGTCATCCAAAGTGTAGTGGAAATAATCGGCTATGGGATCGTTCCCATTATGTGTATATGTGAAAGTTGATCCATCTAAAACTAAAGAGCCCCGATGGGGTTCTGCCGATATTGCAACACTCAAAACTGGCCCATCAGGATCAGTTTCAGAATTAACAACATTGAGATCAACTGATCCGCCCTGCGCAACATTCAAATTGTAATTCACGGCGAACGGTGCATCGTTTACAGGAGCTATAATTATAGTAACTGTTCCCCAGCCGGTACCCCCATCCTCCTGCCTCAACTCATAATTAAATTGGTCTTGTGATGTCTCAGAACCATCGTGGGTGTACACCAAAAAAGACTCGGTGATATTACCGGTTTCTCCATCAATGATGTTTGAAACAGTGTATGTTCCATTGGACGGGTGAGTTGCAGTTGTATCACTGTGAAAAAGAGAATCATCCGCTGCTAGCCTCACTGGATCTGCTTCAGGGTCCAGCTGATCTGGGCTGAACCCAGATGAGGGACCAATGATAGGAATATGAACCGCTCCACCTTCATCGACAATTGCGGATACATTAGGAGGAGTGGGATTGCGGTTTGGTATTATCACCGATACATGTACTGTTCCTGAAGTGGTAGCCCCAAAATCATCGACAACTGTGTATTCAAATGTATCCCTATCCGCCTCATCTCCGTTATGTGCATATGCAATTGTGTTATCACCCGAAATTTCAACTACGCCACGAACTCCTTGGGTTACTGATTCAATCCTGGTAGAGGGTCTCAAATGCAAGTCATATTCGGAAGTAGCTGATTGCTGAATCTGGATACTCCGATCCGAAGCGACCGGAAGCTCGTAATCCGTTGTGAGATTCACATATACCGTGCCAACAGAGGAAAGACCGTTACCGTCAGATACTGTGTAAGTGAAAGCCTCTTGGCCACTGTAATTGGTCGGATGATTCGAACCGATGAATATTCCATCTATATCTATCCCGGTCTGCACCTCATCAAAAATAGATATACGTAAATCTGCATACTCAAAGGCACCCCATGAACCACCGCCAGCACGTCCCTCTTCTACCGGTATTCCATTAATATGAGTTATTGTCAGATTATCTCCATCTGCATCCGTGTCATTACCTAAGGCGTCTAGTATTTGATTAAAGTCATCTGGCATTACACCTGATGGTATCGAGATAATATCGTCTACAGCGACAGGGGCATTATTCGGTCTTACGTAAGTCAGTTCTACCGACATAGTTACATCGAAAAACTCCCCATTTGTACCTCGCACGGTAGCAGTAAAGGTGTCCACCGGGTTTGAAGAACCATCATGGGTGTAATAAATTTCCCCACCCACTACAGATGCACTTCCGTACTGAGGGCTCGAAACACCAACATACCTACCCTCTATTATTGTCGTCAATGCCGAATCTCCAGCCGCGCTTCGGGCCGCCTCTGCAGCTGCTGTTGCCACAACTTCGGCCTGAGATGCCTCTTGTGATTCTTCAGCAAGCTCTTGTTCTGCCGCCTGTTCAGCGATACTGGCAGCAAGAGCTGCCAACTCGGCTTGCGCTGCGGCTTCTTCACGTAGAGCTAACTCGACCCTTGCAGCTTCTGACTCTGTCTCTGCCCTTGCAGCAGCCTCGGCATTTCTAGCTAATCTTTCCAAGGTACGAGCTTCCTCCAATCGAGCCACCTCCACTGCAGCTTCTGTTTCCTGTCTTTCCCGCTCCGCCTCAAGGCGAGCTTCAGTAGCCGCTGCTATTCTGGCTGATTCAGCTTGTTCTTCCCTAAGTCGGCTTAATTCAGCCTCAGCCTCTGCTTCCTGCTGCTCAGCCACCCTGTTTGCTTCGTCCGCAATATCGGCTTCAGAGGTAACCTGTTCCAACTGAGATATATCTTGAACAACCAATTCATCTAGCTGGTCAGATGCTTCATTTAATTCTTCTAGTACTTCTTCCGCTTCTGCTTCCGCCTGTTCGGCACTATTTAATGCCACATCTGCCTGGGCAGAATTCCTCTCAGCTTCCTCTGCTACAACCGCAGCCTGCTCAACCTCGACTAATTCAGCAGCTGCCTGTGCTTCCGCAACTTCGGCATTTTCAACAAGCTCTGTAACAATTGCCGCAGCAGCCAGCTCGTTTGCTGCTACGAGGTCAGATTCCGCCCTTTCTAGGTTTTCGGTAATATCATTGAATATTGCTCTTTCAGAATTCCCCGAAACATTTAAGTTGTAGTCTCCAATCGAACGACCACCGTAACCCTTCGCAACAGCTAGATAGACTCCATCGCTTTCTGCGATAAAGGTAATCTGCGAGTCTCTTCCCACAAAATCGTCGTTATAAGCCACTTGCACTCCGTCCGGATCAATCAGAGTCAAGGTGGGGTCTAATCGAGTGATGCCGTCAAGGACAATCAGGAGATTATCTCCCGTAAGAGCTGTGATTTCCCATACATCTTCATCATTCATCATCTGAATTTCACCGTAAGAACTACTTACTGATCCTGCTGCGACTTCCGCTATCGGCCCTCCGTCAGAATCAACTGGCGTAGCCCCATCCAGATTACGAAATTTCACCGTTAAGTCATACAACCCGACAGCCTGACCATATCCTTTTGCAATAACCGTATATTGACCCTCATATGGCAATGAAATAATAAGCCCTGCATGAAACCCTTCATAATCGTCATTCATCCCTACTTGTTGGCCATTAGGCCCATTAAGCACGAGAAAAGTATCCACACCAGGAGAACCAGGACTGCTCACCATATGTATTTCCACCATGGCGCCTTCCGGTCCTTCAAATGTCCATTCGTCTTCATCAGGTGCCGGGCTACCTAGCTCTCCAGATACTGTGTAAACCACCCCGACCTCTGGGGCAGACGGAACTTCAATTTCACCACCATCACCATCAATACCAATGGCCCTACCAATAGCGGTATCACAGGCCATTAAAGCAAAGATGGAAATCGAGATGGCTAAAAACATTAACGCCTTGGATGCTGTTTTAGGTTTAGTATTCATGAAATCTTGGCACCACTCATATGTATTAACTGAAAATATCAAAGCCTGCTGGAATTTTATCGTCAAAATAGTTTTTTGAATAGGGTGTTTATACCTAATTCAGCTAAAAAACATGTGTCGACACAGCAAGTTGTCTTTTAAAGTTTTCCTACCAGCCCGCTCAAGAATTCCATACTTCTGTTTAAGGAGGAATCAGCCTCTCGTCCGGTAGGAAATATTTGCACCGCAATATCAGTGGCCCCGGCATAAGAATAGTCTTTCAACATAGCTTCAACTTCTTTTTCGTTACCAATAAGTGCCATTTCTGCGGAACTTTCAACACCTTCTCTATCTAGCATCGCCCTATAGCTGGGTAACTGCCCATATCCACCGAAATATTTATCAGCCTGTTCAAAGCCTGAATCACGATCATCCGTAATTGATAAAGGAACAGCAGCGACTATTCTCGGCTTTTTCTTTCCTATCTTAAGTGCTGCATCGTTAATTGTGGGAACAACGTACTGTCTAAGAGTTTCTGTGCCAGTCATCCAAGTTATCGTTCCATCCGCCAACTCTCCGGCGGTATTAAGCATGCGTGGGCCTAGTGCAGCCAACAAAATCGGAATTTCAGGAAGTGATGACATAGTAAACTGGGTGTTGGCACTGAATATTTCCCCTTCGTAATCGACATTCCCTTCTCTGGTTAACGAGTGGACAATGTTTAGGTACTCAAACATATGTCTCCAGGGCCTGTGGAACTTCATACCTAGACGACCTTCTACCACCGGTTTATGGTTAACCCCTAATCCTAATGTAAATCTTCCATTCGCCACTTTTTGTACGGTGAGGGCCTGTTGCGCCATCGCTATAGGGTGTCGCAAAAACGTGGGTGTCACTGCCGTACCTATTTCAATGCGGGTCGTCTGCTCAGCCGCCATGCTCAGCATGGTCATAACGTCAATGTCCATTATATGGGCGGCCCACAGACTGTCGAAGCCAGCTTTTTCAGCTTCAACGATTTGGCTGATTTGCCCATGCAGGGTTCCTGCCGATCCGGCCCCACCAATAAAAAGTCCTATTTTCACCCCGATTCTCCTTATCCATTTACTAACTTAGTGATTATCACAATACTAAGGGCTTATTTGCTCAACCAATACCGATAAAATGCATTTAATTCCTTAGCGTTTTTTATGCGAATTACTGGAGTATTTTGAGGTATGTATTCAGAATACTCTGACTCACGTTCTAAGATCTCTTTTCGGTTCACTATATACCACCACCATAGAGCGTTTTTGCTAAAAAACATCCGCCAGGTTTCCGAGTTGTCACCACACACTTTAGTTCTCTCTAACATTCTCTTGAACGATCTCAAAAGTGTTCGCCGAAAAATCAAGAACCAAGGCAAATCCAACCAAATTACCATGTCAGCTCTTGAGCAAACATAACCCTGTAATTTCGCTTTATAATTCCCATCTGCGACCCATTTATCCCCAGAATCTTTCAGGGCCTTCGCAACGGTTTTCCGGAAATTCTCAGGTTCTCTTTCAATCCAGTTAGGTAAAAAATAGAGATAGTCTAACTCTATATTATTGTAGGAATATTTAGCAGACAGAGCTTTGGCAAGAGTTGTCTTTCCTCCGCCTCCAATTACATTTATTTTTTGACCCAAAGGGTGCCTAAAATCCACAACATTCATATCTTTCTACTAATCCAGCTTGCCCAACCAGTTAGAAAAACCAGGCCTATGGAAATTAGAATCGTCCTTAAAAAGGGATAATACTGAAGTCTGTAATTTTGAACATGATTAATTCCACAGGTTAAATTATTTATAGCTGGTCGTTTACTAAGAAGAGCCGTCGCAGGAGGTTCCATAATCCTGCAACGACTCAATTCCTTTGCCAAACTGCCCTTCAAAAGGCAACATATTTGGGTTTAATCTCGGTTTATCGTCCCAAGTCCATTCCCTATTCCTTGCAAGGCCCAGGATGCCCAAGGCATTGTGAAAAATTTGAACCCTTTTTCTACATAGAAATTAGGATCCATTGTGGGAGGTATGAAGTACATACCCGGAACAACTCCATGCCTTTTACAGGCCGCCGCAATTTTGTCTAATCCTGCCTGATAGGCATCACTTGGGTAATCCAGAGGAACATTAAGTTCAATTGACAAATCTGATGGTCCAATCAAAAGTACATCTATCCCTGGGACACTGAGGATCTCATCTATGTTATCTATTGCCTGTTGAGTCTCAATCATGGGAATGATCAAGAGTTCCTCATTTACTGTATCTAGATATTCCCTGTAGTTAGACTCGCCGAAATCGCCCCATTCACCACGAACACCGGCATTACTACGATCTCCAAGAGGTGAATATTGGCATGCTCGTACCATTGCCGTTGCTTCCTCTTTGGTGTTGACCATGGGCACCATTATGCCCCTAGCTCCAAGGTCTAAAGCAAAACAAATCAATTCAGGTCGATTTGCACTAACCCTCATTATGGGTGTAGCAGATTTACCTTTAATCGCATCGAAGGAGCTCTTGTACTCTTTGGGTTCAACAGGCGAATGCTGAGTATCAAAAAGTATGAAATCCAAACCTGAATCGGCCAACATAACCATGTTATCCGCAAAAACAGATCCAGCTGTTCCAACCACGGTTTTGCCCGCTTTTAATCTATCTCGAATTGGGTTCATTTATATCTCCTTTTACTTCTAAACTTTATTTAATACCTAGAATTCACATAACCAAATTTACATGGCCATCCGTCAGGGCAGGGTGATTTTATCACTAACGATTGGTAGTGTGACAAGAAAACTCTTTGTAAAAGGCTCTGGTAAATTGCTTCCTAAATCATTGAGTCAGCACAATGTCAACAAAGATTCTTTTGTGAAGTTTAATAGTGAATCGTCTATTCGTATCGTAGTGCTTCAGCAGGATAAGTTTTGCTGGCTTCATTGGCGGGTATAACACTAGCCAAAATTGAAGCTATGATAGTGATGCCAATAAGTACTCCGACTTCCCCAATAGGGACACTAAATTTAGCACCTTCGAGCTCCTTCGAAATTTCCAGGAAAATTAACCATGACTGAAGTATTCCGAGACATATTCCAACAAATATTCCCAATATGGTTATGAATGAGGATTCAATCAAAAATTGGGTGCGAATCATACTTGATCTAAATCCTATTGCACGAAGAACTCCTATAGATTGCCTTCGCTCCACTACTGCTCTTACTGACAAAACGCCGATTGCAGCCACACCCACAACTAATCCCAAACCACTAAAACCTTGGAAAAGTTTATTGAATGCGTTACTGGTGGCTCGCTCTTCCTCCAGACGGTCTAAAAGACTCACCGCATTCATACCATTTGCTAAATAGATTTTTTCTAATTTTTGAGAGTAATTTGAAGCCTCACTTTTGTCCTTAAGGGAAAAGTAAAATGTGTCTAAAGGAACATTTTCCTGAGCAATTTTGGAAGCCAAGGCACGAGGAGAATAAAAAGTTGCGCTTCCTCCTCCAAATCCTGTTCCTGAAGCCAGTCGCTCAATCACACCTATAACTGTCAGTTGGGTTGGATCTGATGAACTCCTTCTTTTTTTCATTTCTATGCTAAAGGAGTCTATCGGTTTCAAATCACCTGACTCGATAAATGAACTCTTGAAGCTTCTGTCAGGAGGTCCAAAAGGATCCCCCGATGGAATTATTGTCGCGTTAGCGAGTATCAGGGTTTCATCATTCATTAATGCCTGCCATATCTCCCTGTCGGTGGCCCCATAACTAGGGTCAAAATGGGCCATTTTCCACAGGGTTGAGTCAAGAAATTCATTCTCTAAAGAAACAAGACGTGCTCCCTTATATGTGTTGTTTTTTCCTTCTGATTCCTTGACTTCTACACGGAGATTAGACGCACCAGCAATCACCTCGAACTCTGACATATTCAAAGAGTTTCTTATGTCCCCTGTGATCGGAAGATCCGGTGTGATAGTTGCTTTAATATCATAACCTCCAGTCACTCGTTCAGGCTGTTCGGTTGCCACATCTTGTATCCCATTCAGAACGGAGAAAATCATGAGTGTAAATATGATCAACGCAAACATAGCTACAGTGAGGCCTGTCCTAAACTTGGCTGCCATCGGGTAACTTATAGCCGTCTTTGTTACCGCTTTCAATCCAGAAAATCTAGATAAAATCAAATTAAGAAGCGCAATCAAAATACGAGTGTTAGACATTAGCAACCAAACAGCCGCAGCAGTTGAAATCGCTCCTCCTACCGGCCAAAACCATGGTCCTGGTTCAGACAATTCAGGTAGCCATCTGCTGAAAAAATCAAATGGTAGAGAATTAGAAATAAGAACTAGACCACCCTCCAAACTACCCGCAATTTGATTTCCTGTTTCTGTATTATTTATAAATTTGGAACACAAGTATCTAGCGAATAATCCGACAGTTAAAGCAGAGCCAATCAGCCCTATGGAAAGACTGGCTCCAGTCTCTGTCAATATTCCAGAAACCAACAAGAACAGTGAGAATATCCCAGGAACAAGGTAATTATGTTTCCCAGACAAATTGAATAGCGAAGTCAAAATATTTATCGGCCAGACCACTGGGAATAGAAGCAAAAGGCTAAAATTTCCCATCCGCCCTCCGTTTCCTCTAATTATCCAAACCAATTGCTTGACTGGGAATATTAAATTCCAAACAAAATTCTTAACCTTTTTGCCTATAGGGTCTGGGGCCTTTTTAACGAACTCATCTTTTAGTCCTCTGATTGCAACAACTATATTCAAGTTGCTGGCTCTATATGCAGAGAAGACAACCGTAATGAAAGTTAGTATCAATCCACTTGAAAAAGATATCAAAAGAGATACGACAGAGTAGTATGGTGTGATTACAAACCCGTCAGTATCTATTAAATCTTGAAGAATGAATACCAATCCAAAACTTAGCCCTACGCCAACCACCGTTCCTATTATTGCCGCTAGAAAGGCGTATATAGTGCCTTCATATGTAAATAACTGAACTAAATCCCTACGTTTTAAACCTACTGCTCTGGCCATTCCTAATTCAGTGGAGCGGGCAGCAGCGAGTAAAACAAATACTAGAAAGATTAATAGCATTCCTACCATGATTGAGAACGATCCAAAGATAGAAAAAATCGTAGTTACACCAGTTGCTACTGTCTCGGCCAATCTAACACTATCGCTTTTTTGATCATCAACTCTCAAAGTGGTCAAGGCTGGTGAAAGTGCTGCTATTTTGCCAGCATCTTCCTTGAGTCCAGATTTATCCAATATCCCGAGAATGGTCAATTGATTCTGATAATCGCTTATTCCCTTTATAAAACCATCACCAAAATCATTTGATGCTAAATGCCCATATAGTTGGTCAAGAGTTTTGGAGGTCTCTTTGTCTGTTTGGCTAATTGAATCAGACTCTTCCAAGAGTATCTCAGGGATAGCGTTTCCTTGAAGTATTCCAAACATCTTTGTTGCGACATCGGTATTTGTCAGTTCAGATCTTAGGAATTTTGTGACATCCTCTGAAAGTTTGAGTGCGTCTTCTCCCTCGCCAGAATTTGAGACATAAACATTGGTTATCTGTCCTTGTTTACCAATTAATTCTTGTAATTCATCAAGGCTAAACAGTATGTATGGGTTTCTACCTCCACCAGCTAATCCCCCATTCTTTAAAACATCACGAACTGAAAACTCAAACTTACCTGAACGGGTATAAACACTAACCTTATCTCCTTTCTGGAGCTTTAAAATCTCACTCGAATCAGCATTTATATAAATTTCGTTTTCTAAAAGTGACTTGATAAATACAGTTTGACCTGCCAAGTTTTGTAATTCGTCGTAATTATCAGAATATTCTCCATGGACTCCTCGCACTCGCATATTGCTTTCAGCCAACTCTAGGACGTCATTGGAAGCTGGCAAATTAATTTCTATTAGCGGTAGAAGAGCCTCTATATTTTTATTGTCTCGGGTTACTTGTTCGATATTTTGAAACTGCGCAAAATCGAAATATTCCTCTCCGGTAGTTTGCCTACCAGGGCCTTTGATAATTTCATCAGTTGGACCAAGAAAATCTAAGGCTACAGACCTGACTGAATATCTAACTGTATCTCCGATACCTAAAGATGTAGCGATTATGGCCGTACTGAGCATTAACCCTATTACAATTAAGGCACTCTGACCTTTCCTTCTCGGGATGTTTCGACTTCCCATCTTTACCAATATAAATCTTCTAGATGCCCCTATCCCTATCAATAAAAAAATGAAAGCCAAAAGAGCAGTCATCCCCAAAGCTAATTCTGTAGCGGGTAAACCAAAAACTTTTTCCATTTTGTTACGCTACTTCCCCATCTTTCATTTGAATAATCCTGTCTGTCCTGCCTCCCACATAATCAGAATGGGTTACTATCACAAAAGTCTGGTTATTATCCTTATTTAACTGGGTGAGTAGATCCATAATGAGTCGTTCATTCTCGCTATCTAAATTACCTGTGGGTTCGTCCGCCCAAACGATAGCTGGGTCATTTACCAGTGCTCTAGCCAAAGTAACTCTCTGCCGTTGACCTCCCGATAACTCACCAGGTAAATGGTGTTGCCAATCTTCCAACTCCACTTCTGCTAATTGTTCCAACGCCTTAGATCTAGCCTCTTTACCAGAAAATCCGGAAACAAGTAGTGGCAACTCAACATTTTCTACCGCATTTAGCACAGGCAACAAATTATAGGTTTGAAAAACAAAACCCATTTTCTTTGCTCTCAACTCACTCAATTGATCGTCATTTAAATCGGTCAAAGTATTACCCTGGATGGATATGTTCCCTTCATCAAAGGAATCCAATCCGGACAGGCAGTTGAGAAGAGTCGTTTTACCGCACCCACTGGGCCCCATGATTCCAACTATTTCTCCCTCTTCTATCGAGATATCCAATCCCTTTAAGGCGTGTACTTTTTGATCTCTTGAACCATAAAATTTATGGAGGTTTTCAGTAGAAATTACGATTTCTGGCATATGGTTTCCTATACTGAACAACAAGGTCTAAAATTGATATCGACTTTTATATTGTCCCTTACGAACAGAAAAATAAGAAGGGTTAAATCAAGGTAATTTGTTACTAAGTTAATCTGTTATCAACCTTGAGGCCTGTACTATTTATTTTCATCTTCTTTGACTCTGCATTCCAACCTTCAAATTGCAAAATTAGCAATGTGATATCTATTTTATTGAGTGCCATTAAGAAAAGCCTAAGATGTTTCAATATGATCGATGATATTAGTCTAATTCATTCCTATTTTTTTATAATTTATTGATACTTAATACTAAATTGGCATAGATTTTTTCGTCAAAACCCACATCTATTTACAAGTTTTTTAACAGATAATGAAAGTTTAATGTGCTTTTACACGTAACAGCGCGCCACGACCACGAAACATGCCCTGGCAAAGACGGGGACCAAACAGCGAAGCCGCGGTAAATTACCAAAAGTGGCTGGAAGGAAATGCTGAAGTCAAAATATTGGGAGTATGGAGATACAACGTTTCTCACACCATATTCGGCGTCATAGAGGCTGAAAATATGCAGGCTATCACCAATCTGTTGAGACCGCAGATGCACACTGGAAATGTTGCAATATTACCTATTATGGATAGTATCGAAATCAGAAAAAAGGGTGGGCATTGGGGTAAATAAAATTATTAACCCGATACCAATCTTATGTGGCAGTACCGTATCATCCTATATTTGGGGATGCGGTATCTACTCAATATGTGAAGTGCTTATTCGAGTCTATAAAACGCAGCTGCTGTACCTGACAGGAACCTCTTCTTTTCCTGTGGCGACATATCTCCCATGCCGAAAAGGGCGGCGTCCATCACTTCTTGATAATTACCAGCAAGTAGACAAACAGGCCAATCGCTACCCCACATTAACCTATTGATGCCAAAAACCTTCCTAACGTGTTGTATGAATGGGAGTAAATCCTGGAGAGTCCAGCTATTGTGATCTGCCTCGGTTACCATCCCAGACACCTTACAAAAAAGATTACTATATGGCTCCAACTTTGAGATGCTATCACTCCAAGGTTGAAACACTCGATCACGAATGTTTGGTTTGGCTATATGGTTCACAACCATTCTCAATTCAGGCAATTTCTTACAAACAATGGGTATCTGGTCAATATGGGTCGGCTTAACCAATAAGTCATAGGATAAGTTCCGATCCGACAGTTCCTTCAACCCATCTAAGGTTTGCTTTCTGAGTAGCCAATTCTCATCAACTTCTTCTTCCACCTGATGTCTTATCCCCACAAGGGGTCCCAGTTTTATCAACTCGTCCAAGGTATCTCCGACTTTTTCATCTTGTAAGTCGACCCATCCAACCACTCCCCGTATCCAGGGAAAGTCATTCGCGCATTCAAGTAGAAATTTAGCCTCTTCAACAGTGTGGTCAGCCTGGATGACCACACTTCCACTAACGGAACACTGTTCCAAAATGGGAGCCAGGTCGGAAGGAAGGTAGCTTCGATGTAAAATAGTGTTATCTTCAGGCATCCATTCGTATTGAAAAAGATCTAGATCCCATAGGTGATGGTGTGAATCTACAATTTCCATGGAGGCCTTAGTTAGGATTTAGGTCAAAGACTTTCTGCATTGGAGCCCACCAATCACCATCTTCGGTGAAAGGAGTTTTTTTTTGGTATTTCCCCATCAATATATCCCACTGCGCTGCCTTGTCAGAAGAGTCGGTATATTTTTGAAAATCTGTTGTTATGTCAAAGTCATCTTTAGTATCCACGACCATAAACAACCTGTCTCCGAGGAGATAAATCTCCATCCCTTCAATCCCAATTTCTAATAACCCTTCCTTCACCTCAGGCCAGATATTTTTATGATATTCCTTATATTCCTCTATTGATCCAGGCTCATCCACCAGGTCCAATGCCATTGCAAAAGTTTTCATTTGGATCACCATTTTCGTTAAATACGTGAATGGAATTCACCATTTCAACTATCGATTGTTTAGTTTTCTCCACTCTTCAATTGTTTCTTCAGTTGCAGGGTAATATTTACCTGGAGGGACCCCTTCAGCTTTTACCTTGTCCTTTACAAGGTTTTCCGCACCTTCGTGCTCATCAGCCCATTCTAGAACCGCCTGCGCCATCCAGGAAGGAACAACTAGGACTCCGTCATTGTCTCCAACCATAACGTCACCAGGTCGTACCAAAGCTCCACCGCACTGGATCTGAACGTTCTCCTCAGCCGGAAGACTCGATGGGTTTCCATGAAAACTTCGCGCTTTGGCATATATGGTCAGATCATAGTCTTCATCTATGAGTACATCCAAATCCCTGATCGCTCCATCTATAACTACCCCATCAGCCTTATTCATAGCCAATTGTAGTAATTTCACATCGCCTGCAACAACGTCTTGAACTCTACCGCCTATGTCAGCGACCAGCACATCACCCGGTCCGCAACGTCCCATTGCAATATATTCAGGCGAATCTACGCCTCCAGGCTTATCGTTATTAATATCTGGGCGGATCGGCATAAATCTCAGAGTTCTAGCTCTAGCTGCAAAACGTTCCTTACCTGGGGTAAAGGGAGTGTAGTTTTGGATACCTTCACATACACAGAAAGTGGATCCAAACGATCGAAGCGCATTGTATATAGTAGCCGTAGGAATTTTTTTTAAACCATTAAGAATTTCCTGAGAAACCTCAATCGGTTTCATGTCAAAGGTAGCCATAAATTCCCCCCATATCGAAACAGTAGTCTATCTTGGGTAGGCAACACTATCATGTAGCTCTGACTTCTTCCATCACATGTTATAAAAATTACATTTCCACTAATCTATTTGACTAGTATCTACTCAGTTCTATATAAACTGAACCTGGAAAAGACCCGGTTTAAAATTTATTGACGATTTTCACGTAGTTTCCAAACAAAGGATTTTCGCATGGAATATGGAATTGTATTACCCAAACACATCAATCCAGATGAGTTAATTAAATTCACCGCTGCAGCTGAAGAACTCGGATTCCATTCCTTATGGGCAGCCGACCATATAGTCCTACCCATTCAAGAAACTGACCTTTATCCCTACACCGACGACGGCCGCTTCACTGGCAATTCCCAAGACCCTCAACTAGATGCGTTTACATTGCTGAGTTTCATCGCATCACAGACGAATCAAATAAACTTGGGGACATCAGTGGCAATAGTTCCTTACCGAAACCCTATATTACAAGCAAAGATGTTTGCCTCTCTTGATGTACTCACTAAAGGAAGGGTCATATGTGGAGCAGGAGTAGGATGGTGGAAGGAAGAATTTGCAGCCTTGGATGCACCATTTGAAAAACGAGGTCTTGCAACCGATGAATATCTTCAGATCTTCAAACTATTGTGGACTTCCGATGTCACAGAATTTCATGGAGAAACCTATGAATTTTCCAATATTGCGTTTTTTCCAAAACCTGTTCAAAAACCCAACGGAATCCCAATCTGGATTGGTGGTCATACCAAGAGAGCGGTGAGAAGAACTGTAAAGCACGGTAATACATGGCATCCGACAAG
>QGNN01000027.1 GCA_003228105.1 Chloroflexota bacterium
CCAATGTTTACCGGGATTCACACCTGTCACTATTGACGCAGCGTTTACTCTAGTAACCGACGGGAAAACAGGGTGATGGTTTTCGAAAAAGGATCCGTTTTGGGATACTTGAAACAAGTTAGGTGTATCCAAACTATTGATTTGAGCAGGCTGCAAACCATCGAAGACAGCTAATATTATCTTGGTCATATTTCTCCCTCTAAAAAAAACCGGCTAATCAGAAACCATTGAAATTATTATTTTGGTGGATCAGATGATCACCTAAAATAGGCCGTGTGTCACCCTCGTGTTATTCCCGCTATACCTATCCTTGAGATCCCATTACCTCCCTTATATTCAATCACTACCCTATCAAAATCAAGGTCTGCTACAATCCGTCGTACCCATACTGTTCATGCGAGGAAGAAATGATCGATAGCCAAAAAAGGTGCCAGTTCAGACAAATACTGACGGGTAATCGGTGCGTACATCCAGGGTCAGTGTTTGACGCCATATCCTCTCGGATTGCTGAGGCTTTAGAGTATCAGGTTGGTATGTTCGCCGGTTCTATAGCCTCGGCCGTGATATTGGGTGATCCTGACCACATTTTAATAACTCTTACTGAATTTGCAGAGCAGGCACGAAGAATATGTCGTGCCTCAGACCTTCCAATAATGGTCGATGCCGACCATGGGTATGGAAACGCACTTAACGTTAAAAGAACAGTGGAAGAACTAGAAAACTCCGGAGTGGCGGCCCTCACAATTGAAGATACTATGCTTCCGAGGCAGTTTGGAAAATCTAAGCCAGAGTTAATACCCATATCAGAGGGTATAGGTAAAATGGAAGCGGCATTGTCCGGTAGAAAGGATCAAAGTTTGGTGATAGCTGGAAGGACCAGTGCATTCCAAGTAACAGGTACGGAAGATGCTATTGAAAGAGCCAAGGCATATGAAAGCGTTGGCGTTGATGCGATTTTCTTTGCAGGACTAAATAGTAGACCTCAATTAGAAGCCGTCAAAAATTCCATTGATATACCTATAATGCTTGGGAGTACTCCCAAGGACATAAACGACAACCAGTATCTTTCATCAATGGGGGTGAAGATTGCGCTCCAAGGGCACCTCCCCTTTATGGCAGCTGTGAAAGCAACTAGAGACACCATGAAAGCCCTTATTGAAGGCAATCAACCTTCAGAAGTAAGCACAACGGCGCTGGATAGTGAGTTAATGGGCCAAGTAACTAAAGATCAACAATTTAAAGACTGGTTTAAAGAGTTCCTGTCATAGTCATTATTCAAGAAATTAAAGGCATTACTTTCTTTTCAAACAACTTCATAGACTGAATTACTTCTTCTTGCGAGAGACCTCCCATCGCAAAATTGCATCCGAAATACGAAATTCCGTGATCTTTTAACATCATGATTTTTTCAGCAACGGCTTCAGGTGTTCCTATAAATGCTCTTTTTTCAGAGATATATTGATTATCTGGTGGTAACTCGGTTCGCTCACTCCTCCATTTTTGCATTGGTAAATGAACCTCGGTAGCATCCACCAGGTTCCTGCGCCACTGCATAATATCCTGTATCCAATCTACATGTTTCTTGGTGTTTTCAAGCGCTCTGCCCTCGGTATCAGCCACATGAACATATCGAAAAAACGGAACCTCATCCATATGATCAGGTTGGTTCTTCTGATGACATAACTTCCTGTATTTTCCTACTAAAGCAAGAGCGTCATCTGTATCTTGAACAACCGCTATACACAAAAGAAACTGGTTTGAAATCATAAAATCCAAAGTTTCCTCAGACCTCGTCGCAGCTATATATATAGGTGGGTGAGGTGATTGAACAATAGACGGAACTAAATCCACGTTACGAACAGAAAAAAAAGGGCTGTCGACACTTACACCTTTATCACACCACAAATCCCTTACTGCTAGCACGGTCTCTCTAAACCTAGACTGAGTATCTTCAGCGGATACTCCAAACCCACCATATTCATACCCATATGTACCTCTACCAAAGCCAACATCTAAACGTCCTCTACTTAAGAGATCTACAAGGGCGGAATCTTCTGCAATCCTGATAGGATTATGCAAGTTTGGAACAATTACTGCGGTACCCAAACGTATTTTATCTGTGACTGCTGCCAAGTGCCCAAGCATTAGTAATACAGAGGAGCCCATACTGTACCGAGTGAAATGGTGCTCAGCAAACCAAGCCCCATGGTATCCCATGGATTCAGCCAACCTGACCTGTTCTACAGAATTATGGAATACCGAAGTTTGATTCACTCCTTCGGGCCAAGACATATGTGTGAAAAGCCCTAACTTCATATCGCCTAACCCAGTTCTGACACGAGGTTCATCAGTCTGCCCAAAGCATCAGTCTTACTTGATATATCATCACCTGGCAAACTAACTTTAAGTGTGTTGACTCCCAAATTTTTATAGAGTAAAAGTCTTTCTTTGATCATTTTATCTGTGCCAATTAGATTGGATTTCAAGGCAAGTTCATTGGGAACCATATCCCGAGCCTCTTCTCTCCTACCTTCCACCCACAGCTTTTGCACCACATCCACAACCTCTCCATAACCCTGTCGGGCGTAAGCATTCTTATAGAAGTTATTTTTTACCGATCCCATAGCTCCAAAGGTAAATCCATATCCACGTGCATGTTTTTTTGCCGTTTCTTCGACTTCGTCGGTGAAATCCAAAGAAACTGGGATCAATATATCTATATCTTCAATATTTCTACCGGACCGCAGGACTCCTTTCTTGATTTTATCTAGAAAAACGTTTCCTGTTTCGGGTATAAAACAACCCCCAATCCATCCATCGGCTTTTTCGCCTGTCATTTCTAAGTTGGTGGGACCCAAGGATGCCACATAAACAGGAACTTCCCAAGTCTTGGCACTCGTCCTTATAGCTTTGCCTTCTCCACCTTCCAGGGGCAATTGATAATGATTTCCCTTATATAGAAGTTTTTCCCCGGCCACGCCCATCTTAATAATCTCCAGAAGTTCTTTAGTTCTTAATATGGGATTACCGAATGTCACCCCATGCCAGCCTTCAATAACTTGAGGCCCGCTTGTCCCTAAACCAAGAATAAACCGCCCCCCTGACATAGATTGCAAAGTTAAACTTGTCATAACCAGATTGCCGGGAGTTCGACTTCCTACTTGTACTATTCCTGTACCTAGGCGTATTTTTGTTGTAGAAGCAGCCAGATATGCAAGAGGGGTTATCGCATCAGTCCCCCAGGCCTCCGAAGTCCATATGGAATCAGCCCCTAAGGCTTCGGCCTCTCTCGCAAATTCTGCTATTTGATTCCAATTTGAAGGATCTGAAGCGACGCCGTTGAATGAATGTACTGCTATTTTCATATGGAATTTCCATCACCCTTCTGTATTAGTTATTGGGATAATCTTCATGAGATTTATTATTTCTGACCTGATTCAAATGATCTAAATCATGGACTCTTTGAAACAAGTACCACCCCCCAGCGTGCAGATCCCCAAAAAAACTATGGTTGGACATTTGATCCATGTTTGGGGTGGCTGGAAGGTTGTCCGTCATAGATGTCCATTTAAATGCCCCGTCTAAAAGTCCTTTGCGCAATTCATCAATACTTAATTTAGACATCTTCCTTGGAGGGTCAATATTAGAAGAATCTCCAGTAATTCCAAGGGCGAGTTCCGATATCAAATTAGTCACTCTATATGTACTTGTCACAACATGTTCTAGAATTTCTGAAATAGTCCATTCATCATTATCAAAAGAAAAATCAGCTTGCTTTTGATTTACGTCTGATACTTCTTTTATGAGTTCTAAACGAGCTGCTATTGATCTTATCCAAAGCTCTTCAAAAGGATATTTTTCACCTTGTGAAATGAGGTATTCCCTAACTCTTTGTTCTTCAGGTGTCATATTTTGAGTCCTTAAAGGAAATTACCTTCTTTTCAACATTTCTGGCCATTTCACAATGGCCAGTGCCAGTATAAACAAACCAAGTAACCCGTTGAACATTAAGGCTAGTGATGCACCACTATTTTCCGCTATAAATCCAGAAATCAACACCCCTACTGGCAAACCATAAACAGCTAGCTGGCGAAGCCCGAGGACCCTACCCCGCATTTCTGCTGAGGTGTATTTCAACAGCATCATAGCCATCGTGACCATTGCAAAAGACTGCGATATACCGACAAAGAACAGAACTGGTAAGGACACGTAGAACCATTGCATATAAGCCATTATCAGAATCCCAATGTGCCAACATATTGAACCGACGATCATTGCCCGTCCTGCTCTATCCATAGTGGAAAAATAGCCGATAAATAATGACCCCAATAAGGCGCCGGCAGAATATGTACCCATTAACCACCCCAGACCCGCTGCATCAATACCCATCACCTGTCTTGCTATCACTGCTAGGAGTGTGTTGTTTAACGGGAATGCCGTTAAATTGACAATAAATGCAACCGCAAGCAGACCAAACAAAAATGGGTTTACTTTGACATAAGAAAATCCCCCCTTCAGGTTTTCGAGCATAGACTGGGCAGTTTTTATAGCTGTATTGGGCACTCCCGGGATCAAGAACACAAACAACAAAGAGAATAAGTGCAAAATAATAATGAAAAGATAGCTTTTCCCTACACCAGCTGACTGCAATAAAAACCCTCCGAAAATCGGGCCAATGATTTGTGTCATATCTCTTCCAGTTCTCAAAATGGCAACACCGTTCTGCAATTGAGATGGAGAAACGATAATCGGAAGCACAGATTGTCTGACAATCATATCTAAGGAGCGGGAAAGCCCAACAAGGGCCGCGATAATCAAAACTGCTATTACGCTTAGAAAATCAAACAAGGTTAATATAAATATCGACGAAGACAATATGACAAATGAAATTCGACTGAATATATATAACCGACGCCTTCCTAGACGATCAACTATGACCCCAAAAAAAGGCGCTAATATTGTGCCAGTAAATCTAAGTGCAGCAAAAATTCCCAGAACAAAAGGAGACTCAGTTTCACCCAATATATACCAGGACAAGATCAGGATTTCCATAAATTCTGCCGTTGTGAGAGCCAAATCTCCCAACCACATAAAGCGAAATCCTCGAACATTTAGGGAATCAAAAGCCCTTTGGAAAATTTTTCTCACAGAACCCATAAACCTACTCCACCGTTACTGAACCTCAGAGAATCCTACACGAATCTCTAACCTGATACATATCATTTACCATAGGGGTATAATCCGAATCGAAGAAACATGAATTAGTCTGAAATACCTGTAAGGTGGAAAAAAGCATGAGTGCTATAGAAAAAGCTACATTGGCGGGTGGGTGTTTTTGGTGTATTGAAGCTGTTTTTGAGCTAGTTGAAGGAGTAGATAGGGTTGTATCCGGTTACATAGGTGGAGCTATTGAAAACCCATCCTATGAAGCCATTTGCACAGGTACCACTGGACACGCAGAGGCAATCGAAGTTTATTACGATCAAACTGTATTAGATTATCAAACTGTCCTGGAGATTTTCTTCAGTTACCATGATCCAACGACACTAAACAGGCAAGGCGCTGATGTGGGAACTCAATACAGATCTGCAATCTTCTATCACAATGATACCCAGAAAGGATTCGCTGAACAGTCGATAAAATATCTAAATGATGAGAAAGTATTCCCTGATCTAATCGTGACAGAGGTGACCGATGCCTCAAAATTCTATGAAGGTGAGAATTACCATCAATCATTCTTCAAAAACAATCCTTACCAACCTTACTGTCAGTTCATAATTGCACCAAAGGTGATGAAATTAAGGGAGAAGCACGCACATCTATTGAAAATTGCGCAACCGCATTAATCCAATTAATCTATCGTCATGCACCAGCAGTTCTTTCGGCGACCTTTCGTGGGTGTTCAAATCGGAAATTTTCCATCCCGATGAGCTTATTGTACGAACCAAATATTTCCTCTACGTTATCTTCCAGTAGATCTAACGGATTTTTCTCGTTATCTGACTTGTCATATACCTTTCTCAAACTATAATTTGTGAATCTTTCTGCCGGTATCCTTCCTGCATCCCGTATCATATCTCTGAACTGGGAAGGCTTCATTAACTGACCGTGTTGAGCTCCTGCGGATGTAGAAATACTTTCGTTAATTAAAGTACCACCCAAATCATTTACCCCTGCGGTAAGTAGTAATTGAGAAATTCGGTCTCCCTCTTTAACCCAAGAGGCCTGAATGTTTGGAATCCAATTATTCAACATGATTCTCGCGACAGCATGGACCTTCACCACATCCATACCGGTAGGTCCAGTTCTAACATTAGGGATTAACCCTTTAAGAAACATAGGGGCTTCAGAGTTCACAAAACTCAACGGTACGAATTCTGTAAACCCGCCCGTTTCCATCTGTATGTTCCGAATAATATCAATATGCTCGGCAATTTGCAGATTTGTCTCCACATGACCAAACATCACAGTAGATGTAGTTTGTATACCCAGTTCATGGGCTGTTGTTATGACATCGATCCATTGGTCTTTAGTTATACGGCCCGGGGATATTTTATCCCTTAAGGCCTGATCCAATATCTCTGCTGAGGTACCGGGTAAACTTCCGACACCTGCGTCTTTAAGATCACTAAGGTGTTGCCTTATGGATGTCTTAGATCGGATTGATCCATAAAGAACCTCTTCAGGGGAAAAACCATGAATATGAATATCTGGAAGTTCAGCTTTTATTGCCTCACATAGCCGAATGTACAAATCTCCTTCCATTTGAGGTGGTAGGCCTGCCTGTATACAGACCTCAGTGGCTCCATAATCCCATGCCTCTTTTGAGCGACGGACTATTTCCTCCACTGGTAATAGATAACCTTCTTCTTGCCTGAAATCTCTACTAAATGCGCAGAATCCACACCTCTTTATACAGACATTAGTAAAATTAATGTTTCTATTTACAACATATGTCACGACATCTCCCACAGTCCTTCTACGCAAAACATCGGCAACCAACACTGTAGCGTTATACTCTAATCCATTGGAATCCAGAAGCAGACAGGCATCTGGCGCTGAAATATCACCGCCGGCAATTGCAACTTTTAAAACACGAGATATTTCCGGATCTATCGAAGCCAAAATACCCGAAAAGTCCACATTTAAATCATTTGATTCAATATCAGACATATCTGTCAATACCGTCCTTTACATATCCTTCATCGTCAGCTAATTTTCTCACCTTTGTGAGCAAGTCTACTGGTAAGTATTCATCAGTATCAAGGAAATACTCTGGGTATATCGCCAATCTTGGCCGCAATTCAAATCCTGCTGACTCTGTTTTTGATTTCAGGTTGGTTATGAGAGGCCACGGTGCTTCAGGATTAACATAATCGATTGTCAAAGGAGAAACCCCACCCCAATCATTTATACCAGCCTTCAAATAAACCTCGTAGTTCTCTGAACTAAGGTTTGGTGGCACTTGTATGTTGGCACTAGGGCCTAAAATAAGCCGCGCAGCAGCAACAGTCCACAGCATTTCTGCAGTTTCAGCATCGGGAGATTCTGCCATCGGTGTCTCTGGCTTCGCTCTAAAATTTTGAATTATTATCTCCTGTATGTGATGAAACTTTCGCTGTATATTCCTAATTTCTAACAGAGACTCCATTCTATCTGTCATAGTTTCCCCTATACCTATAAGCAAACCGGTGGTAAATGGGATTCGCAATTTCCCAGCTATTGAAATTGTTTTTAACCTCACAATCGGTCTCTTACTTGGGGCAAATTCATGCGGCCCTCCAACCTGATAAAGAAGTTCACTGGTACTTTCCAACATTAATCCAGTTGAGGGGTTTGAATTTTTCAAAATGTTTAACTCTCTGTGAGTCATAGTTCCCGGATTGGCGTGAGGTAAAAGTTTCGTCTCTTTCACCACCAGTTCCGTCATAGCGCTCAAATAGTCCAAGGTGCTGTCATAACCATGAAGTGAAAGCCATTTCTTGGCTTCGACATACTTTAATTCTGGTCGTTCCCCAAGAGTAAATAAAGCCTCTGTACACCCCAAATTTTCTCCCGCCTTTGCCACATTCAGCACTTCTGCGGGGCTCATATATAGATTTTCTATCTGATCAGGGTCTACCCTAAACGTGCAATACCCACAGTAATCACGACACAGTCTCGTCAATGGAATGAAAACCTTAGGAGAAAAAGTGACTATTCTTCCTTTCCCGTAATCTCTGATTCTAGAGGCAGCACGGCATAGATCATCTATGTGATCTTCTGAATAGTTACCCAATGATAGAACTTCTTTATCAGTAAGTTCTGAAAATTCCGAAGCCTTAGAAATAATCTCGCTAATTTGTGTATTTACTATTTGTTTTTGAGTCATTTCAATCAAGTATATTAAATTAAAAGGTCCGTCCCTGTTAATTGAAGGTTTTTAAATCGTATAATTTCACTTTCAGACCATCCGTTGAGGTCTCTAAACACTTCTCTGATTACCGCATGGATTATACAATTGAATGAGCTTATACACTTAATAAACTCGGTAGCCAAATTCATTTGTTAGCAATAGATACAAATCAATTAACAAAAAGGTACGGCGATTTTCAAGCTGTAAATAGTGTCTCTCTCAAAGTTCGTGAGGGTGAGATATTTGCATTGCTTGGACCAAATGGAGCCGGTAAAACTACAACAGTTGAAATACTTGAGGGGCACAGACTCAAAACCTCTGGGCAGGTCAAAGTCTTGGGAATGGACCCATCAGAGAACTCTACTGAGTTTCGTTCAAGAGTTGGGATCGTTTTACAAGAAACAGGTATAGAACAATATTTAACTGCTGTTGAAATTCTAGAACAATTCACAAATTTTTATGAGTCTCCCAGATCAATTTCAAACCTATTGGAAATGACCGGACTAGAGGAAGAGAAAAACAAAAGGGTCAAAAAACTTTCAGGGGGTCAAAAGCGGCGTTTAGACGTGGCAATTGGCCTGTGTGGCAATCCTGATATTTTATTTCTAGATGAGCCTACTACAGGGTTTGACCCTTCAGCCCGGCGTACTTTCTGGGACATGATTAAAAATTTGAGAAATGATGGTACTACTGTTGTGCTCACAACTCATTACATGGAAGAAGCAGAATACCTTGCAGACACAGTTGCCCTTATGAATCATGGCAAATTAGTGACTCAAGGATCCTTATCTGATCTTAAAATTTCACACAACCAAACGTCCATCACTTTCAAATTGGATGAATCATCAGCCGTATTGCCGGAAGACATACAAGAAATTTCTGAAATATCAAAAAGTATGGTTCTAATAAACACTGAAAGTCCAACAGCTGTCTTATCAGATTTAACAGGCTGGGCGATTTCTGAAGGGATTGAACTTACAAATTTGGAAGTATCTCGCCAAACTCTTGAGGAAATATATTTAGGAATTCTTAAATGAATTTAAAAAGACATATCCCTCTTTTTTTGAAACAAATAGTTTATGAAAGCAAGTCATATCGGAGAAATCCGGCGGCCGCTTTTTTTACATTGGTTTTCCCTCTTCTTTTTCTATTCATGCTTAGAATTTTTGGCAATGATTTTGTAGAAATAGACGGGGGTAGCGTGTCCAGAGCCACTAAATACATCCCCATGATAACTGCATTCTCTGTGATAGGTTCTTCCTACACTGGAATTGCGATGACCTTAACCATCAATAGGGATATTGGGGTTCTAAAACGTTACAAAGGGACGCCGCTACCACTAATGATATTTCTACTCGGTAAGATCACCCACAACACCATAGTGTCATTTGTTTTAGCTGTAATCATTGCCCTAATAGCTTTTTTTGCATTTGATGTTGGTCTACCACGCAATTCTATAGCCCCATTTTTCCTAACAATGATCCTCGGGGCTGCGACCTTTACGAGTCTCGGTATAGCCTTCACAAGCCTCATACCTAATTCTGACGCTGCAGCGCCTATGGTCAACGCATCCATAATACCGTTAATGTTCATATCCGATATTTTCATACCTATGGACAGTGCTCCCATTTGGTTAAACTCCGTCGCCCAGATATTCCCAGTGCGACCATTTTCACTATTACTGCAGGAAGCTTATAGTCCATTTTCCTCAGGTTCTCTAAACAACCCAGGAAATTACCTAATCTTATTCGCTTGGCTGGCAATAGGTCTTATCACATCTTTGAAATTTTTTTCGTGGGAACCTAGAAGGTAAAAAAATGAGGGTAAGCAATCCTGAAGTCTCATATCGAGTTAAAAGTATTCTGATTTAGGCTGACAATGTCCATATAATTGTAGAGATTTTAACAAACTATTACCATTCATTACTATTTGAAAATAATGGAGATACTATGAGTGCCTTAAAAGATTTAAAAGTCTTAGATTTGTCGAGAATACTTGCTGGACCCTTTGGAACCCAGATACTGGCCGACCTTGGAGCCGAGGTCTGGAAAGTCGCATCTCCATGGGGAGATGATACGCGAGGATGGGGACCCCCTTTTATGGGGGAGGAAAGCGCCTATTACTTGTCTGCAAACCGGGGCAAAAAAAGTATTATAGTTAACCTTAGAGATGAGAAGGGTCAGAAAATTATCAAAGACTTGGCCGAAAAAGCCGATGTTTTTGTAGAAAATTTCAAAGTAGGTAACTTAGCTCGATTTGGTCTTGACTACGAATCTATTTCTACTTTAAATCCTCAAATAATCTATGCCTCAGTTACAGGATTCGGTCAGACAGGCCCTAGGGCACCTGAACCTGGCTATGATGCAGCTTTACAGGCAATGACTGGGGTGATGAGTGTCACCGGAGAAACTGACGGCGGCCCTACTAAAGTTGGAGCTGCATGGGTCGACATAATGACCGGTCTCACATCTACCATTGGAATACTGTCGGCCCTACATGAGCGGTCATTGAGTGGTAAGGGTCAGCATGTGGATGTCTCGTTGTTTGACGTTGGAATTGCTTGTATGGCCAATATAGCTCAAAGCTATCTAGCGACTGGAGAGGCGCCTGGGCGCATCGGAAATGCGCACCCACAAGTTGCTCCATACCAAGATTTCACGGCATCAGATGGTAATTTCATGACCGCTGCCAATAATGACAACCAATTTAAGCGAATGTGTGAAACAGTAGGAAACCCAGAGCTAGCGGAAGATCCAAGGTTTTTAAGTAACGCTGATCGCGTCAAAAACCGGAAAGAACTTGAGGGTTTATTAAATACCCAATTTGTGGAAAAGCCCAAATCACACTGGCTATCTGCGTTGCAAGAAGCCGGTTTAACAGTTACATCGATAAACACCCTGGACGAAGTCTTTAAGGATCCTCAAGCCAAGGCTCGAAATTCACTATGGCAGGTAGATCACCCTAGTCTCGGAAAAATTGATTTGCTGGGTAGCGCTCTTCAACATTTAAGCCGGACGCCGGCCCAGCCAACCAGTCATCCTCCTTTATTAGGAGAACATACAACAGAGGTGATGAAGAATGTTTTGGGAATGGATGAACAAAAAATTGAAGAACTAATTTCAGCAGAAGTGATAAAAGGGAAATAAAAAGCTTTGTAATCGGATTTTCCTAATAAGAAAAGTTACAAATCTTCCACTCTAGGAGAATAATCGCAGTGAAAATCAAAAGTATTAAAGCAATAACAGTAAATCTAAGCCCCATGGATCGATACAAATACGACATAAATACAGGTCGGGTACAAACTGGAATCGTGTCGCATGTGTTGTAATAGCTGAAGACGGAACTTGGGGACTAGGAACCACAATACACTCTGGACCTGTGGTTTCTATAATAAATGATCATTTTTCTGACTTTTTGGTAGGCCAAAACCCAATGGCTACTGAAAAATGATGGGGCATGATGCGTAGATCCTCTTCACCATATGGGACTGCAGGAGTAGCAAGTTACGCGATTAATGCATTAGACAATGCTATGTGGGTTCTCAAGGGAGCATTTTAGAAAAGCCTGTTTATGAACTTCTAAGGGGACCAGTAAAAGACGATATATTTTGCTATGCTCAAGCACCATGTTGAGGTATAAACCCAGTGATTATATGGCTTGGTTCTTTGAATTAGGTTTCAAAGTCGTCAAGGTATTTCTCAAACACGGGCCCGATGAAGGCTTTGCCGGACTAAACAAAAATGTGGAAATAGTTACCTTACCGGGAACACCAGTTATTAAGAACGGTCGAGTAAAACCCTCTGACGCATCTGGGTTTGGAACAGAAGTGGATCTGAACTGGATAGAAGGAAGGGCTTTTTGCCTGACATTTGGCTATCTAATTTTTTAGAAAGCCGACCTTCTCATATTCCCCTTTAACAACTGTCCTAGCATCAATTTCCAACCAGTCTTCCAAGATCTCTGTATATACACTCCGGAAATCCAAATTGAACCTCAAATCACCTTCCAGCAGCTGATCAGCTGCTAGGGAAGGGTATTCACTATACTGACCTCCGTCTACTTGATCCCCAATAACAAATGCAACACCTCCAGACCCATGATCTGTACCGTTACCATTGTCTTTGACCCTTCTCCCAAATTCTGTGAAGACAAACATAATTACATCGTCACTTTTATTTGCCCTCTTCATATCGTCGTAGAAATCGTATATTCCACCAGACACATCGGTCAGTAAACCTTCTTGAAGGGCAATCCCGTTCGTGTGGGCATCAAAGCTACCATGTTGGGTATAGCAAATCCTAGTGCCAATATCAGCCTGTAAAACTTGGGCTGCTCCTTTCATTGCTTTTGCAAACGAGTTTTCAGCGTATTCAACATCTGAGGAGTACTTATCGGTCACACCGCCTATTATCTCTGCACCTCTCAAAGCATCAAGGCCCGTTTGGCTTAGGTAGTCCATAACAGGGCCACTCCCTATTGCTTGCGAGTACATATCTTTAAATGCCTGAAGGGCCTCATTTCGTTGGTCTACCTCACTGACATGGTTCATTAGGCCATAAGTGTTTAAATCCGTCACCGATGCCACAGGAGCCCCATGGGATACCAGTGCCCGGGGTAGTCCGGCACCGAAATTAACAGCTGCCACCACATTGTCATGCTTTGGATACATTTGGTTTATAGCATTCCCTAACCAGCCCTCATTACCAACTTTGGTTAGTTCTGCTGTGTGCCAAATATCCATAGACCTAAAGTGAGATCTGTTTGGCTCCGGATATCCCACCCCGTGAATCACAGCGACTTTACCTTGATCATATAAATCTTTAATAGGGCTCATAACCGGATTAAAGCCTAAGCCATCTCCTATTGGTATCACCCTATCCTCTGTTATGCGCACGTTGGGACGATTGTCCACATAATGTGGATTGTCATATGGAATCACACAATTAAGGTAATCGTTACCTCCGGATAACTGGACAACGACTATTTTTTTATCCCCCATATTGTTCTCCTTTTTCCTATATGTAGGTCATTCTATTAAATTCTTTCAAATATTTGAAATCGATGCCTACCGGTCTCAAGAACATATACAGTTCCATCTTGATCCAGCTCTACTGCAACAGGATCCCAAAAGTAGGGTTCCATTCTGGCCGATACCTCCGAAGGATCCTCGGTATCGGCTTTGTAGACCGGAACAAATGATTCCCTTGCTTTCCTTTCATCGTCCTGTGACGATAAATATTCCACTGACCACGGACTCAAATCAGCTTCACCTCTTTTAGTTTCCAAAATGTTGCCCGGTTGGTCTAAAACCAATAGACACTGACTGCCCCAATCTGTGACATAAATATTCCCATCTGGGTCCACGGCAACATCGGAAGGTCGATCTAGAACAGAGGTCTTCCCGCCCCCAATAGCGGATATGTAATTCCCATTTGAATCGAATTTCTGAATTCGGTCGTTGCGCCAATCAGCGACATAAATATTTCCCTCAGAGTCGTCAGATATACCCCAGGGCAAATTGAACTCTCCTTCCCCATCACCTCCTGATCCCCACTGACCTACGAAGTTTCCATCCAAGCTGTACATTTGAATTCTGTTGTTTCTTGAATCAACCACATACATCAGTCGATCCTGAATCAACAATCCACTTGGTTGATTAAATTGTCCGTCACCAGAACCTTTAGTTCCCCATTCTGTGATTGGGTTACCTTCACGATCATATTTGGTCACTTTATTAAAATATTCGTCTGCAAGATACAGGTTTTCGTCACTATCCAGAACCACAGAAGTTGGCCACATCATTCCTCCGAGGCCGGCTCCATAAGTACCGATCTGGCCTAGGAAATCGTGGTCCTTAGTGACCATCTGTATACCATTGGAGTTTTTAGTAGAGGATTTTCCTCGACTGACAACAAATATGACCCCATCGGCTCTTATCGCCATTGATGAAGGCAGTGAAAACCCTCTGCCTCCAAAGTCGGCAGCGAATCCAACATTAGTCACATATTTCAATCCAAAGGTAGTTGTAGTCATACTTTTCCTCTCAATACTTTAAATAGTTTGATATTCTTGACTTGACACAACGAGTTGAATAATAGCCACAGCTGCACGATCAAACTCACTACTGAGAGATTCATCTGACCATTTCATATCACCAAATTTGGAAGCGTAGTTTTTTAGACCATGACGAGTTGTATCTAATACCTCCAAAGGCCCTAATACTTCGAGGCAATTATCAACCAGTTCATCTGATGTTATGGTGGACTGACCCGACAATGCCTTTATTCGATCTATGATGTCGCGTACACCTTGCTTGTCAGGATCATTCAGAATACGCCCAGCGAAATTGACCCTTTCAACATAGGCCCCCGTATTAATCCATTCAGTTCCCCCCTGCCATCCCTCCACACTTGGTGGCCGCATCAATGCTTGGCCCATATTGGCGCATGCAGCATCTGCCATGTAAGTTTCCTCAGAGGGAAGATCAATTGGACCTGCCAAACGCATAGTGCCTATGACCATCTCTGAAGGGCTCTTTATTCGGGCGTATCTTGACCCGCCATCTTTGAAAAAATCAGACTCAAATAAGGTTCTCAGCATTGCTCCAATATCATGGTCATTTTCAAAATAAGATCTACACAAGACATCGATAGCTTCTGGGTCTTTTGGATCTTCATGCGGCCACTGAGGCACAGGTAATTCATCAGCAACGAAAAAATGATATAAATGCCGAGATACAAATCTAGCCGTCGCATCTTGTTCGCAAATTATTCTGACAGCATCTTCCCCGTTCCATTTTCCTTTTTGACCCAGAATTATCTTTTCTCCGTCGTCATGATCATCGTCATCGTATTCAAATTGCCAGGACATGTAGCCGTAGGGTCTGGCTGTATTATTTCGCATTCTGATGGACATATAATCTGGGTTAACGACTCTCCATCCTGTGAAGGCCCTCGCAGTCTCTTTTATATCATCTTCAGAGTAGTTACCAACTCCCATTGAGAATAATTCTAAAATTTCCCTACCATAGTTTTCATTAATGTTCGACCCGTGGTTGTCCTGATTGTCCAACCACATAATCATTGCCGGGTCTCTAGACAGTTCTACAAGCAGATCATCGAACCGACCCATTCCATGTTCTCTGAACATATCTATCTGGTTTGTAACGACTCTGTTTTGAATAAGTTTGGTGGTGCCAGTGGCAAACACCCTATGCCAAAAAAGACAAATTTTTTCTCGTAATGGAGTATCAGTCATAACTAACCTATATACCCAATGTGCGCCTCCGCCGCTGCGCAAGTCAGACTGGTCGACGTGGTATCTCCTTATCAAATCATCTGGTATTACATCTGGATGGTCTGGGTTCAACAAATCATCAAGAACGGCTTGATACCCCATACTAAGAGCCCGATCCATCTCATATGGAGTTGCTCCAAATCCAGCCCTTCTCAGAAGGTGAGCCATTAACAGTGCCTCTTGCCTAGAACGAATTGTTGTCATATTTCTGCATCCCCCGATCTCAGTGTGTCTTCTTGAAATGTGAGTTTTTTTATTGGCATGAGTATACCAAGCACTCTGCGCATGTCAAAAGCTCTATATGTTTTTATATATATGTACACAAAAACGACTTAAACCGACACTAAATCTTGGTAAGTTCACCCGACCTATACTTGCTAAGAAAATCCGTGCAATATTCATCTTTCCCTAAAAGCATATTAACTGTGGTTTGTACCCGTTCAGATTCCATATCTAGAGCGAATATTCTTTCTCTATCACTTTCTACAGGATTCAATATAGCTGAATCTACCCCCGACTCAATTGAAAGTCTTATGAATGTGTCATTGATTAATTTCCTTAAGGGAAGTCCGAAGGAGATGTTACTCAAGCCTCCCGTTATATGAATTTCTTCGCCAAATCGTTCGCGGATTTGGACAACTGATTTAAGGTAATGATTCCCGAAATTCTGATCTACAGATATAGGGAATACCAAAGCGTCGACGTAAATTTGCGATAGTGGGATTTTTCTGTCCAAACATTGCTTTATTATTTGGGATACATTAGACATGCGATCAGAAATTTCACTAGGCATAGAATCGACCCCGCTCGCCGTTACAATCACTGCCGCATTATTCTCAGTAACAAGATCCAAAACTGGAATCCTTTCCAATGAAGCTGAATTTACCATTGGCGGACCTTGCGGTGACCCAACACTCCGATAACATTCTAGGCCGTGATGAATTATTTCAACACTAGACGAATCTATACATGGCGGTAGTTTTGCGACTGACGAATAATGGCCAATTAACCATGCCATCGCCTTTTTTTGAATATCAATTTTATAAGAAATCTCATCGACATTTAAATCTAGGAAGTTACTGCCTTTATCTTTTTGACGTTTAATTTCTGCTGAGATGTAATTCTCGCCATGAATCCTATCTTCATCCGAGGTAGACATACCAAGAGTTACGGCTATCATGAAATGCTTAACGCTTCCCTGCTTGTAAATTTGAGTACCTTTGAAAAAATCCGGTATCGGCATGAAAGAAGTGATGTCATCTATGTTTTTATAAACGACAAATTCATCTCCATTTTCTTTTCTGATAATCCTTTTCCCGTTGGTGCGCAAAACACGGGTTGTATGAATGTTTTCTCCAATAACCGTTAAAACTGATTTAAGCATTAATTCCTCCAACTATATGGAATATTTTAATTGAAAATAGTAATTTTTTCTCCTCCATTTTAAAAAAAAACGATTTAACTGTGAAACACATACCCAAAATACTCCGTCAGGCATGCGACTGTTTAAGTATTCCAAACCTTGTATAGACATAGGTACAAATGGATATGACAAATTCAAACAAACCTCAATGGCCTTCATCGGGAACCCGTGTAATAGACTGGACAATGTGGCAGTTTTAGCCAGTATGTACCATTGATGTTGGCCGACCTAGGGGCAAGGGTTATTAAAATCGAAACTGTTGATGCTAACACTTTCGTTCCCGGACATCGCCCAGTCGGAGGGAAAGAGGAATTTGGAGAAGCCAAAGACCTTTTGAAATTGTTACATGATGAAATAAAAGCAGCCTTTGATGATGGAAAAAGTGAAGAGTAGGCATCCAAAGATGTAAATGTCGGAAAATTCTCAGTTTTTGTCAACCAAGACAGAATTCCTCACGTAGTGAAAATGGCCTACAAAGCATACCGGGGTGAGTTAGATTAGATTACTGTCCTAATCCATTGACCTCATAGTTTGATTAGCCGAGTTCTCCTTTCGTCTGAAGATAGCTCCTTACCATTGCATCTAAATAATAGTAATCCTTCAAACCGTACTCATCGCACTTAATATCACCGCTTATTAAAACCGAAACACTTCTCTCTACACTGCCTGGCAGAGCAACCCGAACAGCAATGACATTCTGGAAGTAAGAGGCAAATATATCAGCTGGCTTGAAATCTTCTCCCGTAAATACTCCGCCCTCTTTCATTTGGTCTAGGAAGAAGGAAAATAACGGGGTACCGGAAATCCCATGCCCTTCGACATAAATCTCTCCCTTTAAAACTAGTTCCCCTTTTACTTTAATAGGGTGATTACGATGAATCGATATTCTGTTCCATGTCATTACAGGTACACATTCAACGCTGATATGCCTTTCCAACTCCCGTGGGTCCCAGGACCAGTCGCCACCCCACAGGCTTTTTATTGGTATAGATGGCCCTCCTGGCAAAAAACCAGGGCCATTAGACAAACCTATCATGTGCTCCATATAAGCTCTTATAGCTTTTATACCAGAATCACTTAAGACAGTTTGGTATCGATCTATGAGCTGTTTAATTTCTGTTACGTCTTCTGGTTCACCCGGCCAGCTTTTTCTATACATAAGGTCGTCTACTATGGGACTCCCATATGCTTCTTCTAGGCCTTCAGCTATTCTACTGCTTGCGCCTATTTCCCCAGCCTCAATCCTTGAAATTATGCTTTGATTGACTCCAACCATAGCTGCCACATCTTTTTGGGTAAGTCCTCTTTCTTTTCGCACTCTTTTTAGCACATCGGTCGTGTAAATGAGTCCGTTGGTAACCATATTAATATTTTTCTTTGTTCAAATAAAAACACCCCGTCCTGTGGGTCCAGACAGGGTGTGTATTTCGCCAAAAAGCGACTAGAAAGATACCCCTGATCAGCTCATACAAGAACAGTTTTCAGCAAGACAGTAAACTTGAAATACTGCATTGTTTCCGCCGTTCGTGTGGTGGTATTTTTCCTTATTAGACATATCGAAAATCACTATGCATAAATATTCTTAAATATACATGACTATATTGTAATATTTTGTGAACATTATGTTTAACCAAAGTTAAAGTTTTATTTTTTTGATCACCATATTTCTGTCTTTCCATCTCGCAAGCCTAAACAGATTTGATATTAATGAATGATATGCAATCAATATCATAAATATGACAGTGAAATGAATAACCAGAATAACCAGAAGGCTATGAGAAAAAATTTTGCAAGATAAGAGATATGATCCAAGCAGAAGAAATACCGTTACCAAAGATAGGATCTCTAGGAAGTTGAATTGATCCCCATTTATAACATAGAAATATAAATTAAAGATTGGTGCGAAAAATAATCCCATTAGCACCAATGTTACCAATAAAATCACACTGATTCGATAATTTAGCGCAGGAGCCAAACTTCGGGAGATACCTTTCACAGTCTCCAACATGTCATTGTATGGTAGGGAAGTAACCATACTTGTTCCATCCTTCAAGATCCACCGTAGACCAGAACTTTTAATTAATCGCCCAAGTCCGAAGTCATCAACGGCAATGTCTTTTATTTTCTTATGGCCTCCACTCAGCATATAAGCTTCTCGCTTGAATAACATAAACTGCCCGTAGCTCGCTGAAAGATATGAGTTTTTCGACCAGTGCGCCAATTGCAAGGGCAACCAAGCATAAATTGCCCAGTCAATAAAACTGTAAAGGGTTCTTTCAATAAAATTGTTTGCGCATCTGGCAGGAATCATTGTCAATAAATCGGATTTCCCAATTATTGCTTCATTAACGGCCGCCTTGATTGTGTTTTTATGTAAAACAGTATCTGCATCGATAAATAACAAGTAGTCGCCGTGGGCTTTCAATGCCAGTTGATGACAAGCCCAGTGTTTCCCTAGCCAGCCCTGTGGGATTGATTCCCCATCAATCAATTGAATTTCAAGGTCTGATTCAAAAAATTGACTAACTACTTCAGCAGTATCGTCTTCAGACCCGTCATTTAAAACAATGACGTCATAATTGGTATAAGTTTGATAGTCTAGAGCAATAAGAGTTTCTCGGATATTTTTGCCTTCATTTCTTGCTGGTATCAATACGGTTATCGACACATCAATATCACCAAAGAGTTCATCACTAAGACGTAATCTGGGCTTATCGAGGTATTTCCAGTTCCATATCGTGATTAAAAAAGAAATTAAGGCGAGAAATCCTGTGGTGGATATTATTAGGGTATTAAACGCCATTCTCCTTATATCCTGATCCAACCTCTAAAAGCTATCCCATGTTGATATTCGGATCTATGCTTAAACATCACTAATAACAAATTCAATATCCCAAAAATTAGTAATGCCTGAGTGTTAATTATGCTGAAAATAATTATGAACCCGATCAGACAAGTCGTCACGGTGATTGCGTGATTCCTTTGCATTAAATGCATTAACCCCAGAATGAAAACACCTACAGGAAACGCCATACCAGAAGTAAGCGCAATCCACGACCCCCAGGTTGGAGCGAGAGCTTTTCCTCCTTTAAACCGCAAGAAAGGGGAGTAGCCGTGTCCTATTGTTGGCGATATAGCAACCACTGTCACTGACAAAAAATAATCAGGATATGGGGAACCTGAAATTTGGTTGGTGAATATCCATATGGGTATAGCTGCTTTGAATACATCCAGTAGCATGGATATAGAACCGACCAACCACCCCGATGCTATCCATGCATTGGTGGCCCCTGGATTTCCATCCCCTATTCTTCTAACATCCTTACCCGAAAGAGTTCGCACACAAATTAGAGACCATGGCACCGACCCGCTGAGAAATCCTATACATGTCCATATTAGAGTGTCATACATTAGTACACTAACAACTATTTGAGGCCAACTAACAAGATATTCAGGAAGATTATCACAAAGTTAAATGCCTCTTGTAACTAAAATCATAAAAGCTGAATTTTTCAAGATAGTTTTTTTGTCTAATGTATCACCCGTCCTAGGCAGTAAATCAACTGATAAAATCTATGGTGTAGTTATTGATTATATGGCTATTTAAATCAGCTATCAGGAATAAATATGTTTTCTCATGATCCAATTTTCAGTGTCAAAGGTAAAACTGCCGTAATAACAGGTGCTTCTTCAGGTCTGGGGGTCACTTTTGCCCAGATACTAGCTGAGAGAGGTGCGAATGTAGTGCTTTCTGCCAGAAGAGTGGAAAAACTAAATAGTCTTAAAGAGTCATTAGACTCTGAAAACTTATCTTCGATGGTGGCACAATGCGATGTCACAGAATCAGCCCAGGTGGCAAATATGTTCACAAAGGCTGAAGAAAAATTCGGAAGAGTAGACATATTGGTAAATAATGCCGGGCAGATAGCTGAGGCCGGATCAGTTCCAGAAAACATTACCGATTCTATGTTTGAAGAAACCGTTAAAGTGAATTTAATCGGATTGTGGTACTGCTGCAAAGAGGCAGGAAGGCGAATGCTTAGTGATGGTAAAGGAGGTTCAATAATAAATTTATCTTCTGTTGCCGGCCTTAATGGCATGCGGGGAATGCCGGCTGCCTACCAAGCGACTAAAGGTGCAGTCACCACCCTGACAAAAAGTTTAGCAGCCAGTTGGGCAGACCGGGGAGTGCGAGTAAATGCCATCGCACCTGGATGGTTTCCTAGTGAAATGACTGGGGGATGGGTGAAGAAAGGTATGTTTCTTGATCACATTAGCGCAAATTCACCCATGGGAAGAATAGGCAGGCCAGAAGAGTTAGCAGGAGTTTTATTATTACTCTCCTCAAATGCTTCCAGTTTTATAAATGGGGAAATAATTTCTGTTGACGGGGGTGTTAACGCCTCCACAGGACTTCCATTTTTCACTGAGGAAATGTTCAATGCAATGGAAAAAGCGGTACCTGGTGGCCTAGCGAAAAGAGTGAAACCACCTGAAAAATGTTAAACCCTAAAGACCCAAATACACTTCTTGCTATTGTTGCCGAGTCGTCAAATACATTTATAACCGGGTTATCAAACCTCAAATCATCTGAGTGGGAAACTCCTAGTAAATGTCACCAGTGGGCCATAAAAGATGTCTCCTCTCACGCTTTGGCTATTGATGGGTTTTTTTTGAATTCTTTATCTAGAGCCCAAGAAGGAGACGGGAATCCAACTGAAGGCATGCCAAACCCAGGAACTGGTAATGCTCGGAGCATGGCTGGTGGAATTGCGTCGCGGGCCATACAGATATCGGAGACAGGTTTTCCTAAATTAGACCAACTGCTCGATACATTATCCAATATGGAATGGGATCTAATAAATGTTTTTCAAAACATTGCTTTAGAGAACTGGCATATTCCTGCATATCATCCTGCAGGTAAATCTTCCCCATATTTATTGCTCAAAATGAAACTGTTGGAACTCGTTATACATTCTTGGGACATATTTTCATCCCTAAATCCTTCATACAAAATTCAGAATGAAGAGGCCAAAATCCTATGCGAGGTATGGAAAGAGCCTGATATATCTACTTGGCTGTACACTCCAGACCTTGAACAAATCGACCCTACCACAATCGATTTTTATTTTGATGACCATGAAGCTTTAAGGATTCAAACCTGGCGGGGCTCCCTTAACATATTTGATCGGCCTACGGAAAAATTAAGTGGGGCTGTCACCACAGTGGAAACCACATACCAGGATTTCGCTTTGCTGATTACGGCCAGAAGAAATATTCACGAGGCCTATGATAGTAACCTAATCTCTGTTGTGGGTGACAAAGCGAGCTTAGACAGTTTCCACAAGTGGTTCAGGGGGTCTTAGAGCGGGCTAAGTGTACTATGCCGATTGTGATAGCAGAGAGCCGGGGATTACACTTGGTAGAACTGACTTGGGGATTTTACAAATCATAGTGTATGCAGGATCAAAAACATTACCCACATCGTACTGAACATACGTACCTAACATGATATTTGCGTCTGGCCAAGACAACCCATAGTCACTAACAAGCCACCTCAACATTTCTGAAGTACTATGTTGTAAAGCCTCTTCTAATGGCCTCACATTCCCGGCAGTAAAAATGAAATTTTCATTTTGGCCCCTAGGCCAAAATATCTCCACCTTTGGGATCACGGTAAGAGTAAAACTCACGTCCATTGAAATCTCAATTCCGGTTCCTAATATTTCCCCATCAGATTGCCAAGCATGACCATCTCCAATATGAAAAAACGCTCCTTCAACAAAAACAGGAAAGTAAGCAGTAACCCCACTTTCAAAACCTCTATAGTCCATATTGCCACCATGAGGGCCAGAGGTAGCAGTTGAAATGGCTTGGCCACGATCAGGAGCCACACCAAAGCAGCCTATCATCGGACTAATTGGAACTAATAGATCCTTAAGGCCCTCAGAGGGATTTTCAATTCTCGCTGTATTAGAATCAAAATCCAGAAGGAAATTGAATGTATCTAAATCCGTCACCCCACTATCGTGACCCGGTTCCAGTACATTGGCCGCTATTTTTGGTCTACAAAACCCATGGCCACGATTGGGCCAAATATTATTTAGTTTAACCGCTAAAACATCCCCAGGATAAGCGCCTTCCACATAAATAGGTCCAGTTTGAGGATTCCCCCTTCCTGCCACAGATACCCCATTTTTATCAAATCCACCGGCATCAACGGTACTGGTATCAACAGTGTCTCCATTTTGAATATGCAATGTCGGAGGATGAGACCCGATCGACAGGTAATATTTATCTGGTTCAAATGAATGTATGATGGGTTACCTCTCCTAAAGAAAAGTCCGTTGTATTCTAGCCGGTGAGGCTATGCATCCGTTAAATCAAAGTAGACGATCTCCGGAGGAGAGGCCAGAAGTTCTACGAGCTTTCCCAAATTTCCGTCATTTGTTCTATATTCCAAATATTTCAGATGATGCTCTTTCGATGCCCAATTTTCAGTCATTATAAGACGATTTGGATCTTCCTGCGAGGCTGATATATCGATATGGCTGCAACCATCAAATTCCCTTGTCTCAGGAAACAATTTTTGACAAATTTCAAGGAATTTATCTGCGTTTCCATCGGCACAATTGAATTCAGCAAGTACTTTTACCGTCATGAAAATAACCTCTTAAATTTATCTTTGAATAATTAGCCCAGTAATTATAGTTGATAACCCAAAAGGAAATATGTTCACAGTTGGTTAAAAAACAAATGGCACAACATTTTATCGGAGATCGTTTACCTTTCAGTTTTTAAACCTTTGGGCATTTCCACCCGCCCAAATAGAAAACGGTACACTCCAGAACAAAGGTCCAAATAACCACAGCAACCCAGATTGCCGTAATGGCTCCGAATCTGAGTAACTAAAAAGTGCCCCTAACACCGGAATAAATAATGTCATGTGAGTCACTATCAACAAAGAAAGGATTCCAGTAATAATCAAAGAAATGGGTTAGCAAGTAAAGAATATTGCTAGCCACAGCAATTACCTTAATTTACCCGAAATGCGACGTTGAAAACCTAGCCAAAGCGAAATCCAGCATGTCCTCCGGGGATAAACGATAACACCTACCTCTTCGTCCCTTCGCACAACAATAAAAATGCCTTTCTCACCTCGCCTTTGAATTATTATCTATTTCTGCCAAATAGGGTCATTACGTGACTAAATCACAGCTTCGCCTTTTGATTATCAGGATTTTAGAAATAAAAGAATATAGGAATACCGTAGAGAGTAACCCCCTCGTCTTGAGGTGGCCTTCCAAGTTCAACCTGAGAAGCCTTAGGCATTTAGCAGGACAACTAATGAGTCTTAGACAACAAGCAAAGATACTAGGAATTAACGCTGGTCATTTAATTCGCATGATTAATGGCAAACGTGCATGGAATACAAAGATTAAAGCACGATGTGAATCACTAGTTGGCAAGGGTTTTGGCAACAGTAACGCCCAAAGTGTTGCCGGGGATAGTAAAAATGAATCGGTGGTGAGGGGTGGAGATACACGCCTTTTAGGCGTGAAAGATAGTAGTGGTGGAGCTGAGTAGGTTCGAACTCCTGACCCCCTGCTTGCAAAGCAGATAATACTAGATTCGTACCTAAATACCCTCAAAGTTCGCAATTGCTCAGAGAAGTATGTAGAAGCAAACAAAAGGTTCTTGTCACCACTTTTCCAATAATTGACCAAGAAATAGCACTTCAATATCTTGGCACTTTCAACAACATTGGGGCGAACTCCAGAGCCAGATATGGGGGCATGTTAAAAGGATTACTCAATCACATGGGAATGTCCTTTGATAGCAAGTTCAAACGCCCCAAACTCCTACCCCAGCGAGTACTACACGAGGATGTTGAAAAGCTGAAGGACACTATAAGGAATAAGAAGTCTCACAAGAAATCAGCCTTTAGAGACCTAGTACTAATAGAGACTGCTATTAAAACTGGTATGAGGCGAGGAGAGTTGGCAAACCTTCTAGTGAGCCATATCGCATTTGAGGCAAATAGAATTATCGTGATGAACGGCAAAGGGGCTAAAGGCCGAACCATACCAATGGGCGATAACCTCAAGTTCCAACTGCTGGAACTGTGTTCTGGTAAGAAGGTAAATGAGAAGGTATTTGGGTTCAAGGCAGTAAGTCTTGGAATGAAGATTAAAGAGTGGGGAGACAAGGCTGAAGTGCCAATTAAAGCTCATAGCTTGAGGCATTACTTTGCTACCAATCTAATGGAGCGAGGGGCAAATATTAAGCAAGTCCAAGAGTTGCTGGGACATGAGAGTTTGGCTACCACTCAGATATATCTATCTCTGATTGTTGACCATCTGGAGGATGCTATTGGGCTGTTGGATTAGTGGTGATGG
>QGNN01000028.1 GCA_003228105.1 Chloroflexota bacterium
ATACTCATACCTCCTCAAAGATTAGTAATGCTTATCCTAGGGTGATGTGCCCATCATGAGGTTTAATTTGATATGGTACGTAGCTAGAGAAAATCTTCTTGTAGAAATCAAATTGGGATGAAAATGAGAGAAGAATTATGTACAGACTGTGACAGTGATAACGTCACAAGAATAGAGAAAAATAAAAAAGCTCAATTAATACTCCTAATGGACAACCATTTCAGATGCAAGGATCACGCATTGGATTTTCTTGATCTGCGTGAAAAAATGCTTAAAAACTCCACGAACCTACCTACCTCTATTACGGAGCAAAGGATGCTTGATGAAGTTAGAGTAATGAAAGCTAAATTTAAATAATCAAATAGGAGCACAATCCAGGCAGTGACAGGTGTTTTTTCCGACATAAGAATCTTAGATTTTAGCCAAGATATTCCGGGAATGTATACGTCTCTTTTGATGAGTGATATGGGAGCCGAGGTAATTAAAATAGAGCCGCTTGGCGGGGATCCATTACGTTCTGATCCAAATTATAGATTCTATAATCGAGGTAAAAAAAGTATCTGTTTAGATCTTTCCTCTGACAAGGAAATGCAGAATCTCCACTCTCTCATTAAATCTTCTGATGTTATTGTTACTACCTGGCTCCTGTCTGAAGCCAAAGCTATTTTTCTTGATTACGAGAATCTTTCCAAAATCAATCCCTCGATCTTGCATTGTTCAATATCTCCCTATGGAGATGTTGGTCCAATGGCTGATATCCCAGGGGATGAAGGTACCATCGGTACCTATACAGGTATACATGAAGGGCAAGGTGGAGAGACTGGGACTCCACTATACGTCCAACTACCGTTTCCTACCTACGGTACAGCCTTCACAGCGTCTCTTGCCGTATCTGCAGCATTATTTGAAAGGGAAACCAGTGGATTAGGGCAAAAAATCGAAGTTCCTCTTTATGCGGGATCAACGGCGATGCAAGCAACAGGGTTCATCGATGGTGAAAAGGTGATTACTCCAGCAAGGCGAAGAGGCCCAAGACCATCAACTGGCTTACCGGTATATCGTTTGTACAAGTGTTCAGATGACTGGATATTTGTAGCATGTGGAAATAATGTTTTCTGGAATAAGTTATGCATAGCCCTGGAATGCTTTGATTTGTTGGAGGATGTTCGCTTTTTGGAAGCACCTTGGAATATTCCCCCAGAACACTGGTCGGATTTGGCAGAGATACTAGAGTCGATTTTCGCTTCCAATTCCAGAGAGAATTGGTTAAATACCCTCAGGAAAAACGACGTGCCATGCGCACCAGCCGAGACTCGAGAATGGTTTTCCCAGCACCCACAAGTCATCCACAACGGAATGCTACAAAAAATTGAAGACCCTGAGTTAGGATTAACAACTCAGGTTTCACCTCCTTTGAAATTCTCTGTTTCGAAGTCCCCCACACCTGAGCCAGCGAGATACCCGGGAGAAGATAACTCTTTGTTCGCAACTTGCATTCCCAAAAAGTCGATTCCTTTAGGGAAAATGAGCCAGCATCCTTTAGATGGAATAAAGGTCGTAGATCTTACTGGCTATATAGCTGGAGCCTATGGAACGACTCTATTGGCAGACCTTGGAGCCGATGTATTGAAAATAGAATCGTTCGCCGGAGATGGGTTCAGACAAAATGGAGCCGCATTTCAAGGGTGGAATCAAGGCAAGAGAGGAATGATTCTAAACCTGAAAGACCCTAAAGGATTAAATATATTTCATCAGTTGGTCAGGGAAGCTGATGTTGTTACAGAAAACTACAGAGGAGGGATAGCTGAAAATCTGAATGTTGATTACGAGAGCCTTCGTAAGGTAAATCCTAAAATTATTTACTCAACGGTAAATGGTTATGGTCTCACTGGGCCATTCAGTAAATACCCTGCCTTCGATCCTCTGATTCAGGCCCAAGGGGGTGCAATGAAAGATCAAGGGGGCTCTGGAAATCCTGTCTTCTTAAGAATTGCTGCCTCTGACTACACATCAGCGATATTATCAGCATATGGGATCGCCTCGGCTTTGTATTATCGATCCCGGCATAACATAGGTCAACATGTTGAAATTTCTTTAGTGAACGCTGCCTTCGCGTATCAAGCGGCAGAATATTTCAATTATCCCAATAAGCCAACAAAACCCAGGCTAACATCGGTAGGTCAATCGGTCGACTACAGGCTTTATGAAGCCGAGGATGGATGGTTTTTCCTTTCATGTAAAAAAGACATCGAATGGAACAAAATGTGCCACGCAGCAGGAATTCCTGATTTAGCTAGACATAACAAAGAGTCCCGAGCTGAGAATCAAGTCGTTCTCAATCAAAAACTTGAATCATTATTTATAAGTGCTCAAGTATCGGTATGGATAGATATTTTCCGGAAATCAGGGGTGAAATGCGCTGCAAACAAGAGCCTCCGGGTAATTCATGATGACCCTCAAGCACATGCACTCGGTCTCATTACTGAAAATGATTCATACAATTTAGGGCACATAAAACTACAAGGCCTCCCCTTTAGATTTTCACGAACTCCCGGAAAGCTAGATTTACCGGCCCCAGACCATGGAGAACATACAGATCAAGTACTGCGAGAACTCGGATTTTTGGAAGAGAATATAGTGACTCTCAGGTCAAAGAGAATAGTGGGATAGAAATGATGAATTTAAGGTTATCCAAATGAAAATAAGCTCAATTGAGTATGTAGTATTAGAAAAACTTCACCCTTTCGTTTTCATTCATACAGACGAAGGTATCACCGGCATCGGGGAATGTTTCAGACGACAACCATTAGTAACCAAGACAGTAGTGGAAGAACTTCTCGCACCTGCCATCTTAGGTAAAGACCCAGTCGACACTGAAGCCAGATTTAGAGATATGGCAACCGCAGGTCAGGCTTTGGAAATAGGCGGGGCCATTTGGATCGGTATTGCAGGTTTGGATATTGCAATGTGGGATCTTAAAGGCAAAATTCTCAACTTACCCATTTACCAACTACTCGGAGGAAAGGTGAGGGAAAAGGTACCTGTATACGCTAGCTCAATGGCACGAAACCTTACGCCACTCCAGGAAGCAAATAGAGCCATATCGTTTGTAGAGAAAGGTTATACAGGCTATAAATTACACAGTGCGGTTCCGGGCAGGATTGACGACTCTGCGGATCAGACAATAGCCACTGTGACTGAAGTGAGAAAGGCAGTGGGTGACGACATTGACATATTGGTAGACGTGAATGGGGCTTACTCCGTGCATCATGCAATCGAAATAGGTAAGCAACTTGAAGAATTGGGAGTGTTCCACTTTGAAGAACCTCGACCTCATTATGATCTGCCCGGCCTTGCTAAGGTGGCAGAGGCACTTGATATTCCCATTGCCTCCGGAGAAATGATATACAGCCTATATGAATACAAAGAACTGATGATAAAAGGAAAAGTAGACATCATCCAACCGGACATTGTAAAAACACCCGGGTTCACAACTCTAATTAAAATAGCTAATTTAGCAGAATCTCTTGGAATTCCTATAACCTGCCACAATACTCAACCAACCATCAGTACCGTGGCACACGCACATTTTGTGGCGGCAACACCAGGTGCTCCATACGCTCAAGAATATAACATTGAATCCGTTTCAATCAGGGACGAACACCCTATACTCTCTGAACCCTTGCAGATTACTAACGGGTACCTGGAAGTTCCGAATGGGCCTGGGCTTGGAGTCTCTCTGGACATGGAAATGGTTCACAAATTGAAGGCCTGATTTATCAAGCCCAAATGAAAATCGCCCAGCCATTAAAAACCAAACTTAGGGGATCCCCTCTGCTGTTTTGATAATCTAGAGGAGCGGCTATTAAAATGTAACTACGGAATAGATTTTTTTGTTCTATATTGTCAAATATTTTATTTTTTTAATTAATATCATTACTTGATTTCCATTTATCGAAACACTGTTCCACAAAACCTATTACCGCAGTTATGATACAAGCATAGGAATGCTTAATATGACTAATCCAGACCATATGCGAGACAAAAATAGACAGTATTCCGGGCTAGCCAGTTTGGTAAAAGAAGTACGGCTAGAAAAAAAGCTGTCCCAAAGGGAATTCTCCAAAATATTAGGAATGAGTAACGCATATGTAGCACATTTGGAGGGGGGTAAAATTCAACCTTCCGTGAAAACCTTGCGAAACATTTCCACGACTCTAGAACTCCCATATAACAGACTGGCATTACTCGCCAAATACATCGACCAGAGCATTTTTAATCAGCCAGTTAATGCTGAATATTCAATGCGGATTGGAGCCGTAGCAGATCTAACAGATGAAGAATGGCGGTCCGTTTTGGACTACGTTAATTATGTACGTAGTAAAAGAGAAATTTAAGTTCGATGGCAGCAACTAGGTAGTAAATAGGATGGGGTTTCTCATTTTAGGAGCTATTTCCGTTTCAGATAACTCAACCACGTCTTTCTGGTAAATTTGAATCCTATGGTTTCCAAAATCCGTTATGAACAATCTGAATTGATCATCCACTTTCACCGTCATAGGGGCGTCCAATCTCTGGGTCTTCTCAAAATCACCCTCGGCACGAAGCCGTAGGGTAACCAGATTACTCAAAATATATTGTTTCCCAGACTTAGAAAGTGAAGCGTTTCCATGGAATCTTTGTATGTATCTCTCATCCTTATTAAAAAGCTGCACTCGGTCATTTTGCCAGTCAGAAACGTATATATCCCCATGGCCATCAACGGCTACCGAAGATGGTCTGCGAAATTTTCCTTTCTCAGTACCATGGGAGCCGATGGCAGATTTAAATTCTCCTTCAGAAGTGAACCTCTGAACCCTATCATTTTTCCAGTCGGCAACGAGGATATCTCCGAACTGATCAATCGTTAACCCCCAAGGCATATTTAATTCCCCCTCCCCGTCCCCAAATCCACCAAATGACTGTAAATGTTTTCCATCTCTCGTAAATCTCTGAATCCGACTGTTCATTGCATCTGAAAGTACAATGTTGCCTTCTGCGTCAAAAGACATTCCAGATGGGCGATTTAGTTGTCCTGGTTCGGAACCTTTTTCTCCCCAAGTATTGATATGCTCTCCATCTTTGTCCATCACGACAACTTTATGGTTTGCCTCGTCCGTGACATATAGATTTTCATCCTCATCAACTAGCAGAGCTGCTGGCGATTGGAACAGGCTCGCGTCTCCCAGGGTACCAAGATTCTCATCCTCCCAATTGATCACCCGAACCCAGGTTCCCAATCCTCCCCGAGTTAGAACATATACCTTCTCCTTGCCGAACCCAATATCTACCGGATTGGATGTCACTCTCCTCTGACCCAAAGTCATATAGTATGGATATCCTGATCTCAATAAATCGAATGGTAATGTCATTGCCACCACCTCCTATATTCTAGTTTGCTCTAAAGGGATTAATTTGTTCGAAATTCCCATACACTATCGGTGCTGCATCAAGCCCCAGCCATTGCTCAAGGACAGTTCCATATATGCCTCGAAAATCAATGGTGTGAGCCAAATCTTCTCCCTTTTCCCACTTATCACGTTCCAGGGAGGGGTATTCGGAATATAAACCTCCTGCCACTGGTTTCCCCACTAAATATGCTCCTCCTCCGGACCCATGATCCGTGCCTGAACCATTATCATTAATTCTTCTCCCAAACTCAGAGAAAATAAGCATAACGACATTTTCATCAGCGTCGTGTTCTTCCAAATCAGCAAAGAAATCATTAACGGCCCTGGACATATCTCTAAATAGGCCAGGTTGAGTAGGTAGCTGATTGGCATGCGTATCATATCCACCCTGCTGTGTATAGAAAACACGGGTTCCCAGATTAGCTGTATGAACGCGAGCCACATCTCTCAGGGACTTGGCTATTGGATTATCTGCATATTCTATTGTTGATTCATATTGTTGTGGCGCTACCTTAATTAAATCAGCCCCAGACAGTACATCCATCCCTGTACGAGACAAATAGTCCATAACTGGTCCGGACCCTACAGCTTGACCGTACATATCTTTAAAAATCTGGAGAGCCTGATCTCGCTGTTGTTGGGCAGCAATTCCACTCATTAATCCATATTCATCTAAGTTGGATACACTCGTGACCGGAACTCCAGCTTTTGACATTGCCCTTGGCAGTCCCACACCAAAATTAACTCCTGTAAGCGGATTATCACCGCTAGGATCTAGCTGCTCAATTACATTACCAAGCCATCCAATCGTCGAAACCTCATCTGGGGCACAGGTATGCCAAATATCCATACCTCTGAAATGACTGCGATTAGAATCTGGGTAGCCAATTCCCTGGACAACAGAAACCATACCTCTATCGTACAGCTCCTTGAAAGGAGCCATCTCAGGGTGCCAACCTAAAGTTCCATCCAACGCCAAAACATCTTCTTCAGATATATTAAGGAATTTCCTGTTATCGTAATAAGCAGGATTAGAATACGGCACTAATGTGTTCATGAAATCATTACCACCGGACAGTTGTACCACTACGAAAACAGGGGATTTTTGCGTGAAAGTTGTCATTGTTAGTTACCTTTATTACCTATGCCTCAATAGCTTTTTTTCTAAGCGAATTGGTATTCTCTGGTTGAAACGATTAACTGAATCATCCGTGCTATTTTCTGAGCATTCTCGACTTTATCTTCATTCGTGCCCAAGTTAACATCCCCTATCTCTTCGGCGTATTTGCTAAGTGCTATACGAGTTTCCTCACCAACTTCAATCGGGCCGATTAAATCCAAACAGCTATCGACAAGATCAACAGATTCAACGAGGGGTCCCAATCTTTCCAATATGTCCCTAAACCCTGGACTAGAAACATCATTAAACTGGTTGACGGCGAAATTAACCCTTTCATTAAGGGTTCCACCATCTATCCATTCATGTCCTGTGTGCCATCCTTCAACAGTTGGAGGATTCATTAGGGCTTGACCCATCACTGCAACTGTACCGTAGAGAGTTCCGACATTTTCTCCATCTGCAGGTACAACTGAATACCTACCTGACAATTTGAGTGTCCCCGCGACTAATTCTGATGGATTTTTAACCTTCTTATAAAAGGAGTTCTTAAAAAAGTCAGAATTAAACATGTAACTCAAAACTGGCCTAATTTCACCATCATTACTCATGAGAATATCGATCATGGTATCAACAGCCTCTGGATTTCTAGGAGGCTCTATACTCCAAGCGGGAACTTGGGCCTCATCCTCGACAAAAAAATTATACAAATGTCTGCATATGAATAAGGTTGTTGCCCTTTCCTCACATATGATGTCAATTATGTCTTCACCGTTGAAATTTCCTTTCCTACCAAGGAATGTTTTTTCGCTGTTATCGTGGTCAGATTCGTTAAAAACAAATTTAGTTTCGTAATGGCCATAGGGATACAGAGGTAAAGGTTGTTCGAATGTCCAGCCAGTAAAAGCTCTAGCTGCTTGTTTAACATCTTCTTCACTATAGTTCCCTACACCCATCGAAAATAGTTCCAATAGTTCCCGGCCCCAGTTTTCATTGGGCTGGTCAGAGTGGTTCTCACAATTATCAAGCCAATAATTCATCGACGGATCTTTAGCTAGGTCAAGAAGAATTCGTTTTATGTTCGTTAACCCATTCTCTCTAAACGTTTCAATCTGTTGTATGGTAGAGGGAGTATGATCACCTTTGTAATACCCTGTGGCGAAAACCTGATGCCAGAAAAGGGTCATTTTCTCCTCTAAGGGGCGTTTGGTGTTAATCATTCTCCATATCCAACGGCCAGCGTGACTCCCAATATTATCGTGGTATGAGACATCAGGGTTATATCTTTTTAAATAATCTTCATCGATTTCTTCAAACCGTTCAGGATGAACCAAATCTTCCACGATTTCTTCATAAGATTTATCGGATATCTGTTCAAGTTCAAATCTAGATGCACCAAACCCTGCTCGTCTAAGCAAATGTGCTTTGAGTGCCAAGTTGTTATTAGCCATTTGGGCTCCTCTTATCAAGTGTTCCTATCCGTCGATCTTTCATTGAGAGTTACTGTATGTAGCACATTCTAGCTAAATCTCAATTAATCATCAACGGTTACACTTTTCTTTTCCTACCTTCCAAATAATCAACTAGCATGTAGCGCCCAAGCTGATCCGGTTTCGTATAAAAAGACCGTCCTTTGTTAATCTTGGCCATTTCATCCATAAATTCCATAAGAAAATAGTTCATCTCGAGCATAAATGTATTAATGACAATACCTTCCCTTGTACATCTTTTCACCTCTTTCAAGGTCTGTTCCAATGTCCGAGGGGTTGGAGGGTAGGAAAAATATGCTTGCCCACCTTCCATATGGGCTGTGGGCTCTCCGTCGGTAACCATCAAAATCTGCTTATTCGCCACATTCTGGCGAGCCAAGAGTTGCCTGGATAAAATCAACCCATGGTGCATATTGGTACCGGCCACCCAATGATTCCAGGTTGATTCAGGTAAATCTTTACCATCAATCGTCATTCCATAATCTGAGAATCCGACCACAAATAGTTTATCTCTGGGAAACTTGGTCTGTACCAACCAGTACAAAGCAAGAGCCACCTTTTTCGCTGCCGTAAAAGTTCCGTACATACCCATCGAACGGCTTTGATCAAGCATCAACACTGTTGCCGATTGGGTAAGGTGCTCGTGCTCATTAACTTCTAAGTCCTGAGAGTGAACCTTAAGCGGTATCGATGACCCTTCTCTAACAACAGTGTTAAAAAGGGATTTTTGAAGATTTATTTCAAAGGATTGACCAAATTCATATGGTATTGTCTGTCCGGTAAGATCTCCCCAATCGCCTTTCTTAAAAGTGTCATGTGCACCTAAATTACCCTTTCGCATCTGGGAAAAAATTTCTCGCATCGCATCTTGTGCAATCTCTCTGACTGCCTTAGGTCCCAGTTTGAATCTATCGCGATTTTTTAATAAATAACCAGCCTCCTCAAGGGCACTTATCATCCGAAGAATTTCCTCAAGCTGGATACGGGCCAACTTCCCCAGTAAATCTTCTATATCATCTAAATCTAAATCCCCAAGCTGGCCCGTCTTCATAGCCTCCTTAATCGTCGCATCTAATTTATCTAAGCGTTTAAGCATCGATAAAACTTCGTCCCCTTTTTCTGTTGTCAGAAATTCCGAACCCACAAAGGAATAATTCTCAAGCTCTTCAAGTAGACCCTCCGACGATACCTTGTCATAGGTATATTTTTCTAGTAGAAGCCTTCGTTCCTCTTGGCTTCGGTTAACAATGTCCTTTAAGCCGCCAACGGGTCGGTCATCTTGCCCAGTAAATCCTTCCTGTACAAGATTACGCATGGCATCATTGACATCACCAATCTCCAATATCTGCTCAGCCAAAACCTCAAAAGCCGCATCACCGCTTTTAAAGGCAGATTGTGATTCAATTTTCTTTGAATATAAATGGGTTTTGGAAAGATTCATACTTCCTCCATGGACTGTAAATCATACATTAGTGGAAAGGTTTCAATATGGATATACAGCTCCATTGTTCATGCTAGAATCCGTTGGCTATTATCAGACACTCACCAATTATATGAGAGATTTGAAATGAAAATTACAGACATGAGACTAGAAAGCTATCGTTGGCCTAAGCCCATCCCACAGAGCAACGGAAAACATACCTATACCCACGATGGCCAAGATTTTGTCTTTATCGATACTGACGAAGGTATCACGGGTGTCGGGCTTTTAGGAAACCCTCATATTCCTTCTTCCATAAATGAGGCGATTTTCGAATACTATAAGGAATCAGTAATTGGAGAGGATCCGTTTTGTAATGAAAAAATATGGGATGAGCTTTGGGAACCCAAGATATCTGGTCGTCGGGGATTGACGACAAGGGTTATAAGCGGAATTGACATCGCTTTGTGGGACATCAAAGGTAAAGCCTCAAACCAACCTGTATACAAACTTTTGGGAGGATTTACTAATAAAGTTCCAGTCTACATCGCCGGTGGGTATTATGAAGACGGAAAAGGTCTGAAAGAACTACAAAAAGAAATGTTGACCAGCGTGAATATGGGGGCTGACGCCGTTAAAATAAAAATCGGCGGCGTAAGCATTAATGAAGACATTGAAAGAGTTAAGGCTGTTCGAGAGGCAATAGGCCCAAATGTAAAACTTTTAGTAGATGCAAACTGTGCCTACCGATTTTACGAAGCAATTGAAATAGCAAAAAAAATGGAACCTTATGACATATTCTGGTTTGAAGAACCTATTCCTCCTGACGATTACAAAGGCCACCAACTTATCAGCGAGGCAACCACCATTCCAGTCGCCACAGGAGAAAACGAGTACACAAAGTACGGATTTAGAGATCTTATAGAGAGCAGAAGTGCTGCAATACTACAGCCTGACGCCTTGATTATGGGAGGAGTTACCGAATTTATGAAAGTCGCTGCTCAAGCTCAGGCACACAATCTTCCAATAGCTCCACATGGGAAACAAGAGGTTCACATACATCTGCTTTGTGCTATTCCTAATGGACTAATTCTAGAATACTACCGAGAAGAAACTCATCCTTTGTACGACCAAATGTATGAATTTACAATTAAAGTAGAAAATGGTTTTGTTAGCCCGCCGGAACTGCCTGGGTTCGGAATAATCCCAAAAATGGATGTGCTAAAACAATACAGGGTTTCATAAATCAGAAAAATGACAAAAACAATAGTATGAACTACTCGCAATTAACATATGGCCCGATAACCAAAGAAGAATCCGAATCCCTGTGGGAAACCATATACCAATCGCTTCATAGACATGCACAGCCAGGTTGGAATGAACACGTAGGTTACGAGCAATTTCGAGCCGTAAAATTAAAAAATAAAATACTCGGCGGAATGGGGATAATCGATCTGGGCCAGTGGTTTGGTGGGAACATTGTCCGAAGTGGTGCAGTTACATCTGTTGGGGTTGCCCCTGAAGGGAGGGGCATCGGAGCTGCTTCAGTGCTTCTCAAGAATTCGCTTGCCGAAATGTACGAACTAGCTATTCCAATATCTACTTTATTTCCATCGAGTACCCGAGTTTATCGCTCCTTTGGATATGAGCGAGCGGGCACAAAATTTACGTACGAAACCACGGTAAAAGAAATGAAGGCTCCACTCAATAAGCTAGAAGTTATCGAATCGAATCCTTCCGAACGTGAAGAAACTTACCTTTTATATAACGAGAGGGCGAAATTGAGTAATGGAAACTTAGACAGAGGTGCTATCCTCTGGGATCTTATTTTAGAGACTCAAGGTCGAAAAATATTTCATTACATCGTGATGGACGGTGATAAAGCGGTAGGCTATGTTAACTTTCAACAGGCCCGATCGGCGGATCATATAAGGGTAAGAGATATGGTTGCCTTGAACTCTGAGTGTGCCGAAAGGCTACTCCGCTTCTTCTATGATCATAGAACTGTCATTGACACAATCTCATGGAACGGACCTCCCAATGATTCTATGAGGTTGTTGATGGAAGAACAAGAGGTGAAAATTGCCTACAGCAAGGACTGGATGTTGAGAATAATTGATATCAAAAAAGCAATTGAATCCAGAGGTTATCCGAAGGATATTCAATCGACGCTAACTCTAAACTATGAAGACCCAATCTTGCCGCAAAATTCAGGAATTTGGACAATAGAAGTATCTGAGGGAAAAGGAACGGTCAGTAAATCTAATTTGCCAGGATTAACTTTGGGCCCTCGCGGTCTCGCACCGTTATACACAAGTTATCTCAGTGCTTTCGATATTAAAAATATGGGCCTGATTGAAGGGTCAAGCGACGAACTAGCCAAGGCATCTTTAATATTCAGTGGGCCAAAACCATGGATAGGTGATCAATTCTAATATTGAAATCTGATACCCGTAAAAAGATGTTAGTTGTTCACCCTACCTTTTATACGGCATTTGGGTATCCAAATTATCCATATAATAGTGGACTTGCTGGACTCCGAAATTCTCCTGCAACTGAATCGTTAACCCACCATCAACCGGGAGGGCATGCCCCGTGATAAATGAAGCTTCATCTGAACACAAAAAGATGGCCGCATTTCCGATATCCTCCGGAACTCCCGTTCTTCCAACAGGATATTGATCTTGAAAAAATTTTAAACCCGAGGGATTATCTTTCCAAACACTTTCTTTTATCCTCTCTGTAACAATATGGCCAGGGCAGATTGCATTCACCCTAATTCCTTGCCGGCCATAATCAACCGCCATCTGTTTAGTCATAGCAATAACTGCTGCCTTGCCTGTTTCATAGGTTAATGCCTTCCTCGCGACTAAAAACCCATGTACCGAAGATATGTTCACAATTGATCCCGAACCAGTCTCGAGCATTAATGGAATTGCATATTTTGATCCTGCGTAGACTGAAGTCACTAAAGCTCTGATATCCTCTTCCCACCTATCTTCCGTAACTTCCAATGCTCCTCCCTGTTGGCCGTCAGCTGCTGCATAGGCATTATTAACCAAAATATCCAAATTACCCCAATAGTCTCTAGCCTTACCGATCATTTTTTTTAAATCTTCATAAGAAGTCACATCGGTTTCAACACATTCAACAATGCCTGAATCTTTCGAGATCTGGTTAGCGGTATCTTCAGCCGTCTCCAGATCCAGGTCCGCTATTAAGACTTTGGCACCAGCCCGAGCTAACATTCTTGAAATTCCTCCACCAATACCCTGTGCCCCTCCCGTCACGATTGCAACTCTGTCTGTTAAATCAAACATGTATATCCACCTTAAATTTGTTATTTATACCTTAAAATGAATCCTTGTCATTCAACATCCAGGGTTATTTCTCCAAATAAATCTATATTAAAAATGGCTTTCATATCAATTTTAATTCCAATGGGCGGAATCATACTTCCTGTATAACTGGTCTGCAGCTTGTTGGGTTTTGGTTTCCATGTTTTACACCGGTTAACATATTATTCTCGAAACGGGCTGTCCCTCCACTCAAGTGCAGCTTTTAATCCTTGCTGACTAGAAATTTCATTGAACTCTTTGACAATCGGAGATTGGTGAGAAACTGCGTCTGTCTCAGCAGCAATAACCTGCATCATATTGCGGCCCATCAAATCGAGAGCTTTATTCACTATACTTTTGTTGGCAGCTAGCATTTCCCATGGTATTTTCGCCATTTTTGTAGCCAAATCTTCCACCGCCGCATCCAGATCCTCTGCAGGAACAGATTTCCAAACTAGCCCAACGTCACTCGCCTCTTTACCAGACACAGTTTCTCCAGTTAACATGAACCATTTTGCCCATTGTGGACCAACCATGTAAGTCCACATGTGAGTAGGGGGAGTTCCCATAGAGCGGACGGGCGGAAATCCAATATTCGCATCCTCAGCAGCAATTATGATGTCACAATGCAACGCCAAATCGGTACCACCGGCTATAACATGCCCATGAATACCGGCTATAACTGGCTTACTTAGATCAAATATTGAGGTCATTAATCTAGCTGTTTTTTGCAACCTCTGCATATCTGACCGAATATTTCCTCGTCGGGCCTCGGTAATTTCTCTATCTTCAACGGATTGAGGAGGAGTGATATCGTATCCGGCACAAAATGCCCGTCCCGCGCCTCTCAGGGTTATCACCCGTATATCGGAATCCTCATCAGCCTTGGTCAGGCATTCGATCAATTCAGATTGTAGCTGTTGATTCAGAGCATTAAGTTTTTCAGGCCTATTTAGGGTCACTCTTGCTATTCCGCCTGATGCTTCATGTTTTATGAACTGGTAAGGCATCTATAATTCTCCTTCTTTAATAGCTTTCAAATTTCAAAAACTATTTCTAATAACTGTTTTTTTAAGGAACACGTCAGGAACAGCGAAATATTATCACGGAGAAGTATTAGAATTGGGTTTTGTTTTCTTGATTTATCAAATCAAAAAATAACAAGGGATTTTCTTTGAAACAATTGGCCGCAAATATCTACAACTGGCACCCCTCTCCTCCTTTCTTTTATGGCTGGATAGTCTTAGTTGCGGCATCAATAGGAGCTTTAATAGCCACATCTGTGGCTCAAACTGTATTCGGTGGAGTTCAAGACTTAATTGCCGGAGAGATAGGGTGGGACAGAAAAACTATCGCTTTAGCCGCTACCCTCGGAACATGGACGTCGGGCTTAACAATGCCCTTCATAGGAAAGTTGGTGGATAGATTTGGGCCCAGGTGGATGATGCTTTTCGCTTCTTTATCGGTTGGTACAGGTATCATCTATTTTTCTGGGGCCCAATCCATTTGGCAATTCTTCGTTGGGTATATTGTTGTGAGAGCTATAGCAGGCCCAAATTTACAAAATCTGATACCACGTACGGTCGCCGTAAATTTCTTTGAAAAGAAGAGGAATTTTGCTATAGGAATCACTTCTTTAAACAGAATAATCGGAGAGTCAATCAATATACAAATCATAACTGCAATTGCGACTAGCTACTCTTGGAGAACAGCATACAAGATAATTGGATTTGTATCTATTCCGTTGTCATTGCCTATTTTTCTTTTGATCAGGCATAAGCCGGAAGATGTTGGGCAACTGCCAGACGGTGACCGCTCTGGAAACAAAGAGTCAACAAAAACCAAGTCTTCCGAGACCACCTGGGCAATTCTTGAAATAATGTCTCTACCCTCATTTTGGTTCATAATGTTTGGTGAATTCGTTGCAGTGGCTTCGACCTCTATGACCTTATTTCAGGTTGTTCCATTTCTAACGGACGGGGGGATTTCTCAAAATACAGCCGCCGGGGCTTTAACTTTAGGCAATGTATTAGGGGGACTTTCGGTGCCTGTGTGGGGATATTTTACAGATAGGTTCACAATCAAAAGAATTGCTATGTGTGCTTTATCTATGGCCATTACACCCACCATTCTTTTTACTGTAATAAACATTCCAGCGTACGGATTTATACTAGTGGTGATTTGGACCACAATCACTAGTCTTATTTTCGTACTTGGTAGCATGATGTTAGGAACTGTATTTAACAGAGCATCCTTCGGCACCGTTACGGGAATAACAGGCCCGACCAGAACTGCTGCGATGGGTTTGGGACCTTCAGTTGGCGCGTTCACAGTGGCATGGGCTGATAGCTATCAGCCCATTTTTATAGCCACATCAATCGGTTACCTCTTAGTGATATTTCTTTATTACAAAGTTACGACTGGAAACTCTCAGAGATGAAAGTACGCATTCTTCTTCTAACTTTTTCAGCTAATTGAGTTGGTTGTGTCTCAAATCCATGTGTTGCCCCAGGGTAAACATTTAAGCTAGAAGGATTCCCGGAAGCAAACCATCTTGAATGCATAAACAATGTGTCATCCAGCAATGGATCCATTGTGCCTACTGTGAAAAGTGCAGGTGATAATTGATGTAGTGGTGCATAGAGAGGAGACACATCAGGATCCTTCCGATCTTCCTCCCCTAAATACTGGTCAAAGAACCAATTCATTATCGGAGTACTCAAAACCAGGTTTCTATCTCCCCACAGCTTCACGCTGGGGCTTCCTGATAAGTCATATACACCGTACACAAGGTTCGCGCCAGAAAATCCACTGTATCCGTGTTTATCCCGCATTCGAATCATAGTTGATGCAGAAAGGTGCCCGCCCGCCGACTCTCCTCCAATTACAACCTTATCAGTACCAAATTCCTTCATGGCATTACTGGCTACCCAGGAAGCTGCGATTTCACAGTCATCCTGTGCAGCTGGATATGCATGTTCAGGAGCAAGTCTGTAGTCCACGCTGATAACCGCTGCATTGCATTCGGTCATTATTTCTTCCAATTCGGGATCTTTATGGTGAGCTCTACCTATAACCCATCCTCCTCCGTGGATATGAAGGTATATCCCATCTATTTGATCCTGTGGTATGAAAGCTCTTACAGTAACTGAACCTTGATCACTTTGAATTTCTCGTTCAATCGCTTGATCTGATATTACGAGTTTTGGATTACGGCCAGTTCCTTCCTCTCGTTCTCTCCTGACATCGACAGGGTCTCGTTGGTATATAGGCTGATATTTCGATAATTCCTTTTCTAGATTCAATACAAAATCTCTAACTTCTCTTTGCATATCGACGGTGTAAAAAATATTTTCTTCCTGCATCATGCCCTCGTTATTATTCGAAATTCATACAACCTTGACTGATTTCGGATTTCTTCGTTTATCCAATAAGATCCCAATTTATTGCCTTATATGCCCATTTCCTAAAACAACCCATTTATATGAGGTTATCTCCTTCAGTCCCATGGGGCCCCTTGCGTGCATTTTATTGGTACTTATCGCCACCTCAGCTCCTAAGCCAAATTGACCGCCATCATTAAATCTAGTCGAGGCATTTACCATAACAGCGCTTGAGTCCACTTCCTTAACAAACCGGTTGGCCGTTGTGTAATTTTCTGTAATAATGGCATCCGAATGGCCTGTACCGTGAGTTTCGATATGGTTAATAGCTTCTTCTACTGAATCTACTATTTTTACTCCTGCTATCAATGATAAATGTTCTGTATCCCAATCTTCCTCCTTGGCAGGAACCACCCTGATATCCTCCCTTGGGCCCAAAATAGAAAGTGCCCTGGTATCACATCTTAACTCCACCCCGGCAACAGCAAAAGCTTCAGCCATACGGGGAAGGTAATCGGGAGCCAAAGAAGAATGAACCAAAACGGTATCCAATGCATTACAGACCGAGGGTCGTTGCACCTTGGCGTTATTAACGACTTCAACAGCCATATCTAATGAGGCTTCATTGTCCACATAGGTATGGCAAACCCCGACGCCACCAGTAATAGATGGCATCTTGGATTCATTGGCCACCATGTTAACTAAACCCTGTCCACCTCTTGGAATCATTAGATCGATGTATTGATCCAAATTCAGCATTTCAGAAACCAGTTTCCTATCTGTACTTTGGACAATTTGAATGGAATCCTTTGGAAGGTCAGCTTCCGATACAGCATCTCTTATAACCTTGGCCAAAATCTGGTTTGAATAGAATGCCTCACTCCCTCCTCTTAGAATTACAGCATTCCCTGATTTCAAGCACAACACCGATATGTCGACTGTAACGTTTGGCCTACTCTCATATATAACCCCAATTACACCCAGGGGCACACGTTTGCGACCAACTTGAAGACCATTCTCCATGGTTTTCATTTCGATCATTTCCCCCACAGGGTCATCTAAATTAGCAACCCTCAAAGCATCAGATGACATACCATGTATTGATTCCTTCGTAATGATCAATCGGTCCAACATAGCCTCTGATAGTCCTTTATTGCGACCGTTGGATATATCTTTTGAATTCTCTGAAATGATCTTCTGCTCGGAATCAATCAAGGCTGTCGCGATTTTCTGAATAGCTAAATTTCTTCTTCCACCAGAAGAAAAAGCAAGTTTTCTAGAAACCGTTTTGGCAACTTTCCCTAAATTTTCAAGGCTGTCCAAGAAAACACCTCTCTCTTCAGGACTTCAATCATTTAACATAACCATATTATCCCTGTGTATTACCTCATCCCCGTAGTAGTGCCCTAGAACCTGTTCAATTAGGTCGGATTTTAAACTTTGTATTTGCAGCAGATCAGAGGACCCGTAGTTACTAATACCAGCTGCAATGTTATTTTCATGACCATCCTTAATATAAACGATATCTCCTCTTTCAAATTGTCCAAAACAACTCAACACACCAGCTGGTAGGAGACTTGTTTTACTGGATCTCAATGCGGATACAGCTCCTTTATCTATTCTTATATTCCCTTTATTAGACACTCCACTGAGCATCCATCTTTTCCTACTCTCCAATTTCGATACAGATGACTTGAACAAGGTACCTATTCTCTCTCCATTCGAAAGTCGAGAAACAACCGAATCCATAGTCCCATCTGCGATTACAACATCTACCCCCGACGCCGTAGCCAAGCGAGCAGCCTCTATTTTGGTTACCATTCCGCCACGTCCCCTTAAATCTGATGAAGGACCAGCATATTTATTTAGTTTATCGTCTATTTTTTCCACCACTGATATAAGTTCAGCGTCTGTAAAAAAATTTGGATCTTTAGTGTACATCCCTTCCAGACTACCTAATATCACTAGTAAATCAGCATCAATTAAGTTAGCAACCAGGGCAGACAAAGTATCATTGTCGCCGAATACCTCCCCTTCCAGTTCCTCCACAGCCACTACGTCATTTTCATTTATTACTGGAACCACACCATTATTCAACAAGGAAAGTAATGTGTTTCTTAAATTTAAATAGCCTAACCTGTCATTAACATCTCTTCGGGAAAGCAAAACTTGGGCAGTGGGAATTCCATGAGTGGCAAAGGATTGCTCATACAAATGCATCAGCCTACCTTGACCAACCGCCGCCAAAACCTGCCTACCTGGCAAGACCGAGCTCTTAGCTAATTTCCTCATCACTCCCCTTCCAGCCGCTACAGCTCCCGATGATACAAGAAGCACCTCTCTTCCTGAAGAGGATAAATCCGAAATTTGAGATACCAAGTTATCGATGAAGGAATCATCTAATTCATCCCTTCCGCCGGTAAGTATATTTGTCCCAGCCTTTACAATAATTCGTCGATACTTGTAGTTTTCTTTAGAAGCCATCATTACGTCCAAAACCAGCCGGCGATTATTAACATATATCCAAAGAAGATGTCACCAAAGCATTTATCAAGATTTGATGTTAAGAAGCAAGAGAATTACCAATTGGGATCGAGGTCGGAGGCGTCATTATTGGTTAACCTCTTTTGATTTTCCCCTTTACTATTCATGATGAAAATATCATAGTCGCCATCCAAATCCGATACGAATGCAATACTTTTCCCGTCGGGTGACCAAACAGGTTGTTTATCTGTCTTGTCATTTTGAGTTAACCGAACCTGGTTGTTTCCGCTACTATCCATTACATAAATTTCTGAATTCCCGTCCCTTTCTGAGACAAACAATATCTGCCTTCCGTCAGGAGACCATGAAATATCAGACTCACTACCCTCTGTATCGGTGAGTTGATACAACCCCAATGTAGAATCCGCATCCGATTCACATAATCCATCTTTAACTTCCTTTTCAATCACGTATATGTCTCGGTTTCCAGCCCTATCAGATATAAAGGCTAACTTTTTGTTATCTGGGGACCATCTAGCCCCGATATCATTCCCACAACTTACTTGCCTCTGATTAACACCGTCAGGGTTTCTATCATGAATACCTGGCTTTAGTGGATTTGAAGATGAAAATACAACTGAATTCCCATCTGAAGACCAATCTCCAACTTCATCCGATTGAACATCTGATAGGCGCGGGCTGAGGGATTGAGTTAAGTCACTTACGAGTACGTATGATTCTTTGCCCGGCTGGGCAGCAGCATATGCCAATCTAGAACTATCAGGGCTCCAGTGTGGTGTGACATAAGTGCCCAAACCTGTAGTGACACTGATTTTCTCTCCTTCCTTCAGCTTCATTACCTCAATTCCCACATTCAAGTCCTTAGAATCTTTACTTACCGAAAATGCTATCAATTTTCGGTCCGGTGACAAAACTGGGTTTTCTTCGGCGAAAGGACTGTCCGTTAAATTGATTTGTTCTCCACCATTTGAGTCAGAGTAATAGATATCCCATTGCCCATCTCGGTTCGATGCAAAATAGATAGTCTCACCTCCAGAGTCACAAGCATACAATGCCAATAATAAGAGTGAGGAGAATAAAACCCCGATGGTCTGTCTCGTTATTAGGTTCATACCGAGATTTTACCGATCAAATAATTCTAGGGCTACAGGTTTCAGGCCCTCATTCAGCGCAAAACCTCCATACCCGCTAACCTAAAATAGCAAGGATCTTACTTTAGCTATCCTTTAATTTTTCTCCTGTCACAATAAAAGATCCACTTTTATCTCCCCTGAACTCTGATACTAATGCATTATTTATTACCCTTTTAGGTGGTGTTAAGTCCTTTAGCTCGGGAATCACCTTTTCCTCCATCAATTTTATAGAACGCATCAATTTTTCATGTTCGATCCCTCCCCACATCATCCACAGGTTTACCAGCACCCCGCCAGTATCGAACATAACTGACAAACTGCTGAGAAATCGCTTCCATACCCATCGTGCTAGAGGTTAACGGCAAAATATCTTCGTCGGCCGCCAATTTCAAAGATCCTTCTGAAAATATATCTTTAAATTCACGAAACTCTGGGTTGGGCCATTAAAAAAATAAGCCGAATTTCAATTTAATTCACTTCCTATTAAAAAAATTCGGTACCCGCCACAGGCACATCAATAAAATATCTTAATTTTCTAAAATTATTCTAAGATTTTGAACCCATATCCAACTTAAATCTCCAATGACGCTAATTGCAAATTTATTCCCCAAGGTTTTGATTAAAGAGGAGTGCATTATGTTTGGGTTTATCCGCAAGAACAAATACTAAAGCTCCTATCAACATCAAAACAACACCAGCCCACCAAGCAGGATCATACGATCCGGTGGTATCCAATACATACCCCGCAGCAGGAGCGCCAAAAGATCCCACAAACAAAGTGATAGGCATAACAAATCCTCGGATGCTGCCTAGATTGCCTCTCCCAAAATAATCCGCCCAAATATAATTTTGGGTGAATGAATTAATGCCTATCCCAAGCCCAAAAATAGCCATCGACCAAAACATCAACCAAAACCCATACGCATAGATTGACATCACGCTCGCCACAGCCAACATCAAGAATGCTGAGGCTCCTATAAATTTAGGCTGAAGTCGCCTCACCAACATTCCTCCAGCAAAACTACCAAACCCGGCACAAACAGCATCAAAAGCTGTCGCAAGCGAGACTAACGTGGAGTCTAGTCCTCTATCCATAAACGCAGGTATCCTGTGCAGGGCCAACGTCAGTATTCCCAAAGACAGAATAGAAAAAGCAATTATAAGAAACCACATGCTTTTTGTTTTTATTGCTTCCTTTAAGGTCCACGAAAATTCATCATTGATGTCCTCCACAGCAGACACCGCGAGGGGATTGTCACCATCAGGAAGTAATCCTATGTCTTCAGGCTGTCTTCTTACGAAAATGACAGAAAGGGGAACAACAATAATCACTCCAACTATCGCTAATATAATCCAAGAGGTGTTCCAGGTGTATTTATCTATGAAAATTTGGGTGAGCGGAACAAAAATTAAGGCCCCAAAGGAAACACCAATCGCTGTAACGGCTAAAGCTTTTCCTCTGTTACGAACAAACCACTTGGATGGTGGCACCGAGGTAGTAAGGGCTCCTGGTCCACTCATACCAACTAGACCCATTATTGAAAACAAAACCATGAGTTGCCATGCTTCACGTGTATATGCAAGGCCAACCATGCACGATCCAGTAATTATGGTTGAACCTGCAAGAATCCATCTGGCTCCATAGCGATCGAGCAATCTGCCTATAATAGGGCTCGTTGCGGCACTTGAAATGCTTCTAAAGGTGGAAGCCCAGCCGAAAGAAGCGCGCCCAATACCTAACTGTTCCCCCATTGGTTTGATATATAACCCGAAATTTAATGAACCCATGCCCATACTAACTGCGCTAGCAATTGCCATCACACCCACCACGATCCAGCCATAAAAAATCGTGCGCTTTCCTAATAATTTAATTTGGATATCTCCTCAGGGTCTAAGCTCGGGGCCTAAAATAGCATGGTCATTATACTCATATAAATCGCTAGTATTAACCTTGTTTTGCTAACAAATCAATGTGTTGATATTCTTCTCACTAAAGACATAGACCTGAATCAGACAGCCAAAGGCAAAAGATAAATACTAATGACTGATCTGAAAACTCTCGATCAACTGTACACTCACATAATGAAAGCCATCGTATCAACTGGGGTGGCTCCTCATTACACAGAAATAGCCTCAGCGCTTGAGATAGAGGTAGAAGAGGCGAGAATATCTCTAACTGATCTTATGGGCCCTGGAAAAATGGCAGGATATTGGCTCGTTCCCGGCACCGATATAATTGGTAGTTTCGCACCGTTTAACAACGTGCCAACTCATTACAAAATTACTGTAAATGGTGAAAGCAAATGGTGGGGACAATGAACTTTTGAATCCCTATCAGTTTGCTGGTTATTCCCCGGTAAGATAGTCCAAATTGATAGTGTATGCCTAGATTGTAATGATCCAATAAACGTGACAGTCAAGGATGGAGAGATTCTTAGTTCAATACCGGCGGAAGGGGTTGTAGGTGTTTCTATTTACGGATTCGGATTTTTGGGAGGGGGGAACACCGCCGGGAGAAATTGAGTAAACATGAATTTCTTCCGGTCGGAAGAGCATTTAAACAACTGGATTCACTACGACCCTAATTCCAATGATCAAGTCACGCAAACCCTTGAAGAATTTATGGGGCGATTCAGTAACTCTCGGTTTAAGGAGAGGGGCCGATCAGATTATATGTCATGGAAACAAAGTTTATAAAATTAAGAAGAAACGGCTGCAACCGGCACTGTGGAATATCTATATGAGTATTTCTTCTCTTTGACACTAAAAGCCGCTATGCTGGCAAACAATAAAGTCGCACCAGCAATCGCGAAAGGTATCTCGTAGGATCCAGTCACTGCCTGAAGTTCTCCGGCGACAAGTACCGATACGGCGCCTCCAATCTGATGAACCATGTTAGACATACCGTTCAATGTTCCTAAATTTCTTACCCCGTATATATCTGCTACGAGGGAAGAAGTTACTGAAGCCGTTGCTATCCACGACATCCCAGCTATTAAGGCAAACGCCCACATTCCAGTCGTTCCGCCTATTGTTAACAAGGCTAAATAAGCAATTCCACGCAATGCATATGTGAAACCTAACACTCTATGTTGGCTGAATTTTTGCGACAGTACTCCTGCAGAAATTACCCCTACAGAATTTAACATCATCATTATCCCAAAAATCATGGCAGCGGTTATCCTGGGTACTCCTTGATCTTCTGCAAATGGAACAAAATGTACGGCAATGATGTTTGTGGTAATCCCACAAACAAGATAAGCAGCAGATAACTGCCAGAAAGGGGAAGTGGATAAAGCCTGCTTCCAGCGATTGGTAAATAATGGTCCTTCCATTTCCACCTGCACTTCTTCTTTATCTTGAACCCCGGTTTCATCCCTTTCACTATCTGGAATCTGACCCAGTGGATCATCTCTCAGGAAAAGAGCCGCCAGAGGAGCTCCTATAAACAAAACCATTCCACCTATGAATAAGAATGCGATCCTCCAATCAAAAGCTTCTATGAGAAACGCACAAAATGGTGCAAACAAGAAAGGGCCGATAGACCCTCCGGCAGCAGACAGGCTCATAGCTAAGCTTCTCCGTCTGTAGAACCATTTTGCCAATAATGAGTGAATAGTGACAAAAGAAGCACCACTAGATGCAAAACTTCCAAGTATCCCGTATATCAAAATTAATCCAAAAATGGAGTTGACCCGACTTAGCAAAAAGACAGATATCCCGACCATTATTAGAGCAGCCGATATCACCCGCCGACCACCATATTTATCATAAAGATAGCCCATCACTATAAAGGACAAGGCCCCAACAAATATTCCCAAAGAAAGTACCCTGGTAATATCGTTTCGGGCCCACTGCATATCCGCCTCCATTGGGGTTATGAAAACACCCATACTCGACCGAACACCGGATGAACACATCACAATAAAGAAACATACGGCGAGAACCAGCCAACCATAATAAAGTTTCGGTGTCTGGCTACTCCACTTATTCAAAATACTTCAACCCACCTGTTTTATGTAATAAACTTACCGAGGTCAGTTATTTGGATAGAATGGAACTGTCCTGAATATTTTTTGATTCGCTTTTGAATTAATCTCTACCAAAAAATATTACCCTTCGCAGCCCCATCATTGACCTATACATAAGGAATTCTGTTTCATGAATATGAATAGTACCGTAAGAAATTGGGAAAAAGATACCACTCCGTATCCAGAACCATTTGTTGAGGTAGTAGACGAAAGTTTCAAACGCTATGTTCTTGGCAATGCCGGAATGGAACGCCTATATACAGGCTGTAGGTGGACCGAAGGACCGGCGTGGTTTGGTGACGGAAGATACCTTCTCTTCAGTGATATACCAAATAATAGAATCCTGAGATGGACAGAAGAAACCGGAATCGTTAGTGCATATCGTGATCCATCCTATAATGCTAACGGTAACGCAAGAGACAACTTGGGCAGGCTCATCACCTGCGAGCATCTAACTAGAAGGGTCACTAGAACAGAATTTGACGGGTCAATCACCATAATTGCAGACTCTTTCGGAAATTCAAAACTAAATGCCCCTAATGATGTTGCGATTCATAAAGACGGTGCAATTTGGTTTACGGACCCTGGATATGGGATTTTAAATAATTATGAAGGAAACCGATCTGAACCTGAATTACCAACCGCGGTGTATAGAATCGACCCTTCCTCAGGAGCAGTAGAAGTAAAAGCGACAGGTCTCGTCCGTCCCAACGGACTTTGTTTCTCACCAGATTTCACGTACCTTTATGTATCAGATTCTGGCTCAAATAACCCTAATGCTATTTATATTTATCAACTGTCAAACAGTGGAGACAGCTTAGGCGAAGGAAAACAATTTACAGAGACTGGTGAGGATTCAACAGACGGTATGCGCTGTGATACTGACGGGAATCTGTGGACATCTGCTCAGCGAGGAACTAATTCTATAACGATATATAACGATTCATCCGCCTTAATTGGTAGGATATATTTACCGGAAGTACCGTCCAACCTTACATTTGGGGGACATAAACGCAATCGTTTATTTATTACAGCAAGTCGCTCAATTTACAGTATATACACCGACGCAACAGGCGCTTCGCTTAGTTAAAATTCGTTCATCCGAATTTAATA
>QGNN01000029.1 GCA_003228105.1 Chloroflexota bacterium
AGGCCAATCCTCCCAACTTTCTATAGGTCCAGTTATAGCTTCCATGTAGGTAATGCTTTTGACTTTCTTTGGGTTGAGCTGGGTCCAGTAAAACCCGAGAGCTGACCCCCAGTCATGGATTACAAAATGAACGTTACTAAGTCCTAAATTCTCGAATAGTTTGTATAAGTATTTACAGTGCTCTTCAAATTTGTAATTAGCAGGTCCTGTGTTGTCCAATTTAGCTGAGTCACCCATCCCAATAAGGTCCGGTGCTATGACTCTTCCTAAGTGACCAACATGTGGGATTATATTTCTCCAAAGATATGAAGACGTTGGATTTCCATGGATAAAAACTATTGGATCTCCTACTCCTTCGTTTATGTAGGCCATAGATTTACCCTCAATACTCATAAATGTTTTAGGATATTGCGCTCTAAAAAAAATTACCTTTAGTCATGAATTTGCCTCAGTTGCGGGTTTGGATCCTTGGTAGATAAGTATTGATGCTAGTGGCTCGATCTTATCAAAATACGACTAAACATTCTTTTTTCTTTCTTAGGTATAATCGTACTTATATTCACTAACAGGAGAAAACTTTGAATACAAGCAAACTTGAAGTTGGCCAGTCAGGACGTATCGATGTGCAAATTACCACTGAAATGACGACTAATAGAACTGGGAATAAGGGTGATGATGTATTGTCTACTCCAGCAATGTTGGGTCTGATGGAGGGTGCATGCATCAAGCAAACAGATCATCTCTTGGATGAAGATACCTCCACTGTGGGCTACGCGGTCGATGGCCTTCGCCATGTTGCACGAACGGACGTTGGAGAAACGGTAGAAATAAGTACATCTCTGACCGAAGTTGATAGAGAAAAAGGCCGCCTTACCTATGAGATACAAGTAAGCCATAATGGTAATACGGTAGGCAAAGCGGTTCATAAGAGGGCGATAATTTCTAGGGGTTAAAACCCTCAAAAATTCCAATCTCCTAGAAACCAATCGGTCGATGTATTTGGCCGCAGTACTCATAAAAGATGCCCCCGGAGATGCAAGCCAGATTCCGGCCGAAAAAGCTTTGGGTTTTGATGCGGAAATCGGGTCCTTGGAAGTTGAAAAAGAGGCAGACATAGTTGTGTGTGACACCCTCCGCCCCGAGTGGCGATCCCTTTTTAACCCCGTGAATAGTCTCGTCTACAATGCAGATGGTAGAAGTGTGAAAACTGTCATAGTAGATGGGCATGTGGTGATAGAAGATTATGTTCCTAATTTTGTCGATACTGAAAAATTAATACGAGAGGTGCAGGATATTGGGACCGATATGATGAAGCATAATGAGGTGTTGGTCTCCCCAAATCGCCTATGACATAGCTGATTTTAGATCTTTTAGTAACTCCCGTATTTATAAGGGAGATCCTCTGGTGTTTGATCTTTAACCCACTCAGGTCGTAAATTTCCAACAATGGCCTCAACTTCAGACAGATCGCTGGAAGTAAGTTTCCATGTTGAAGCCTTGGCTGCATTTTCGACTTGAGCCACTGATTTCATACCCACTATAGCTGAGGTTACAGCAGAGTTGGCCAAGACCCATGCAATTGCTAGCTGTATTAGATCCCTTCCGTGGCTTTTAGCCCATTCTTCTAATTGTTGGGTTACTCCATAAATAGTTTGAAACATAGTCCCTTGGAAGAAATTGAACAATCTTCTTTCGTCATCGTCGGCGAATACATGACCAGGTTTGTAACTGCCGCCCAGCAGGCCCTTGGCCAATACTGAATGAGGAATAATGCCTATTTCATTTTGCCTGCAAAATTCCAAAGTTGGGTCCTCCTGTCGGAAGAGTAAATTATAGCGAGGCTGGGAGCTGATAATTGTTCCAAATTCCATAGCTTCCTGTGTTTGGTCTGACGTGAAGTTCGATAATCCTATATGCCGGATCTTGCCTTGATCTTTGAGGGCCATAAGGATTCCCATAGTATTGTTTATAGGCCATTTGGGTTGTGGGGTATGCAGCTGGTATAGATCAATGTATTCGACATTCAAAGCAGACAGGCTGTTTTCTATCGCTTTATGAATATGTTTTTTTGAATGATCTGGCCCTGACAGTTTGGAGGCCAGAATCACGGAATCTCGTCTTCCTTTTAAGGCTTGACCCAAGACCGACTCACTAGTTTGGTAACCTTCAGCAGTATCAATAAAAGTAATTCCTAGATCTATTGCCGCTTGGATAGTGTCTACAGCTTGTTTTGGGTCAACATTTCCCATGCCCCCTCCTATTGGCCAGGCACCAAAGCAGACTCTGGAGACGTCTAAATCAGATTTTCCTAATACTCTTGTTTTCATTTCTTTGCCTATAAGGGTAGGGTTTTTGGTAAACTCAGTCCGAATTCATTTGTTTCTTCCATAATTGCCATAAACTTGTGAATGGTTCTAGCAAGATCAATAATGAAACCTTCCTGAGCTATTGAATCGACCATGGAAAATTTGCTCATAATAGAGACCGTATACGGGTTATTTGGTAAAAATACTATGCCTGTATCACCTTGGGCCCTGCCCATGGCCCCCGGTTTATTTGCTACTACAACCTCAGAACCAACGGCTTTATTCAGATAATCAGATTTTGGTTTACTCATGATTTGTAAGACTTGGGCGGATACTTTTGGATTGGGCTTTCCGTTATGCAATTGGGCCATCATCAAGATTAAATCGTTCGGAGTCGAAACATTTTCATCACCTCTGGTTATTGCCTCAGGATCCATCATCTTTCGTCTGAGTCGGGTCTTAGACAAGCCCATGTCTCGAATTAAATCATTAATTCCTTCCATTCCTGCAATATCTATGCAGATGTTGGTCGCAGTATTGTCTGACGCAAGCATCATGAGTATAGCAACGTCCCGAAAAGTAAATTCAGGATCATTTTCTAAGAAATGAATTACTCCACTTCCAGCACCGTACATATCCTGAGTAAACCGAATTCTTCGTGATAAATCTATTTTGCCTTCTTCTTGCAGGGAAAACAGTTTTGCCAATACATGTACCTTTATTGTCGAGGCTGTGGGGAATACTTCATCTCCATTAATAGAAATGCTTTTTTCACTTGTGAGGCTTTTCACCGCTAACCCCGCCACTCCGTCAAAAATTGTTATTTTATCTTTTAAAGTGTTTTCTAATTGTTCCCACAGAGAATCGCTGCTCATTTAGTTCCTCTTTTTAACCTTAATGATATATAAAATTCTAAAGGATACGAGATAATGCGTATAATCAGACAGGATATGCAATATGAATCTATTCGTGAAGTTTGAATCGAGAGGTGCAAAATGCTTAGAAACCAAATGAAAAGAGATCTGGAAGAAGGCAAAAATATATATGGCACTATGCTTCAGGAGATGGTGAACCCTACAGCTGCCCAAATTTTCAAACGAGCTGGTTTTGATTTTTTTATGGTTGATTGTGAACACAGCCCATACGATCAAGGAAGTGTTAGGGAAATTTTAAGAGTTGCTCGATTGGAAGAAATTTGTCCCTTGGTCCGAATTAGAAACCTTGACTATAGCCTTGCTGCTGGGTATCTGGATTCAGGAGCCATGGGGTTAATGTTGCCACGGGTGGAGAATGTCACCGACACAGAAACTTTAGTTAGTTTTATGAAGTATCCACCTCAAGGAATTAGAGGCCTATCCGCGGACGCCCCGCACTCTGACTACAGGTTTGGAGATCTTGCTGAATTTATTGAAATTCAAAATCAAGATACAGTGGCTATTGCTCAAATAGAAAGAAAGGCCGCGATCGAAAATTTGGAAGAAATACTTTCAGTGCCTGGAATAGATGTGGCTCTTGTTGGGCCTGAGGATTTATCGCTATCGTATGGAGTACCTGGGCAGACTTCTCATCCAACTGTGGTTAATGCCATTCAAAAAGTTATAGATATTTCACTCAAACTCGGAATCGCCCCTGGTATACATATGGGGAATATAGAGAAACTTACCGAATGGAAAGAAAAAGGAATGCAGGTAATTATGTACAACTCGGACCTTGGGTTCCTGCTTGAAGGCGCAAAAGAAGGAGTAAAGGCTTTGAAGAATTAATAGGATTGATTATGGGTTTGGTGTAAACAGGCCAGTTTAAGAAAAGGTCGTTTCCATACTGGTATTTATCGTTTTTTACAGTTCTGCTTGTAAACTTCCATTTCCATAGCGTGATTGATTGTTTTTTTGTCCTGTGTCATGAAGCTTCGAAAGCAATAGAGGCCCGGGACGGAACCTAATCAAGCTCATCTAAAAAATCTAAAATGAGTGTAAGTACACTTTCGGGTTGTTCTTGTTGAACCCAATGTCCAGCATTATCCACTAATTGGATTGCACCCATATTGCTACAGGCTTCATTCTTCATTTTAGTGACTGCACCAGGCCTCTGGAATATTCCCCAATCTTGCTTTCCAGCGACAAACATGGCAGGTTTTTTAATTTTCATCCCTGAAAAAAGTTCTAAATTCTGCCGATTCCCGACACTTCCCCCGGATCGGTACCAATTGAGACCTCCCTGGAACCCTGATCGTCCGTATTCTGAGACATAGACTTTCAACTCCTTTTCGGTTAACCATTCGCAAGAATTTATTTCTTGAACAGTTGGCATATGTTTCCCTACGGCCTCTGGCATCGTGTCTTTCAAATCCATAATGTAATAAGTTGGCATCTTGGCCAATTCTTCCGCAGTCCAGGAGCATAGCTGGAAAGGCTTGTTTTCCTTCCAATCAGCACTTTTATGATGGTAATAGGCTCTTATAAAGTCCGGTAATCCATTCTTCGAATCCATAATGTCAGAATTAGCCTCGGGGGTCCGATAGTAATGCTGATAGTGTTTTCTAGGCCTTTTAAGATTAGCTAATTCTTCAGCGATTTCATCAACCGAGTCCTTGGCTACAGTCGGGGTTTTCAAGGTGTTGAAAGGTATGTAGGGTGCTCCTGTGAAAGGAGCACTCATCATAACAACAGATTCGTATATATCAGGTCTTATCAGGGCAGACCAACCCGCAACACCAGCACCAGAATCGTGGCCTATAACACTTTTAACTTTTTCATAACCTAGAGCAGAAATCAAACCCAATAGATCTCTTACGAGATTTATTTGATAATAGGAAGAAAGATCCGAGACGTATGAATTGTCCCATCCGGTTGTTGCCCCAAACCCTCTTTGATCCGGTGCAACCACATGGTAGCCAGATTCTGATAGAGGTAAAATTATTTTTCTCCAACTATAAGATAATTCTGGAAAACCATGCAGCAACAATAGAAGTGGATTGTGTTTGTTTTCAAAACCGGCCTCAAGATAATGGATATCAAGACCATTAATGCCTCGGCAAACACTTGATCGTATCTGGTCAGGTAGGGTCCCGTTCCCATAGTTTTTTATGTTAGGTGTCATATCGGTTCCTGTTTTTGTTTGAATAAATGACTATTAATAAGCCATAAACATTTGTTGCAGGATATCCTGATCCTTGGTGATTGTTAAAGCTAACATTAATAATATTCTGGATTTTTGTGGATGAAGGTTATCGGAGACCAGGAACCCTAATTTGGTGATACGTGGTGTAATAACGGTTTTGCCGGCGGTAGACCTTGAGGCCAAAACTACAGGAATCCCTTCTTGTGCGACCTCAGCTCCAATTTCGAGCATAGTCGGAGGCAAAGTCCCAGATCCAAAACCCGTTAATACCATACCATCCGATTTGTTTTTGCGTACGGCATCGATAAGTAAACTGTCTGATCCTGCATAGGCATACACAATATATACTCGCGGGAGTTCTGTCATATCTCTAATGTCAAAGTCAGTTGAGGATGTATGCTTACGGATAGGCGCCCTATAAAACAGTACCTCTCCATCCGAATCGGCATACCCCAAGAATCCAAGTTCATTCGCTCGGAAAGTTTCGACACGCAGAGTATTCGCTTTGTATACGTCTCGAGCACAGTGGATTTCATTGTTAAGAACTGTTAGCACACCTTTGTCTATTGCATCAGGGTTGGCTGCGACTCTGATAGCATCCATTAGGTTGAGATCTGCATCCGTGCCGAATGCTGTGGGAGGTCGCATTGCTCCAGTAAGGACTACTGGTTTCCTAGACTTTATTGTTAAATGTAGGAAGTATGCTGTCTCCTACAGTGTGGCAGTCCCATGTGTTACAACAACACCATCAGTATCTGCTGTATCCAAAAGATTGTTGATTCTCTGACCTAATTTCAACCATTCTGTAGGGCCGATGGCCGGACTCCCAACGCTTATGAGGTCCTCGCATTCAATGTTGGCTATATCATTTGATTCAGGTATTCGCTCAAGAGATTGTTCTATACTTAATTTCTTGCCCAGCTCAGCATATTGAATGTAATCGAGCCTATTTGGCCCTAATCCTGCAATGGTTCCCCCCGTTCCTATTACATGAATTTGGGGTTTTGAGTGTTACATGGGTTTTACCTCAATATACTAAGATAATCAATTAAAATCTGTTCGAATAATATTTCTAGCTAACAAAGAGTCTATTTATTCCTTTTCATAACCCAAACAGTATTTCTCTTGTATGCTCTCCTAAAGGGGGGTGGCAGCAGTTGAGCTGAATTAACGTGACCGTAACAGACATTTCAAAAGGTGTCATCACATCACTTTCATTTCTTCCAATGGTAATGTCATATGAATCTTCTCGGAATTATTTATGCAGTTTCCACACAGGTTAATGTAAAGACCAATGGGATAGAAAATGAACTTTTATGATGAGGCTACCAATAATTTAATATCCAACAAATCCACGTTTTTTTGCACTAAATTAAGGACTTATATTAAATGATTTCAATTTCGATAAAAGCCAGTTCAGAATCAGATCTATTGATTACATTATGTTCAGCCCCCGCATATCTGAAATACGGAATTCCATCAGACATATGGTTTAGTGTTTCCGTACCGCTTCGATCCACTATCGTAAGGGTCCCTGTGCTAATCGGGACCACCGTATAATCTAATTCATGCCTGTGCCAGCCGGTCTCTTCTCCAGGTTCAAAACGCCATTCTGTGACTCTCACCCTGTCGTTGTCTTCGAAGATTGTAGATGTTGCATCCATATTTTTTCTTAGAGCCCCCTTTTGATAATTGAACTGTACTTAAAGCTAACCGAACTGATAAAGGTAGACGGGATAGTACACTTTAAGGAAACTGGACCCGCATAAGGGAGTCTAACATCGTTTTGGTGCCCTTTTGTAGGAGATATAGTTACAGCGATGCATGTGCATAACAACTTTGAGGTGAGTGTAATATTTCTGTTGATAGCAACAGAAATTGGTAATTTTGCCGTCAAAATATTAGTAAAAATGAACTGATCAGATTAGAGGAAAATACCTATGGTAGTACGTGGGGGGTTAGATAATTTTCAGCAAAAACTATTATCGGATTAATTGTCTGCGTGGGTTCGTATTCTTTTTATAATCTCACTTGTGGAAACACCAGGAGTATAAGAGACCAACCGGAAGATTCCTAAATCGATAGGGATTTTATAGCAAAGTTGCGTCATATCTTCTAAAAAGTCGTCACCATGGACAACTAAGTCAATATTGTGGGTGTCAATCCATTTTTGATCAATAATAAAAGGGGCATCAGGTATTACTTCATCTACGTAGCGACAGGAAGATACCGTGTCTATCCGCTCTTGCATGGTCATTATAGGAGATCGCTTATATCCTTCGACAACTTTGTCAGAATGAATTCCAACAAGTAAATGGTCACCAAATTGGCGAGCTTGCTTAAGAAAATTTGCGTGCCCATAGTGAAATAGATCAGCTACCATATCCACATAAACTCTCGTCATTTCTTCTCTCCCGAAAATTTTAGTTAGGGGTCTCTTTTAATACTCGAATTCTTCCGTATCTTTCGTTCGGGTCTTCAATATAGGAATAATTTTTCCCGGGTTTTAAAATCTCCTCGTATAGGATTTCTCTTTCATCATCATTACCGACAACAACTGCGTAATAGTCTTCATTGAGCAAATTGAAATGTGCAAATCCTTCCTGATCAGTTGTACAACGGCTGACCCCGACAATGGTTATTTCAGTCATTTTGATGGGCATCATATCAGGGCCCAAAATCTTGATTCTAGTAACGTATTTCTTAGGGAATAAAAATTTGAGAATTTTTTTTAGAACCCCAGATTTGTCAAGGACTGCCGCCTCAGGTATCGAATCTATAATATCGCCTTCAAACCCTAGCTTTTTGGGTACTCGCCAGTCTGGACCATATTTGAGTGTTAAATATTCTTCTGCGGGGTTGGGCACGTAGAAAGATTCCCCTAGCAAACAAGTTTGACGTAGAGATTCATAAAGTCGAACTGGGATTTTGACTGCAGGATACTGAAAAATATCCCCTTTAAATGCCTTGTAGCAAGTCCAATCAACAGGAATCTCATATTTTGAAAGCTCTACCCCAATGTGAAAATCAGTTGGCAGAATTTTTACTGTGAAACCTGCTTCCTTAAACCTATCTGCTGCCTTATAAATGGACCGCACATCAAGATCATGTAACCCGATGATAGACCCGATATCTATATCGTCATCCCAAGGGATAAGTTTTCCATCTCGGACTGCTCCTAAACAGGTTCCGTGACGGAGAAAGAACATTATATTGATATCATTTAGCAATTGCCTGATCTCCAACAGAACCTTCCCTGCATCCCCCATATGCATTGTTCTCATTTCCTCCCTCCTACTTCCTACTTGGTTGGAAGCGATGCTGTGCGTGATGATATGTACACTGATGTTATGGAATAAATCCGTTTGTATCATACATAAATTTGAGCTGGTAATAGTTACACCACGCCCATAATGACATTGGCTTCCCGAATGTGCATAATCAATGAAAGAGAGACTATATGGAACAAACATTCTCAGGTTTAATGGCTTTGACCCTTGGAGATATTGGGCTTCCGTCCGACCATCTTGCCTGGAAGGCCCTCTTACTGACGGTCATATCCCTATTGGTAGGAATACTAGGAGGATTCGTTGGCCTTGCATTGGGGACAATTCGCTTACCGGCACTGCTGCTTTTAGGGACACCGGCTGCTATTGCTGGAGGAACTAATATTATGGTCAGCAGTCTTAGTTCTCTCACCGGTGCAATAAAGCATTGGCGAGGAGGCAGAGTGGACATGAGGATAGTCATGGTGATGGGTATTCCTGCCTTTGCAGGAGCTTTTGCCGGAGGATTTCTCAGCGGTGTCATAGACGAAGGAACACTTCTATTTCTCGCAGGATTGCTTGTGTTGTGGCAGGGAGTAGAATTCATCATTATCTACCAAAATCGCGTAAAATCCGGGCAATCAACCTCTCCCCTTTTTGGAGCTGGATTAGAGGGATCTTCAGGCCTATTTAGTCCTGGGCGGGTTTCTGCTGAAGCAGGAATCGGACGGGGGGTGGGCTTCTGGGCGGTGCCGTTGGGCTTATCTTGGGTAGCATACGCTTACCAGCCTTGGTTAGGGTGCTAAAACTCGATCCTCGTATTGCTGCAGGATCTAATCTTTTTATCGGGTTTTTTATGGGGACAATAGGATGGATAGCGCACGCCAGTCAGGGAAAGGTAGACTACCCTGTATTAGTTCTCATGGGAGCGGGTGCTATGATTGGTAGTTGGTATGGTGCGAAGTTGACCGGGAAGGTGAATCTAAACACTCTCATTCTTACGATGGGTTTTGTTCTGCTAGCTGTCGGGTTGCTGTTGGCATACCGAGGGGCCTTACCATTGTTTCAATAAGCACTATTTTAGGTTGAAGGCGCAAGAGTTCAGACTAATCTATTAACCCCTTATTTTTCTTGGATATAATTATGTCGTCTATGTTCGGAATAATTTCCTTTAACCCACTTCCGGGAAACACCGAAGCCCATTGATAGAGGCTAAAGGCCTGCCCCTGATCGGTAGAAAGCAGAGGGGGGGTTTGCATCACAATATCTAATTCAGTGATAACTGAATTAGATATCTTTCTATATAAGCGATCAACGGTGTCTAGGATTCCCTGGTCATTGGATAAAGAATTTATCTCTCTTTGATACCATTCCATCGCATTAAATTCTAGCTTCCTGGTCCGAGGGTAAAAAGATGCCATCAGATTCCATTGGTCTCCCTCACGATTTTGATCACCGCTTCCCCGAAAATCAGACCTAATAATTACGGCAGGTATGTCCAAAGTTTTAGCATACAAGAATTCTACGACAGTCCCTGAGTCCAATTCAGTGCCATCAAAATTAAAAATTGCTAGATCGCATGCTAGCAGACAACTTAAATCCTGATTTCTTATGTCGACTGATCTGCCGGTAGATTGTTCAAGGTCTTGCGGTAGTATGCATCGATATTTTTCCTTGGACAATGTATTTATATAGGAGGCTAAAATAGCGTTACCAATAAGTTCCTTGTGATCGAATAGAGCTCCGGCAAAATATATTGTGTATTCGGTATTTATTTCTGCATTCATAATCTTTCACCCCTCTTTGATTAGAATTGTAAAGCAACCAAGATTAAACCCTTTGGCAAAACGGAGACAGAAACTGACCGGCCCCAGTGCACGGGCTGTTCTTAAACATGTATCGAAATACTGCGTCCTGATATAGATTGGGTGTGTGAAGGTTACGTTGGATACTTTTGATATTTCGAACCACTTTGGGGTATGGAAACCTCTGTACCACGTTACAATAAAATGAAGGTATCTTCCTCAAATTAAATTGCTAAACAATGATTCTTAATTCCTTTCTCGGTGATATAAAACCTTAGAGGTTCATCTAACTCTTCAGAGGATACAAATCCTTGATACCTATGTGATATCTCACCGATACAATTGATAATGAATGTCCATTGAAAGCTCGGCAAATTCCATTTTTCGAAAGCCTCAGAGTATAAGCCAGCCTTAGAATCATTTTGCAGTTCGATGGGGTTATCATAAATTTCAACGTGTATGAAATTTATTGAAAGATTCGTGCGGGCACTTAATTTTTGTAGTACTTTCACCTGTGGTCCACAGGTCTCATCTCGACAGAGAGCTGGGCTAGAAAAAGTGATAACAGTGGGCTTACCACTCTTTATAGCCTCGCTAATTGAGTGACGATACAATTCAAGGTCAATTATATTTCCTGTTGAAAGTTGCTGAAAACTAACTACGTCATCTAAGGTTTTGTTCTTTTCAGTGGGAACTTTGTCACCTTTATAAGGAGCGATAGTTTTTTTGTTAACAGTGAATCCTCCCTTAATGGAGATGTCCTTTTTGTTGTCTACGAAATCTACCTTGAAGTTCCACTCTCCTGGATAAGGTAAAATCGCATTGGCGACAAAAGAACCTCTGTTAAGATCATCCCAATACATGAACTGGGCAGTGGTTTTTGATTCATAGGGATATTTGGCCGGAGCATAAAAGGTCACCATCGAGTCAGCCCCATTTACAAACCCTTTGTCAGACAGAACTATGAAGGCGAATCGATTTTCCCCAACTCCCAGATCTGTAGTTGCTAAAACGATTTGATAGCCTTCCTGGGTTACTGGGCTTTTGATTGGATATTCATTTGTAAATGGATCCACAACCTCATTGCAAAAGATCGTTAAAGTCATTACGACAGCACAAAACAAGAAAATAACCCTCCCTCTGTTGTAGGTCATTTAAATGATTATTCCCTTACATCGGAACCAAAGGTGAAAGAATAAATAGAGAACCCTGATGCTGTAGAGCTTAATATCAGCTCTCGCGTGTCGAATTTTTTCAACTTAACGATGTTATACATTCTGGAATTATCAACTTCAATAAAGCTCTTTCCGTCGGGCTCAAAGTAGACATCCTTACCCGCTTCTGATTCCAGTAAAGGGCTTCCATCTAGGGTGGCTAATACTTTATACGGGTTGTTAGTTTTCCCTAACACCACGTTCACTTCAGACCCTGAAAATCTTAAAGATATGTAATCATTGTAGCTATCAGTATCTCTACTGTGAGAAATATATTCTTTTTCTTTACTCCATAACCCCTCAATATAAACTTTGTCTTTTTTTCTATTGGAGGGACTTTCGAAGATATCTTTTTTCTTCCAAATATCAGTACGGATATTGTCATAGTATTCCGTGTTTCCGATGTATGTAGGTTGAAAAAAATTAAACTTGTAGTTTCTATCAGTACCCATATATAACTCCAGTGTTTGCTCGCTGTGGGAAATATTGGAGGAATCACTACTTTGTTGAAGGTGGGCTTCCATAGGGATATTTGATAGATCGAACCCAGCCTCCTCTAATAAAGCTCTAATTGCCAATTCTGTCTCTTCGTATCCTCCTTCTCCAAAGTGTTTAAATTGGATCACACCATCTTTATCTAAAAGGTATTTTGCAGGCCAGTACCGATTATCAAATGTATTCCATATTTTAAAATCGTTATCCAAAACTATCGGATAATTGATACCCAAATTCTCTACAGCAGAAAGGACATTTCCATATATTTTTTCAAATTCAAATTCAGGACTATGTACTCCCAAAATATTTAACCCCTTTTCGTTGTATTTCCTGTGCCATTCACTCAAGTGTGGAAGAGTCCGTATGCAATTGACGCATGTGTAGGTCCAAAAATCGATTAGAACGACCTCATTTCTCTTTTCCTTCAAGCCAAATGGCTCACTATTGATCCACGGTCCTTGAGTGCCGAATTCAATAGGGCTAAGCCTCGGGGCAAGTTGGGAATTTGATATGGGATGGTCTGCGATATTCTCAGAGCAAGCGAACATCGCCACAATCATGATTATCAAAACTAGATTCCCAACTACCTGTTTCATATTAACTCCCATTCTAAAACATACTCGTTAATAGCTATAATGCGCATATGATAAAGAACTTTGAAAACAGCATTGAAACGGTGAAGATTGTGGGCAGAACAAGGAAAGCTGGATTTAGGACTTCATATGTCCGATAAGTGGAACTCATCCGAATTTGGGAACACATCGGGGGGGGGAACACAGAAGCCAATTAACCTTAAGGAAGGCGGTAAGAAATTGGTATCAGCAATAGTATTGGGGCATTCAGTGAGTCACGTTTTTAACTCTTCCCTACCATTGCTGCTTGCAATGATGAAAACTGATCCACGTTTTAATTTAACTGCGACTCAATTTGGTGTAGTGGGAGGGGTTGGGAAAGGAGCCTCCGATGCCACCACTATGGTTGCGGGTTATCTTGGAGAACGGTTCGCTAATCGTCCCGGGGCCATGTTGTCTATATCGCTGATTATTATGGGAAGTTCCTACTTTCTCCTGGGGATGGCTCCTAGTTTCTGGTGGCTTCTTGGAGCTATGTTGCTTGTTGGAATAGGTCCTTCTTTGTATCACCCACCGGCGATTGCAGAGCTCTCTAAAAGATTTCCAGGTAGGCGAGGATTTGCGGTATCACTTCATGGAACCGGTGGATCGATAGGAGAGATGTTGGGTCCTTTCATGGCAGGCTTGTTGACTACTGAGACATTTAAGGTCGGTAGCATTATTACAATAACTTATCTTATTGCCTTTGAATGGAATGAACTTCTAAAAATAAGTGTTTTACCAGCCTTGATTTTTGCCGTACTTGTCTACTTGATGATGCGAAATGTTTCGAAAGAAACCTCTGAAACAAGCTCCTCCGGAGAATATTTCAAGGGCTTGAGAGGATTACTAAAAGTCAAAGGAATATGGGGCCTGATTCTTGTCACAGGTTTGAGCGATATGGGGCTGTCCTCGGTCACGTATTTTCTTCCTCTTTATCTAATATCCGCTCCAGGAGATGGAGGCCTTGGCAAGGATACACTTACAGTCGGATTTTTCCTGGCAGGGGCCCAAGTAGCTGGAATTATTGCTCAACCTGTAATGGGATGGTTGTCTGACATGTACGGAAGAAAAATAGTGCTATTGCCCGCTATGACCTTTTTAGGCATTTTGTTTATTGGATTGTATTTCACCGCTGATGGTTATCTACTTGTGTTGAATGTGTTCGCAATGGGTGCTTTCCTATACTCACTGCATACCGTCTTTATTGCCGCCGCTATGGACGTATCTGGGGGAAAATCCCAGGCGACAGTGGTCTCATTGATTTATAGTGCAAGTTTATTAGGAACGGCTTCACCAATTTTCACAGGATTGCTCATCGATGAATTTGGGCTAAAATCGGCTTTTCTATTCAGCGGGATCATTTCATTGTTGGCGACTATCCTTCTCTTCTCAATCAAACTCCCGATGAGCGTCGATATAACTGACTAAAACAAAAGGCCACACTTTAATTTTTTAAAGCTACTCCGCTTTTTATGGCTGCAGCTTTTACATCTTTTGCGACTTGATCAGCCATACCAGTATCAAAAATGCTTGGCATAATATATTCGTTATTAAGATGGCTTTCTGGGACTCTCTTCGATATAGCAAACGCGGCGGCCATTTTCATTCCATCTGTGACTTTTTGCGCTCGAGCATCTAGGATGCCTCTGAACATGCCCGGGAAACACAAAGCATTGTTAACTTGGTTAGGATAATCTGATCGTCCTGTCGCCATAACTTCAACAACTCCTTCAACCTCCTCTGGCCAAATTTCGGGATCGGGGTTTGCCATAGCAAATATGATTGGTTTTCTGTTCATTAAACTCACTTCCTCAAGCCGAAGTACTCCTGGGCCCGATAGCCCTATGAATACATCTGCACCCTTCATAGCTTCTTTGATGTGGCCAGAAATATTATCTGGATTAGTTATCTCGGAATATTTTTTCCAGACTTTGTTATTTCCATAATTCTTTTGTCTGTCTAATATTCCTTTCCGATCCACTCCAACGATATTTTTTACGCCAGCTTTGATCAAAAGTTTGGTAGTGGCGACACCAGCTGCTCCTACCCCGGCCAATACAACCTTTAGGTCAGGTAATTTTTTGTCGACTACTTTGACCGCATTGTATAGTGCCGCCAGAACCACAATTGCGGTTCCGTGTTGATCGTCGTGAAATACAGGTATGCTCAATTCCTTGTGAAGGCGGCGTTCTATTTCAAAACATCTCGGTGCTGAAATGTCTTCCAGGTTTATTGCCCCGAACCCATGGGATAGTAATTTTATTGTGTCGACGATTTTGGCGGTGTTATGAGTATCTAGAACTATCGGCCAGGCATCTACCCCGACTAGCTCTTTCAATAATTGAGCCTTACCTTCCATTACCGGTAAGGCTGCAGCAGGACCAATATCTCCTAATCCGAGTACTGCGGACCCATCAGTCACAATGGCAACCGTATTTCCCTTACTTGTGAGATTCCATACGGATTCTGGGTGGTCATGGATGGCTTTGCTAACTCTCGCAACGCCCGGAGTGTAAATTAGTGACATGTCATTTCTGGTTTTAATGGGTGTTTTACTTTGCATTTCAATTTTACCGCCAAGATGCCTTAAAAAGACCTGGTCAGATACATTTACTATTGTTACTCCTTCAACACTTGATACTGCTTCTTTTAATGTCTCTGCGTGTGAATCGTCCCGAGCATTTATCGTAATGTCCCTCACCATACTGTTGCGTCCGGCGGAGACGATGTCGATGGCCCCTATATCGCCTCCGGCGGCACTTATGTTGGTGGTTATTTGGCCTAGCATACCAACTGTATTGGGATATGATGTTCTTATCGTGATGCTGTGCGCAGCCCCAGGTTGCCTTCTAACCGTCAAGTGATCACCTCACGTGTGAGATTGTTTCTTTTGATAGCGTTCGTAAAATACTGCTTCGTACTATACTTGAATGAATTTGAGTTAGAGAGTAATAAATGAGACTATTTCAAACTCTTTCCTACTTTGAACAAACTTATCAGGTTTGAATATTATAAGCTGAGGTGCCGCCTTATCATGTCCTCGACACTCCCCAGCTTCTCCAAAGAATACCTATGGTGATTTGTAATAGGTTTATTTGAGATAATTCCCCCGAAGGAAATATTCTAACCATTCTCTGTTGCCTTTTGTGGAGAATACTTTTTCTGATTGTATGGACATGGAAACTCGCTTTCTAGTGCCATGTTTTTCTACTGATAGCAGGCAGTGTTGGGAATTTGATTGGCAAGTATGCCCAAAGGTATTCGTAAAAGAATTTCTATTAATATGGGGAAAATAATTGTGAGTCTAGAGCCTCTAAATCTGGCAATTGTCCGGAGTTAGGCCGCGTCCCTTAGATTTTTTTGGGTGAATAAAATCACGAAGGTAAATATAAGCAGAATCAGGCCTAACAATCCGATAACCGTCTGCCCTCCGATTTTATCTATTAGTATTCCTGCTGGAAGCGTTCCCAACGGCATCAGGCCAAAATTCATCATAAACACGCTCATAACGCGACCTTGAAATAGTGCATCTGTTTTTTCCATGACCAGAGACTGGTTAATAGTTCGTCGCCCGGCGTCACCCAAACCCAATAAAATCATGATTGCCGCAGCAGCGAAATAAAACGGCAGGAAAGCGAGTAACAATAGTGAGAATGCAGAAACAAAACTTCCAATTATCAATATCATCCCTCTCTTCCATTGTCCTATGGAAGCAATAAATAAAGATCCCGCAAGAGACCCGCCACCCATTATGGCGACGAGAAGTCCCATCGATTCCGGACCTTTGTTGTAGACGTCAACTACAAAGACAGGCATAAGGAATCTGAAAGGCATAGCAAGCAAAGTGGTTGCAAGTCCCATAATCAAAAGAATTCTGACTATCTGGGTCTGTTTGATATAGGTTAAACCTGCAGCTATGTCTCTTACGATGGGTTCTTTAGTTGCTGAAGAAACAGTACCTGTTTTTGGGATAAAAACTGTGAGTATAATAGCTAATGTATTCAGGCCGGTGATAACGAAATAGACGTTTGCCGGTCCAGTCCAAGCATAAAGGATACCTGCAATAGCCGGGGCCACCAAAGTCATCGCGCTCATACCGGCTGCGTTCATGGCCATGGCGTTAGACAAACCTTCTTTGCCAACGAGCTGGGGAATTATGGCCTGACGTGCGGGCATCATAAAAGAGAACATGGATCCTTGAATTATGGACACCAACACAAGGTGATACCATTGAATGTTATCTGTGAAAATAGTTATGCCGATTCCAAGGGCCAATGCCGCCGGGACAATCTGGCCCATCTGTATGAGTCTCTTGCGTTCAAACCGATCCGCGATGGCTCCTCCAAAAAGAGCAAGCCCAAGCATAGGCAATGCGTGCGCTGCATTTACTATACCTAGAAGAGAGGCAGAGCCTGTAATATCGTATATAAGGTAACCCCTTGCCAACATCTGCATCTGCATTCCGGCCATCATTGTGACCATGCTTGCCCAGAGATAGAGGAAGCTTGGATTTGAGAGGGAACTAAATGTGTGCCGCCAGGTGGTCTTGGATACAGGCCTATCATTTGCAGAGTCAAGCTTGTTCGAATGTTGCATGCTGACCCCGGTATCACCGGGTGATGAATCCAGAGTTTGATTGTCTCCATGCATGATTGGGGGGGCAGAACGAAATTCAGAAGGGATCTTATCTGAGTCTAATTCCGAATTGTCATTCATGTATGGAGCTTATCTGATCGAGTGTCTAAAGGTAAAATCCTTCAACATATTTAGGACTAGACAGTTGCAATTAGATTCAGTGTGTCACGCAGTATTCTCTTCAAGACGAACTGTGTACATAAGGTACTTTTTTTTACCCGATCTGTAAAAAACCCTTAATGAGGGATAAATATAGGCCTAAATTTTAAAGCTTCATAGAATGGGCTGCTTCAAAAGTTCTTTGTACGGACTTTATCATCATAGAATCTATAGAACCCTCATCGACACCTTTATCTCTCAGCCAGGGAATTTCGAAATTTGGCACTGGAAGCCAACACTCAGAGTTTTCAATCCGTGGGCCACCTGAAGCGGGTCCCCTGTTGATGCTGTATGCTGCAGAATCATGACCCAGAGAAGTTTGTCCAGAGTATCCGGCTTCGATTAATGCCAACGCAATTTTTGACCTGCGTATTAACTCTTCTTCATTCATGGTTTTGGTGAAGCGATCTAATCCAACATTGGCTCCTCGTTTTGCTAAATCTAAGACATAATTAATATCGGGAGAGTCATTTGTATGACCAATTGTGACCGCTCCTAAATCTATCCCTTCGTCCTCGAAAATGTCTAGTAAACGAATACCAACCTTATCTATTGCGCGGGTGTGGCATGTTATGGGAACCCCACTTCGCTTTGCTGCTCGGGCTGCCCCACGGGCGCATTTTTCCAATTGGGCCTGCATAGAATTAGGTCCTCCAACCGTCGAAGAATATTCCACATCCCAAGCAATTTTTATTATTCCGGCATGAATAGCTGTTCCTTCGATCCCTTCTTCGATTTCACGTTGGAAAAAGTGTGCCACTGTATCCGGATCCCATGAGTAATAACTTAGTGGTACCCATCGGTATAAACCCGTGGCGGCGATGATATTTATTGGTGAAGAGGAACTAAGGCTTTGAAAAGCTGAGACCTGCCGTCCCAAATCTACTGGAGTGCAATCAATAATCGTTCTGATTTGAGCGCCATGTGCGACCTGAAGTGCTTCATTACATCTCCGAAGTGCCTCTTTTTCATCATATAAACCAATACGGTCCATACCTCCCATCCCACTAACTAAGTGCTCATGGGATAATGTCCAACCAATATCCTCACTATCGATCACGCCGGAAATTGTATGTATTTTTGACATTGCATCCTCTTATTGTGATTAAAATCTAAAAATTCATCGATTCATTCTATGGAATACAAGCTTCCTTCATTTGTAGTAATAAATAGTCTCTTATCAGATATTACGGGCGGTGAGCTAATCGACCCATCGACACTTAGAAACTTTTCACCTTCTCCTGTCAAAATATCAATCCTAAATAAATCACCTTTGGAATCACCCACTATAACAGTATCTTTTGAAGCTACCACTGGCTGACTGATCTCTGCCCCAGTGTCAAACATCCAAATCAATCGCCCATTTGCCGCATTCAATTTGTACACCTTGCCAGAACTAGAGGTTACAAGCACGGCATCTTCAGTCACCACAGGAGTACTTTGAAATGTTTCATTAAGTCTTTCGAAAATCCAGGTAAACCCCGTCCATTGAGGAAATGAATCGATTAACCCCCAAACATATAAATTCAATTTAAAGGTTCGGAATTGCCTTTCGAAAGGATGTTCGATCTTCGTCCAATTTATGGCTTGTACACGGCCAGTCCAATCAGATACAAATAGAAGATTTTGGGAAATAGCTACCGACCCCGCTACGTATCCCGTTGGGTACTTCAAACGCTTCTGACCGGTTTTGGAGTCAAGGATATGGACATAATTAGAACTAGAGTTGAAAGCAACGACCACGTCGTTAACGGCGGGAACGGATGCCACACTGGCACCAACATCACGTGACCATAAAACTTCACCACTCAGTGCCTCCAAAGCAAGTAATTTCTCTTCGTGAGTCGTTACGTATAGCACGTCCTGATAAAAAGTAGGGGAAGAAAAAATGGGCGATTCTGCCTTATGTAGCCACAGAAGGTTCCCTGTAACTCTATCCAGAGACATAATGGTTCCATCTCTGAGAGTAATATATAAGGCGTTTTCGGATATGGCCGGGGAGGTTTCAACAGGAGGATCAACAGATCTTTCCCATGACACTTGACCTGACTCGGTATCAATGCCAACTATTCTTCTGTCTGATTGATCACCTGTGGATAGATAGACCATACCTTCAACAATGGCAGGCGATGATTTAATAAACCCACTATTAGTTTTGAATTCCCACAATATTCTTCCAGACGGATTGAAATTGTAATTGGAAAACCCACTATTCAAAGAATCGTTCTGGTACATGTTCCAATCTGAATTCGAATTAATTTTTGTCGAATTAATGAATGTTTCGTTCTTGTAGGGGGTAAATAGTTCAAGTAGGGAAGAATAAAAACTAGGTGAAAGTGCTATCACAAAAACAGCAGTTGCGATCGCTGCATATATGCTAAAACGCTTAAACTTCCGCCTTTTATTACTCCTGTCTATATTTCTCAGGATAAGCTCAGCTTCTGCTTTAGGAATAGGCTGAATTAAGTCGATGCGCGCTCTGCAGTTAACACAAAATTTGGATAAAGAGAAGTTTTTTGTGGAACAGACAGTACAAACAACAACTTTTTCCATAATGGATTTTATTGGTCTCTGACCTTAGTTATTTACCCACGAAGTATACCGGCACCCACACCTTTTAAAATCACATCTCCGGATTGGTTGAGGTAATCAGTACCGTATACAGTGAATACGAGCCTGTTTTGCTTACCTTGTTTTTCATAGACATCAAGCAATTGTGATTTTCTATGCAATCGATCCCCCACACTGGCTAGGCTTAAAATCTCATAGGACTGACCACCATTCAGCCCTCCACCTGTTGGCAGCCCTGGCAGATGGTGGTTCCTCTCGCCACTCATAACACCTGGTGGTCCACCCCAGTAATTGGGATCTTCTTTCAACCTGAGTGTTAACTGGTCTGGCTCTGTCGGAGGATGTTTAAATCCGTCAACTGGGTATAAAGGCATCGCCATTATTGATCCAAATTTGGTGGTTTTGGAATAATTTTCATCCCAATAGAGCGGGTCCGGGTCCGGAATAGCCTGGGAGAACCTTCTAAGTTCAGATTTACTGACTTCATCCCAACTTTTCCCCTCTGATTCATCACCGATGTGGTTTTCAATTTCCGGGGTGACATATACTGCGTCCTTCAGATTTTTTACCCGCTCGTAATCAAAGCCTTTTGTTGATAAAGATTGAGGGGGGATGAAGGGATATGGAACTTTTCTCCCATTCTTTAATGGCAATACCACGGTTGCTATTCCCGGGGTAGTTTCTTGGCCATGTTGATTTTTCATCCCACAGTCCAAATCTACTATCCCTAGACCCTCTACCTCCTTTATAGATTTAACCTTCCCCCATACCTCGAACATATCGAAGGGGTAATGCATTCCTCTGTATTGCATTTCTATTTTCCATAGCCAACCTTTGTCACCGGCCCAGTCTTTAAAAATTCTAGACATTGGATACTTACGCCAGTTACCGTTGGCCACGACATTCTCTAAATTGAAAACTTCAGTGGCAAATTTGTAATCGTAATGAAACCTTTCCCAGTTTTCCTGAGCGGCACACCATCGGGTGATATGTGCATTACTCCAGGGTCCATATTGTTGTGGATTAATTTCTGTGCCGACTTCTATGTCCTCAAAGTAGATTTGGTTGTCAGCCATTAGTTCACTCCTCCCAATATTCGCCTAATCTTTAGTTGTAAGTAGCTATTACCCTGTTCTTCTCAATCGTGGGTCCAAGACATCTCTCATGGCGTCACCAAAAATGTTAATCCCAAAGACAAGCAAGGTCAGGGCTGCCCCCGGGAACAGACCAATATGCGGAGCATATGCGAAGGAATCAAGTGAAGAGCGACTTAACATCACTCCCCATGTAATGGTTTCTTCGGGCGACCCAATTCCTAGAAAACTAAGGCTGGCTTCTGCGATTATAGCGATTCCCAAACCCGCAGTTCCAATGACAAGGAAGGAGGCAACGCAGTTGGGTGCTATATGACGAGACATTAACCTGAAATTGCTGGCGCCGATACAAGTGGCAGCTAATGCGTAGTCCGTGTTAGCTATCGCTAGTGCAACCGATCTTATTGTCCTAGCAGATCTTGGTATATTGGTTAGGGCGAGGGCTATTACTACATTGGTCAGAGAAACTCCTAGCACTGCCATTATACAAATTGCTAATAAAAGCGAAGGGAAAGCCATTAATGCATCTACTATTCTCTGCAGTACCATGTCGACGGCTCCACCGTAATATGCACTGGCAATACCTAATATCGCCCCAACAGTAGTTCCAATACTAATCACAGCCAATCCGACTATTATAGATATCCGGGTGCCAATCAAAACGCGACTGAATATATCTCTTCCAAGAGAATCTCCACCAAACCACTGGGTAGCATTAGGAGGCTTCAATTTGAAATCGGCACTTACTGCTAAAGGATCGTATGGAGCGAATGTTTCTCCTATAATTGCAACCACCATAAAGACAATTATTATTGCTAATCCAAATGCCCCCAAAGGCTTTTTCCGGCAAAAATTGAGGAAACTTTGCAAAAAAGCATTGGTTCTTATTGATCTGGTAAATATGATATTTGTTTGGTTAATCATAGGTTGCCTTGCATATTTATGTCAGTCTTATACGTGGGTTCAGCCACCCGTAACTTAAGTCGATGAGTAGATTAAGAAACAGGTAAATCAAGGCTATTATCAATATAAAAGTCTGTATTAGTGGTATGTCCCTAACATATATTGCGTCAATAAGGGCTCTACCCATTCCTGGAATGCTAAATATCATTTCTATAACGACAGTTCCTCCCAAGAGTCCCCCCAAAAGCGTTCCAGCCACTGTGATTACAGGCAACATGGCATTTTTAACGGCATGACGGTTTATTACTACTCTTTCCGGTAGGCCCTTTGACCTCGCGGTCCGGATGTAATCTTCTTGAATCACTTCAAGCATTTGGGCTCGCATCATCCGCATCATTGTTCCGTTTACTGAGAACCCCAGTGCCAAAGCAGGCCACCCTAGTTGTTGGATACTTATCCAAGGATCTTCCCAAAGGTTTTTGAATCCTAGAGGAGGAAACCAATTAAAGTAGACTGAAAGAACAAGAATGACAATTAGCCCGACAAAGAAAGTAGGCATTGCCAATCCGAATATTGCTATACTTCTGAAAACGTAATCCACTATTGAATCTTGTTTTATCGCAGAAATGATTCCTATCGGGATTCCCATTACCACTGCGGATAAAAAGCCCAATAGAGCCAATTGCACTGTAACAGGAAACCGCTCTTTAAATATATTTGATATAGGCCTATCGTTCTCTAGAGAGACGCCAAGATCGAATCTAGCAAGTTGGCCCATCCATCTTAAGTATTGGGTGGGAAGCGAATCATCCAACCCCATTTGAGATCTCAGAAGTAAATAGTCTTCCTGCGTGTAGCTACTTTCACCATCGGCACCAGAAAGTATCATAAGAGCAGGGTCGCCCGGTACGATCCTCATAATAATAAATATTATTAACGTGACCCCAATGGCACTTGGGATGAAGGTAAGTATTCTCCGAATTACATATGCGCCCATCTGTACCTATACCTCTTTGGCGTTTGCGAAATTGGTAGGAAAAGACCTTTTATTCCCCGAATATATTTTAAGTCATAAGAAATAGGACCCCCTCGAATATTCGAAAGGGTCCTATTTCTTCGGGTGTTACCCTTTTTCTACGGCTTGTTATCTAACCACACTTGGTCGTATCTGTAGGTTGCCTGATGGAAGTTTGGCGGTACGTATCCGTTCACGTAACTCCACCAGCCATGGTTCAGGCTAGGCCTTAGAACTCCTATCCATACTGGGTCGTCATAAAGCATGTCCGCCATATCTCTAAGCACGGCACCTCGTTTTTCTAGATCTAGCAAGCCTTTCTGCTGCTCATATCCAGCTGAGAAGTCGGGGTTCTCCCAATCGGTATAGTTGATACCGGAAGTTGGTAGATAAAGCAGGCTATGATAGGCATCTGGATCGCCATATTCAATACCTTTACTTTCATGCCACAACTCAAAGTCCATGTTATTGGCATCAGTCAACCGGGCGCCACGATCCTTCCGGATAACTTCTACATCGATATAAAATTCCTTCAACTGAGGCTTAAGAACTGCACACTCATCATTTACGTTGGTACCGCAATTCACGCTTGTCTTTAACAGGTTGTCAGGACCGTATCCAGCCTCTTTCATTAGGTTTTGCGCGGTTACTAAGTCTTCTTCGACTTGCCCACTCACAACAGACCTATAACCAGGCCAGGTGAAATACTCATCGAATGAATATATCCAATCAAACATTCCTAAGTATGGCGCAGACAAGAACCCTATACCATCAAAATTAAGTTGGTTGAACTCGTGTCTATCCAACCCGATATTGATTGCCTGTCTGACTCTAACATCATCTAAAGGTGCAACGTTTTGGTTTGCGATAAAGCCACGCCACCCTGGAGCAAGTATTTGCTGGAATGTTACCTTGTCGCCAAGGGCCTTTTTCATTTCATCAACTTCGGGTTTCTTAGGCGTCGTAAAAGGCGGTACCATATCTACTCGGCCGGTTCTAAAAGCGGCTATACGAGTTGACGCGTCGGGGAGAACAGCCAGTTGGTACTCATCAAGATATGGTCTTCCTTCCTTGTAATAATTGGCATTCTTTTTAAGGGATATCATGGAGTCTATTTCCCATTTATCCAATTGGAACGGACCCATCCCATCCATCTCTTCGAGGGTTAAATCTCTACCAGCACCTGGGCCATCAATTTCTTCAAGTATTGCCTTTGGCTGTAACAACATGTACGCCATGGATATACACTGCATGAAAGATGAGACAGGAGATGGCAATGTTATCTCCACTTTTAGCGCATCGATAGCACTTGCTCCATCTGCAGCGGCTCTGAGACATCCCCCACGAGGCAAAGGCTTGTCATTAGGCTGTTCAAGCAACCTGTTGACGTTGTAGGCAACGTCAGTAGCGTCAAAGGAATTGCCTTTGTGGGTAACTATCCCTTCACGAATATCAAATGTGTACTTTAGGCCGTCAGAAGAGATTGACCAATCCGTGGCTATATCTCCGACTAATTCTGATCTCGTCTGGGTGTCTGTATTCAACAGATTTCCATGGATATTAGAGAATATAATTAAATTCGCTATTGTCCTTCCTCTATGATGATCAAAGTATGCGGGGTCTACCGTATCCATTTGAACCAAAGTCCCACCGTATTGTGCTACGCCCGCGATTTTCGCCGGTGCATTATTCGCTACCTTAAGTTCAATTTTTTGTGGGGTGGGCACTAGTTTGGGTACAGATTGAGCAACTGCTGCTGCTGCTGCTGCTG
>QGNN01000030.1 GCA_003228105.1 Chloroflexota bacterium
CAGCAGCACAAAAAGCCTTTTATGGATATTGAAACAATAAAGGCGAAAATATCGGCAGCTGTGGAAAGCGGCGAAATAACACAGACTGAGGCTGATGAAAAGCTTCTATTTGGCGAAGGAAAACCTAAAAAAGCGACCTACTATTAAATAGGTGCCCAATGACTTCATCGGTATTGATAGCAGACGATGATAAAGCAATTTGCCAGGCGCTCGAAAGAAGCTTGAGGTTCGAGGGCTTCAAAGTACGTTCAGCTTTTAACGGTGAGATAGCCATTGCAGAGATAGAAAAAAATCTTCCTGACATTCTCATTCTTGATATAAACATGCCCGAGGTAGATGGTATTCAAGTTACGAAGTACCTCCGAAGCCTGGATATAGATATACCCATTTGTATTTTATCTGCGAGGGATGAAGTCACAGACAGGGTTGCCGGACTGGAAGCTGGGGCGGACGACTACGTTGTTAAACCGTTTTCATTTGAGGAATTACTTGCGAGAATTCGTGCATTGCTAAGAAGACGTTCAACAGACGATGCCAAGGTTGTTTCTGTAGGTGGACTTAATGTAGATCCTAGGCGTAGGGCGGCCTTCTATGACGGTCAGCTTTTGGATTTAACAAAAAAAGAATTCGACCTGATTCATGTTTTAGCTAACAATCCAAGTTTAGTAATGAGTAGGGAACAGTTGTTAAACAAAGTATGGGGTTATGATTTTGATGTAGATACAAATGTTGTAGATGTGTTCATAGGGTATCTTAGGAAGAAATTGGAAGCCGACGGTAAGAAGAGAATCATCGAGACGGTAAGGGGAGTGGGGTTCGTACTAAATAAGTGAGCTTTAGATTTTTAATAACTTCACTCGTTTTTTTTGTGGTCACCTTAATTGTGATTTTATCAGGCACGGTCATAGATAAACTCACAGAAACAGATCTTCGTAAACAAATAGATGCTAGATTGAGTTGGCAAGTAGAGGCCGTGTCATCAGAAGGGACACTTTCTACCATCTTGAATTTGAGGAGATTTGTCCAGCGTCCGATTGGCACTAATCCATCTCTTGATAATTTGTTTGATGTGCAAATCCCCACACGAATATATTTGAACAATGAATTATTCATTTATACAGACGGATTTCCCCAAATAGTTACCACAGCAAGTAACGGATATTCAGATGTTTCGTTAGAGGGCCAGGAATGGCGAGTCTTGACGAAAACTCTACAAATTCCAAAAGGACGCCGGACTACCACTTTTGATCAGCTAGGTATCCAAGTCGCTATGTCCAGAGATTTTATAAGTACTACGATGCAAGATTTCAGAAAGAGATTTATTTCAGTCGGCGTTGTGTCTGTTCTATTATCAACACTAGTAACCTGGGTGCTATGCGGTGCTCTTCTGAGACCCCTAAGGCGTCTCCAAGACTATGCTGAAAATGTTAATGACTCCTCCGACCTGTCAGTTCGGATCCCGGAAGATTCCCTTTATTCCCTTTCTGAAGTCAGAATTCTTAACAAAAGTTTAAACTCCATGATATCGAGATTGGAATTTAGCTCCACTCGAACTGAAAAGGCCCTGGAGACATCAAGAGGATTTGCTTCTAATCTGGCTCATGAGCTAAGGACCCCTTTGACCAGTATGAAAATGAATTTGGAATTATTGGAAAGACATGGAGAATTACCTGTTGATGAAAGAAGAAACATCTTAAATGAAGTAATAACACAACAAGACAGGCTTTTTTCGACCCTGGAATCTTTAAGACTACTGGCTCGTGGAGATCTTTCTGAAGTAAGTGTCTTTGAGGAAGTGGATTTGGCGCCTTTAGTCAACGAATTATCTGCCCGCCAAATAAGTAATCATGGCGGTGGTGATATTGATATTCAATTTCCAAATCCTCCCCCGCTTATATTTGGATGGAGAGAGGGATTAACTGTTTTGTTCAATAATTTACTTGAAAATGCGTACGCTCATTCGAATGTTCCATCCGAGCAACTAGAAATTTTGATAGATGTGTCAGTTGAAGAGAAGTGGGTCCGCTTTACAGTGGATGACAACGGTGTAGGTGTAAAAAAACATGAAAGAAAAATAGTTCTTGAACGATTCAAAAGAGGCTCGGGTAATTATGGTCAGGGGTCTGGTCTAGGGCTTTCTTTGGTTTCTCAGCAGGTTGAGATTCATTCGGGGACCATACAAATCATGGAAAGTTCGATGGGTGGAGCGAGAGTGGAAATAGCCTTACCTATTATCATCGACCCTGAATCAGATTAAATTCAATCTGCCTAGAAAATCTAGTAATAATTTCCTGAATCCTTCACGTTCCGTGGCATATACGCCATGACCAGCATCCGGGAAAATGTGTAATTCAGATTTTGGTAAAGTCCTATCCAATATCACGGATCCTCCGGCTCCCGCGACGGTGTCCTTCCCGGCACCAACAACAAGTGTTGGTACATTTAAAGATTCTAGATCTGGTGTCAGTGGATGCTCTCTGAGCCCACCAGTGGCTCTACATTGAGCTACGTAAGAATTAACGTGTTCTGGTAATACTCTTGAGTATGTATGGCTAGAAGCGGTTTTATGACCATCGAATGCTTGTGATAGTTCCCTTCCCGCTAAAGCCCTATCGACCCCTAGTCGAGCAATTTCGCCCCTTTTGTACCAATTCTCTGATGCCTTGAGGTTAACCTCGCTTGAGGTGGAATCCAACACAATTGCCGAGCATGTCTCGGGAAACGTGATAGCGAATCTTTGGGCCAATACACCTCCCCATGACACACCGAATATAACCACTTTTTCAATTTCCAAGTAATCAAGTAAATTTTTCAAATCGTTTGCATAAAGCGGGAGCGAATATTTTTCTGAAGAACCTGATCTACCTAACCCTCGGTTATCCCAAGAAATCACGTCGAAATGTTCGGCATACCAATCCATATCTTCTTTTTCAAACCTGGACGCGTTCCCTCCAAGACCATGACAAAAAATGTAACTTGTCTTCCCCGCACCTTTGCGTTCAAAGTGAATGTTGGCACCCGGTAATTCAGCGATAGGCAATTAAAACTCCCAAATAAATCATTTTGTTCTCATATTCCTAATTCGGATTTTATATTACACAAAAAACAAATGAGAAACATGTTTTTAGTCGTCAATACAGAGGAAATTTAATTTAAATTATATTAAACTATTAGTATTGAGGTGTATGAAGGTAATGGAAACTACCAGTACTGATGTTAAGTTGATGGCTCATTTGCTAAGAAGAGCCGGATTTGGCGCTACAAAAGAACAATTGGACCAATATATTTCAAGCGGTTACGAAGAGACCGTTGATTTATTGGTCGACAACGAAGATTCATCACGTATCGACGATGCATTGGTCAGGCGATATTTTCCTGATCAATCTGTAACCCACGATACCTCTGGAGCAGGATCTTATTGGTTGTATCGATTGGTATCCACAGATTCACCCTTGAGAGAAAAAATCGCTCTTTTTTGGCACAATGTTTTTGCGACTGGATACACAAAAGTAACAAATGGAAAACCAATGAGTGATCAGTTGCGCATGTTTCGCAACCATGGTCTGGCAAAACTAGACGACCTACTGCTCGAGCTATCTAGGGACCCAGCGATGATTATATGGCTGGATAATGTCGACAATCATAATGGTGCTATTAACGAGAATTACGGGAGGGAACTTCTGGAACTGTTTTCTATGGGGGTTGGTAATTACAGTGAGGATGATATTAAGGAATGCTCAAGGGCTTTCACAGGTTGGAGTATTGCCAATTCAGATTATATAAAGCAGTTGGCCGTTCGAAATTCAATAATGCCCTACGGCAAATTGGCATGGCGGTATGAATATAAAAAAGACGACCATGACGACGGAGAAAAAACCTTTTTGGGATACAAAGGAAATTTCAATGGCGAGGACATTATAAAAATAATATGTGAGCAACCAGCCACCGCCAAATTCATCTCGAGACACTTATATCATTTTTTTGTTGCTGATGAACCGCCTGTTCCGTCCTGGCCCTATAAAGAACCTCAGGACTTGGCAGCAATTGCGATTTTGGAAAAGACATATTTTGACAGTGGATATGACATTGGTGAAATGATTAGGGTGCTTTTTAATTCTGAATTCTTCAAATCTGAGACTTGCCATTACAAGAAAATTAAAAGTCCTGTTGAGTTAGCGGGTAATGTTTTGAGAACGACTGAGGAATTTAAGACACCCAATATACGTATTTCAGAACGTAATAGCCAGGTTACATTTATGGGCCAACAACTGCTAAACCCTCCATCTGTTGAGGGTTGGCATCAAGGCCTCGAATGGATTGAGACAGGTTCCTTGGCCGAGCGAGTAAATTTTGCTTCCCAATATCTTGGCGACATAACCAAACCTGGTGTGAGAAGGATTATCCGAAATGTCATGGATCATGAAGGAGAGTACATATCGGCTGAGGCATGCGTTGATAAATGTCTTGATCAATTGGGTTCTATTCAAATTTCTCAATATATATACAATACCTTGGTTGAATTTGCTCAGGAAAATGGAATACCAAGCATTAATCTTCTTAAAGACAAAGAGAATGCGGCAAAAAAGATTTCCGAATTAATAAGCCTTGTTGCATCGGTTCCAGAATTCCAACAATCTTGATGTTCGTGGGGTGCCTCTAGTGACTACAACCCGTACCGAAAAACCCTTTTTAAAATACAGCCATACCATAGGAATTTGTGTAATGGATGGTAGAGGCTTCATGTTCCCTGTGGATACTGCTATTGGGAAAAATGGAAGGATGCATACCGTTAGCAGAGCATATGCCCCTGCCACAGCGCAGTTACGTATCACTATGTATGACATCGACAGCGAATATTTTGGTATTTATGGTGGCTACGGCGAAAGCCTCGGTCAATTTAAATGGCCAACCGGTATGGCCTCAGATCAAGATGGGAACATCTACCTTAGCGACGAATTGAATAATCGGATCAATGTCTTTTCACATGAAGGTAACCCTATTAAATATTGGGGTGAGTACGGTACTAAAGAAGGTGAATTAAAAGGTCCCTCTGGAATTGCGTTTGATTCTAGTGGGAATCTTTTTGTCGCTGATCATATGAATAATAGAATTCAACAATTTACGAAAGATGGCAAATTTATTTTGAGTTTTGGAAACAAAAATCAAGATACCCTTAATATGCCATGGGGTGTTTTTGTTAGTGATGACGGTTTCGTGTATGTGGCCGATTGGGGAAATGATCGCATAGTTAAATATGATTCCAATGGAGAGTTCATTAGGTCATTTGGGAGTCGAGGTTCAGGAAATGGCCAATTCAAGAACCCATCAGGAGTGGCCGTAGATAAAGATGGATATATTTATGTAACTGACTGGGGCAACGAGAGACTTGAGATCTTGGATAAAAACGGGAATTTTATAGAGAGCCTCAGAGGCCACGCCACTATCTCGAAATGGGCAGATGAATACTTCGACAGTAATTACGAAGAGGCAGAACCCAGATCTCGGTCGAATTTGGAACCGGACACGGTTCAATTTGGGGGAGACCCACATGAAGAATCTGCCCATATAGAAAAGTTATTTTGGGGGCCTACCTCAGTAAAATTAGACGACGATGGTAGGGTATATGTAACAGAAAGCAACCGCCATAGGGTCCAAATATATGAGAGGACTGGGTAATTAGCTTACAACAACATCGATTCCAAAACTTCCGAGGCAGGGGATAAGGTAGATTGTATATCTCCGTCGGTATGAGCTTCTGAAAGAAACTAAATTCCTCGTGAATTTATCCTCATGCCTTTTTTCATCATCTCTGATACAAATAAGACGTATCCATCTGGGTCAGAATGTTTTACGTGGCATCGGCAGTCCAAAACCTCTCTCTCTTTGAAGATTTAGCTACCTATTCACCGGACTGATTCTCCTAATCCCAACTATTCAACTATTTGAAATGGTGGCATCATGTTTTGAATCTCTACTTCAAGTAGGGTAGGTTTGTCTAATGCGAGAGCTTCGGCAAGACCTTGGTCTATATTGTCGGCGTCTGTTTTTATACCTTCAGCACCAAAGGATTTTGCCATTGCCACAAAATCTGGGTTAAACAGATCTGTTCCAATATATCGACCATTAAATTGGTGCTGCTGATCCCACCTCGAAGCACCGAATGCACCGTTATTGAACACCACGGCCACTGTGTTGAGGCCATATCTCATCGCTGTTGAAAGTTCCTGAGGGCTGTACATAAAACCACCATCACCGCAGAGTGCTACAACCTTTCGATCTGGAAAGGCAGTTTGGCATCCTAACGCGGTTGGAAAAGCGTACCCTAGAGTCCCAAAATATGATGACGTGACGTAATTTCTGGTGCTATCCATAGGCATAGCCGCGCTACTCCAATACCCTATGTTCGTCATACCTTGCACTACAATTGCATCATCTGGTAAAACTTCGGATATTTTATCTATGACTGATACTTGCGGTGATGCAAGTTTAATCACCTCGTCTGCAAACTGTTTTTTTAATTTTTCAGCCCTCTCACGACGTTCCGCCAACTTAGTATCATCCACAGATAAAGCACTAATCAATGACGTTAGAGTTTCTGAGGCATCTCCGACGATACCCAGTTCAACAGGATATTGTTTACCTATTTGATCCTTTTCTACATCAATTTGGAGAATTGGTGGCATGGCGTCTGGCGTGATACCTCTGAGGGACAATCTGGTTCCTATGGCTATGACTAAATCGGTGTCCGGTAGAACTGTCTTGGCTGGGCCGATGGCGGAATTGACTCCCGTTGCTAGATGACTATCTTCGGGAATAATTCCTTTTGCTTGTGGGGACGTCATTACGGGAATTTGAAGGAGTTCCGCAAGTTGACGAACTTGGCCGGATGCGCCAGAGGATACACTTCCACCTCCGGCAACAATGGTAGGTTTTTTTGCAGATGAAATCAGGTTTACTGCCTCGGTAATTTGTTCCCTGGTGGCTTTAGGGTTTGGATACAGCTCTTTTTCAATCAAATTGACAGTACCAGACTGAGTCAAAATATCAGGGGCTATCTCCAACTCTACTGGTCCTGGTTTTCCTGTAGTCATTTGCTTAAAGGCCTCGTGTACAGAGGAAGAAACTTCCGAGACGTCGGATATCCTGTGATTCCATTTGGTAATGGGCTTAAAAATATCCAATTGTTCTGATACTTCATGGAGCTGTCCGGTGTCCTTGCCTAGCAATGTGCTAGGGATTTGGCCTGATATGAGAAGGACCGGACTGGATGAAGCATACGCAGTCCCTAACCCAGCTGTAGCATTTAAAGCCCCGGGACCTGGAACCACCATAGCGACGCCTGGCTTTCCTGAGACCTTGGCGTAACCGTCAGCCATGTAGGTGGTTGCCTGTTCATGACGGGTATGAATAAGATTGATCTGGTCCTGCATATAGTGGAGAACATCAAAAGCAGACATTATTTGCGCTCCCGGCAAGGAAAATATATCAGTGACCCCTTCCATCACCAGTTGCTGAAACATCGCTTGAGCACCGTTTATAGCAGGCATTTTGCACCTTCTTTACAAATTGTTTGTGGGGAACCTGATGGATTATCTCACATAACTATTAACGTGATTTGCCTAGGGATACCAGCGTAAGTGAAAATATTTTATTAATTATAATCAAGATATTTAGGTGAATAACAAACCGAAAGGTCACCAAACGGTGGCTCTTTTTTTAGTAATTGGCTAGTTAAGTATTCAGATATCCAGACGATCGACGCCTAATTAAATTGGTTTAGTTGTTTCTAGCAATAATGAAATCTGCTAAGTCCGTCAGGGACCTTTTACAGTCATTATCTTCGAGGGACTGCAGAGATAGTTTGGCCTCTTCAATCAATTGATCGGCATACTTGTAAGATCTCTCTCCAACATCTGAACGCTTTATGATATCGACAATCTCCGAATGTAATTCCGTGTTGGAAGGATTTTCAAGAAATAAACCCACCTTTTTTCGGCAACCCGAGTCCTCAATGGCATATATTGTTGGTAATGTGATTATTCCATTCAATAAATCACTACCGACTGGTTTGCCTATTTCCTGTGGGGTTCCTGTGATATCCAAAACATCGTCCACTACTTGAAAGGCCATTCCTATTTTTTCACTGTATGTCTTTAGGCTCTGCACTATAGGTTCAGAAGCTCCACTTAAAATCGCCCCCGATTCTCCAGAGGTGGAAAATAGTGAGGCAGTCTTGAAATAGATCCGTTCAAGATAGTCATCCATTCCATTTTTAATATTGCCACTATTTGCAGTTTCCTGCATCTGGCCTCTAGAAAGATCCATAATTGTTTCAGAGAATCTTTTTATCACCCTGATGTCTCCAGTAGAACAAACATATGTCGCTGAGGCTGCGAAGACGTAGTCTCCGAGAAGGACTGCTGTATGCTGACCCCAACTCGAACTCACTGTTACCCTTCCTCTTCTTGTATCAGATTCATCCACGGTGTCATCATGGATCAATGTTGCTACGTGCAGCATTTCTACGGCTGTAGCCATTGTTATGACTTTCTCTCCATCGTTGGGATGAAACCCGGCTGTAAGTAGAGTTAAGGCAGGTCGGGCCAGTTTGCCGGAGGAATCAAACACATGGATTAGTAAATCTTTGAGGGATGGTAATTCCGAACTTTCAGAAAATTCCCTCAATCGATCATCAACCAGTTGGAGTTGTTCTGAAATTGGTTCTAGTATTGAGAATGCTTGCAATAGAAGAATTACCTAATTGAGACCTAACCTGCTGATTTCCTCGTCTATGACACTTTCTTCAAGTTTGATGAATAATGCCTTTGGCTCTCCTAGTTTTTGCCCGGGAATTACTTCATCTGGATTCCAATTCCACCCATTATCACTGGAACTGCCTTCAAATCCCAACATGCTGTGAAGTTTTTCGGCACTAAATGGAAGAAAAGGTGAAAATGTGGTCTTAAGGCAGTTTATTACGTTTAAGCAATGATAAAGACTATTGCCCGCCGATTCCAGATCAGTTTTGGACGCTTTCCAAGGTGCTTTATCATCAAGGTATTTGTTGGCTTCTTGGGCCAAAGACATGGAATGTTCTAGAGCCCTTCTAAACCTGCAATTTTCCAGTTCGGTGGCTACCAACAACAAGGTTTTATTCGCTTTTTCTGTTAATGAAATATCAAGATTGTCTTTGTCCTTGGGTTGAGGGACCACACCATCAAAATATCTTGTTGTCATGGACAACACTCTGTGGACTAGGTTTCCGAAAGTGGCGACAAGCTCGTCATTGTTCCTCCTGACATATTCTGACCAGGAAAAGTTGGAATCGCTGGTTTCTGGCATTATGGAGGCTAAGGAAAAACGGAGTGGATCAGGGTCATATCTTTCCAAATAGTCTTTTAAATTAACAACCCAATTTCTACTGGTGGATATCTTTCTTTCTTCCATGTTTACGTATTCGTTGGCAGGAACGGCATATGGAAGATTCAAACCACCGTATCCCAACAGCATCGCTGGCCAAATAACGGTGTGGAACGGGATGTTGTCTTTGCCCATAAAATAGTACGACTTGGAATCTTCTTTCCAATAGTCTTTCCATTGATCGGGATTGTTTGTTTGTGAGGCCCATTCGATAGAGGCTGACAAATAACCAATGACAGCTTCAAACCATACATATATCCGTTTATCCTCGTAGCCATCAAGAGGGATCGGTATTCCCCATGTCATATCCCTCGTAATAGCACGATTTTTCAAGCCTCCTTCCAAAAATCCCAAAGTGAAATTCTTAACATTAGGTTTCCAATGGGACTTTTCGGTGACCCAGTTGATTAAATCGTCTTCAAAAGTACTGAGTTTTAGGAAAAAATGTTCAGTATCCTTAAATATTGGAGTTGATTCACAATCCTTGTGTTTGATATCTATTAGATCTTTAGGGTCAAGGGTGTTGCCACATTCGTCGCATTGGTCGCCTCTGGCTCCATTGGAATTACAATTGGGACAAATACCTTCCACATACCTGTCAGCCAAGAACCTGTTGTGTTCCTCGCAAAAAGGTTGCCACATAGTGTCTTTGTAAATGAAACCTTTCTCATGAAGTTTTGAAAAGATATCTTGTGTAACGTCAAAATGATTTTGCGTGTGTGTAGTGGTGAAAAGATCCCAATTTATACCAAGCCCCTTCCAGTCATGGAGAAATTCATTTTGGTATTTTTTTGCAACCGCCTCCGGAGATATCCCTTCATTTTCAGCGGTTATGGTAACAGGAGTTCCATGAGCGTCGCTCCCTGATACCATAAGGACGTTATTACCCTTAATGCGATGATATCGGGCGAAAATATCTGCTGGGAGATATGCTCCTGCGACGTGTCCAAGATGAATGGATCCGTTTGCGTATGGCCATGCGACGCAGACGAGAATGTTTTCGGGCATATATTAAGAATCATCTCCTGAAAAGATACACTCGAATATTAGCACATGGTATGTATGTTGCATGCAACCGACCCGAAAATCGAATTAATCCAAATTTGTGCCTAACGAGTCAGTTGAAGCCAAGGCCCTATCTCTTAATTGCCCGCACCCTGCATTGATATCAATTCCCTTTTCCATTCGTACCGTTGATGGGACATTAAATATTTTGAGATTGGATTGGAATCTTTGGGCCTCTTTGTAACTGGTTCGTTGATAGAGCCCCTTTCCGGTTGGATTTACAGGAATAAGATTTACGTGGCATAGTAAATCTTTAAGGATTCCGCCTAGCTTGGCAGCATGCTTTGGGGTGTCGTTTTGCCCCTTCAATAGTACATATTCTATAAATATTCTGCGTTTGGTTTTCTTTACAAATTTCTGGCATGCCAAAAGTAAATCCTCTATTGGATAACGTTTATTGATCGGCATAGTTTCTGATCTGGTGTCGTTGTCAGGAGCATGTAATGAGACGGCAAGATTTATTTGAATATTCTCTTCTGCTAGCCGTTCAATACCAGGAATCAGGCCTACAGTCGAAATTGTTATATGCCTGGCACCTATTCCAATTCCTTTTTGGTCATTAAGAACCCTAATAGCTACCATCATATTTTCGTAATTTGCTAAAGGTTCCCCCATACCCATAAAGACCACATTTGTGACCCCTTGGATTTCCCCACGAGACCGCTGGCCGATATCAATTTCTTTCTCATCTTCTGTTCTTGCAAGTCGTTCCATCACCAGTACCTGCTCGGTAATCTCCCCGGCTGTCAAATTCCTCCTAAAGCCTTGCTGGCCTGTGGCACAGAAAGTACATCCTAGCGCGCACCCCGCTTGAGTAGAGACACAAACTGTCTTCCTGCCTCTACGATGCCCATCTGCTTCATAACGCATTAAAACAGTTTCAATTAATTCTCCATCGGATAATCTGAATAATGTTTTATCCGTGCTGCCATCCAACGATTTCTTTGACATAATAGTTGAAGAACTGCCTATCGAATAATTCTGAGACAGGACAGACCTTAGTTCCTTGCTTAAATTCGTCATGTCGTGGAAGGAAGTCCGACATTCTTTATAGATAGCCCGCCAGACTTGCTCACCTCTAAATCGGGGTTGCTGTAGGCTTTGTAGATTTTCAAAAAGTTGAGACTTCGACAACTCTAATATTGAGGGTAATTTTGAATCTAAGGTGAGAAGTGGGTTTTTAATTTCCATAATATTTTTGGTATGAGTTCAGATTTCGTCTCAAATTATTTAAGGTACTTATTCATCATCAGTAAGTGTATCAAGTACCAGTTTATATGCCCCGCTGTTTCCAAGTTTGGCCACAATGGCGATTTCCCGGGAAATTTCCTTAATCCCCAACCCGTCAGAGGATAATTTTCGTATGAGTTTAAGGATATCGGTTTGATTTAAAAGATTTGTTTCAACTTTTATTTTTGATAGGACCATTGTGAACTCGCCTTTGGGTTCAATAAAGTGAACTAATGCGTCAGAAGAGGTCCCGTGGAAAGTTTCTTCGTGAATTTTGGTCATCTCGCGCGCTATGAACACGCTTCGATCAGGGTAGAGCAGGGCTATTTTTTCAAGTAGGTTACGAATCCTTCTCGGGGATTCAAACAACACTACTGGTAGATTTAATGCCTCGTAATGTTTCAAAAACTTTAATAAATCACCTTCCTTCCTCGGTGGAAACCCTGTAAATATGAATCCTTCTAGGGGAAATGGGCACATGGATAAAACCGTGGTAACGGCTGACGGCCCAGGTATTCCCACCACCGTAAATCCGGCTGAATTAACCTCCTTAACTAAATCATAACCGGGGTCACTAATGCCTGGGGTCCCAGCATCGGTAGTTAAAGCGACGTCATGGTTAATTAAGGTGTTGAGAATTTCCGGAATTTTCCCGAATGAATTATCTTTATTGAAACTGGTTTTTTGGGTTTTGATGTCATATCGACTCAGTAATTTTTCAGTAACGCGGGTATCTTCAGCCGCTATCAAATCCACCTCAGAAAGGATACGGATTACCCTAAAACTAATATCCTCGAGGTTGCCTATTGGAGTTCCGACTATATATAGGGTACCCATTAAGTAATTCCGCTCATCAGTTAGTGGAGGTTGATATACTCTGCGTTATCTTTCGAGCAACTGGGATAACTCTTTGGGGTGGGTAAGCATTGGATAGTGGCCAGCTTCCAGTTCATGCCATTGAGCATTTAATTTTTGAGCTGTTCGAAATTGATGGTCCCGCGAAGGATTTACGCTCAAGGTACACCGAATAACTGTGGTATCCCATTTTTGGCTCCAAAATCCATCTAATTCCCCTGGAGCATCAGTCGCTCCTTTTGGGTGCATGGTAACTCTGTCGATAGCCCATTTTTTGAGGTTCGGCTCTAGGTCTTGAAAAAGACGCTCTTCCATTTCCGCTTTGGATGGTCCTCTCGTGAGTTCAGTGATAGTTTGTGGGTAGGATGGGCTCCTCACCACAATATCAGCTACTTTTTTACCTGGTTGAGGAGCCAATGCATCCACAAAAAATATATGTTGGATACGATCACGAGATAATTCCGCTACCTTGCAAGTGACCAGACCTCCAGTGCTAGTTCCAACGAGGGTTACATCTGTTAAATCTTGATAGCGCAAAAGATCAGATACCTCTTCTGCTTGGCTTGTGATGGTAATACCAGACCTTATAGATCTCGCCCGTTCCCCACAACCATCAAGGGTTGGGCTGTGAACGGTGTTCCCTTTTGCAACCAACTTTTCTACAGTATGTTTCCAGATCCATCCACCTTGATAAGATCCATGAATCAATACGTAAGTTGACATACACACCTTCCTGCAGAGTTGTTGGTGAAAGTATACTACCGTGAGGCGGGACATACCTCGTTTTTCAGAGGTATTAGAAATTGAAATATGAATGAATAAAATTGAATCTCTTTCCTTCTTGTTTTCTTGATCATATTGTATTTAATCACTCCTCGAGCTAAGGCTTCTGCCAAAGTACCTCTTTTTATTTCTCAAATTTTGCCGGCGATTCCAATTAAACCTTTAGGATTTATTTCGACACCCCCTTCATAGAGGAAATAACCTTTGAGTCCTCCGAAGCCTTGTCTGAAGCTTACATTTATATGTCTTCCGGAAATGGGACTCGTCCCGCAGTCGTTTTCTTTATGGTTTTTGCTCCACCATATAAGGAAGAAAAACGGATCCTGGCATTAGCAAAACCTTTGGCCAAAAGCGGTATGGTGGTTTTGATTCCTTGGGCTGATAAACAAACTAAAAACAATCCAATGGTTGATGATATAGAAGGCCTAGTGGACGCTTTCATGTACCTCCAAGAACATGAACAGGTCGACCGCAAGCGAGTTGGAATGTGAGGAGGCTATACAGGCTAATCTTTAATGATGGCTGGTTTTCCTCTATACATGGAAAGAAGCATCCCGAGTCCCACAAGCCCGGTTAATGATAGACATGTGGTGTTCAAACCAGATATAAAAGATGGAATCAAGCCAGCTGCAGCGTTTTGAGTTACGGCCGATAAATTTGGAGGATGTCCTTGGGCGCCCATAACCGAAGTCACAATTAAAGTGGAGAAAGGCACTGCCATTAAATTACCAGAATTTCTGATTAAATTAATGAATGCGATTATCGCCCCGTTGGGTTTGTCATTTGTGACGCTTAAAGTTGCACTGTTGTTGGGACCGTAAAATGAACCCATTCCAGTACTAATAGGTAGAACTCCAAGGATCGGTAACCATCCTGGTGAATTTTCATCGAGGAAGGATAGGATAATTAATCCGGAAGTTGCCATTAACAGACCCATAATTGTAAATGGTCTCCAACCAAATTTATCAGAAAGTCTGCCAGCAATAGGACCGGCTATAGCCATTCCGGCCGCTGCGGGCATGAAAACCATTCCAATTTGCTGGGGAGTGTAGAACATTACATATTTCAAATAAAACGGTAGTAAAAACCACATAGAAGACATTCCTAAAAAACATAGGAAATTTGCAGCAATAGAGGTTGTAAATAGTGGTTTTAGAAAAAGTCTTACATCAAGGACCGGATCATCATATTGAATAGATCTTCTTATAAAGGATATTAGTAACAGAATTGATAAACCTAAAATAGGCCAGGTGTATAGCGAAGTCCACCCAAATGTAGGCACCATGGTAAAGCCAACCAATAATGTAATAAGAAAATTGGTGAACCAAAATGCACCAACCCAATCAAAGTTCCCATCCTCCTTTCCGTCGGAATCGGCCTTGAGGACTGCAATAGTCAAAAAAGCGGCGCCTAAAGTAACTAGGGAAGTGGTCGCGAATACAGCCCTCCATCCAAACAGTCCGGTAATAAACCCTCCAATGGCCGGCCCAGCAATATTGCCCATACCGACAAATATTAAAATTAAGCCAATAGAGCGTCCTCTTTGTCCTCGACCGAATGCGTCAACAGCGATAGCCATAGAGGTTCCCTGGATCATAGCCCCACCAAAACCTTGTAGTATTCTTCCAGAAAACAGGAACATTATTTCTGGAGCTGATGCAGAAACTATTCCTCCGATCGTAAATACAAAAAGCCCGGTAATTATAACTATTTTTCTTCCGATTATGTCTGCAAGACGGCCAAGTGGGAGCACTAGCGCAGCGACTATCACAAGGTATGAAATAAGCACCCATTGAGCGGTGGGCAAGTCTGCCCTGAAGTACTCGGCTATCTCAGGTATTATGACGTTTGAGGAACCGCGATCCACCGCCGTTCCGAAGATCGAAAGGGCTGCAGAAAGAAAGGCTAACCATTTGTAATGTTTCGATTTGAACGATTGCAAATAACTAAATTTCATAACAAGCAATCAAAATCATACACCCAAACGATTTTTTGGTTACTGGCATATACAAGATTGCACTTAGTTGTATGGAACCAACCGAAGAATTTTCACCCTAGAGAAGCAACGATGTTTTTGATAAGACGAGTTTGCAAAATCGAACGTAAAGATTCATGGAAGGTTGCCAAATTATTGACAAGAATATGCGGAGCGTATGAAAAAAATACCAGTAGAGGAGAAGCTACTTCTTATATGGGTGGGACAGGTTTCCCTGCTGAAGAAATCACAGTCTGTGCAGAATGGATACAGGAAACAATAGAAGCATATAGGCTCCCCAATGCGCCGGATAGTGTTTTAAATTATAACGTTGAATTATCCCAATTAATATCGGAATACGAGATAGAATTTCTCAAGGTGGCTACAGGCGAAAAACTTGCAGAACGCTCGTAACATTTGGAGGTGATAAAAATTTTTTAATTCCCATCCAAAAAAACCGAGTGAAGCCTTGCATTTTCCGACTGCCTTGATCTAATCGACCTCTACGTCCTGTTTGGTGGCTTTTGGGGTCGGGTTGTCATTCAAAACAGATAGTGCAGATGCAAATGGACCAAGGAGTTTTGTGAATTCCATGGGGAATATAAACTTTGTGGAATCCCCTTTTCCCATCTCCTTTAAAGTCTCAAAATATTGTAGGCTGAGGGTTTTAGTGTCTATATTTTGTGCCACGGAATATATTGTGTCTAAGGCAGTGCTGAAACCTTTGGCTCGGAGAACTGAGGCCTGTTGATCGCCTTCTGCCACAAGAATCTCTGACTGTCGTTGCCCTTCCGCCCGTAATATTCCTGCCTGTTTTTCTCCTTCTGCCACTGTTATGGAGGCCTGCCGTTTTCCTTCTGCCTCTGTGACTTCTGCTCTTCTCAATCTCTCCGCCGCCATCTGGCGATTCATCGCTGACTGTATGTCTGTTGCAGGCTCTATTTCTTTTATCTCGACTTGTGTGACTTTGATACCCCACCGTGCGGTAATGTCGTCCAGCTTAACCCTTAATTCATCGTTGATTCTCTCACGTTGGGACAAAACTTCATCCACCGTCATTTCTCCGACGACGGCCCTCAGTATTGTGGTGGCCATGCCGATTACGGCCTGATGGTAATTGATGACCTCCAACACCACCTTCTGAGCTTGGTGTTCAATTGGGCGAAGAAAAACAAGGAAATCTATGTCTAGTGGTGCATTATCACTGGTAATGTTGGTTTGACGAGGGATATCTATTACTTCTTCTCGTAGATCAATCCGTGTGGAAGTTTGAAAAGGCCAGATTAGAATTCGTAAACCTGGACCCTTAAGACCTCCTGTGTCACTGAATTTACCCAAGGTAAATACAGCTAGCCTCTCATATTGACGAACTATTTTGATGATTGGGAACATTTGAAAATCCTTATAATTCTTCCAGTTTGTCGTCTATATTTATGCTATTGGTATCCTGATTTTCGGCCATGTAGACCATTATCGGAGCTACACCCCCGAAGTTGGTGGCGTTAGGTAGGGTCACATTAATGACTATCCCTGATGCTACGCCGGCATCAACAGCGTTTCCTCCACCTTCTAATATTCGATAACCGGCTGAAGCTGCCAAATAATGTCCGGCAGAAACCATATGTGTCATGCCCATTACCGGGGGTCTATATGCAGTCTGAGTTGCCATGTCAATCTCCCCTTGGATTAGTAGTGCGAGACTATATTACAAGGAAACCCTAGATGTCCCAAATCTTACCAAACATTCAGTGGTTTTTTCTCAAATATTGGATAATTTCCATCATTACTTTGCAGTCTACCTCGTTATATTCCGAAATTTCCTGAATCATAGGAATTTCCGTCATCGTGAGTCCTTGTTGTTCCGCTTGACCGTCAGCCCACCAGGCTCCAACCATTGCCCCCAGACCATCCGTGGGGCCCGACTCCCAAGAGGTTTCTATTAATCCCTGTGAATTCAAAGACCCTGCTATAGCTTTAAGCCCAAACCCAAAGGCGCCATTTACAACTACGGGTTCCTTTTTTATGACCTCCTTTAAAAAATCGTACCAGTTTAAAGATGGCCACTCTTTGTCAGTATGGCGATTTTTTGCCGAATTAAAAGCCGAGTCGAAAGTTGAAACTTCCGCGTGGGACCAATGGTATACAGTAGGGCTGTAGCCCTCCGGGTCAAGACTGTTTTGGACTTGATACATATAATCCATCCATTGATCTATTATTAATCCCTCATGCCCTTCGGTTAATCGATCAGTGGTGAAACACCGCCATATCCATTTTTCTTCTTCCAAGTGCCCACAACCGATCATAAATATTAAAGGAGTGCCGCCACTCTCCGGGGTATTTGCAAAGTCATCATTGAGATCAGAGACTGTTTCAAAATCTACGAAAAATTCAACCTTGGCAGGTTGCCGCCAATTGTTGTCTGGGTCGTCAATGAATGAAGGCTCAACTGGCCGGGTTTCAATTCTGTTCACGTCTAGAATTGCTTGTAAGGTTTTGGCGCTTGCTTTAGCTTTGACCCCCAGGTCTTCAGCTTTTAGACCTTCATGGTCCCATTTGAATATGCCTTCCATGTTTGCCAGATTTCTTTTTTCCACTCCAACTCCCCAGAGGGTGGTCAAATCTTTTAAGGAGTCATTGATTTCGGCTTTTGCGTGGTGCCAAGGCTGATCAGCAGTGGAACTCATATTTGGCCTCAATTCAAGGACCGATGGGGTAGGGTGTACCTCCCATGAATGCCCATTAATTCGGACATTTCGTATCCATTCACATGCATTGGTTACGACATTTTCAAGGGTTCCTCGGCTCCCAGAAAAATAATCCATAGGAACTTCCCCAAGGCGGTCCATAAAATTGGTTCCCCGGAGTGTCTCTCCTTTAGCCGTTTGTGACCATTTTCGGCCCAGTAAATAAGCATTTGGAGGGGTGTATCCCTGCATGTTACCCAAGGCCCTGTTATATATGAAAAGTTGGAGCATATAGGCCCAGGCGGACCCACTAGTCGATAAGTTGCCGGCTGCTGAAAATCTGAGAGTGGTGAATTTGGCATCGAGAATTCGGTAATGCCATGACCCATCACCTAAGAGAGGGGATCCTAATATGGTGGATTCATCTCCTCTATATCGGGAAAATAGTTCCCCGAAAACATCACTTCTTATAAGAAAGTCGGCGATCCCATAAGTCTCGGTTTTTTCATCCCTAAGGACAGCCTGATAAATAACTGGGGAACCTGAACGCATCGCGGATAAAGTTTTTGAGAACACACGGTCATCGGAACTAGATTCCATTGGTTCTCTTACCCTATGTATAGGAAATAGTTCAGAAATATATTTCGTAACGGAGGATTCGAATCGATTTCCTTGATTCATGATGAAAAGCCTAAAATCGGTCCTTTCGTCGTAATCAGAGTATTCGGTGTCTGGTTTAAAACCTTTTGATTTGCCGTGATAGTGAAGCCAGTCCAAAAGAGGATCGTTGATAGCGTAATTACGCGTTGCTGTTGCATTGACCCAATTTCGACGATTCAAAAGTCAGTTTCCTTAATTGATTTATTATTCACTATTGTAGTTAGTATAAACCGATGAAAAAAGACCGTAAATTCAATTGTTTTCCAACGAGGCCCTTCAACTTATATGAAACTTAGTTTTCTTACTGGTATTGGGTTGGATCCAAAGTCCCAATTAGTTCAAAAACTTCTTTTTGTTCTACGCATGTGCCGCATCTGCCACAATGCAGTCGGTCACCTTTGTAACAGCTCCAGGTCTCTCCGTAATCTAGACCCATAGCTAACCCGATTGGTGCGAATTCTGCTTTGCTTTTATCAATAAAAGGAGTCCAAATACTCAGGTTTGGGTTGCCTGTTCCTTCTGTTGCGATTTTTTGCATGTTACCAAGAATATTTACAAATTCAGGTCGGCAATCTGGATAAATAGTATGGTCGCCAGTATGCATAGCTGCTCCTCCATATTCAGATTCGAAGGAAACAACTGCCGCATAGGCTATTGTCAGGAAAATGGCGTTCCTATTCGGCACCACAGTTATTGACATATTAGATACTTCGTAGTGACCTTCTGGCACTTCCATACCGTCATCAGTAAGGGCCGAACCTCCGAGTAGCTTTTGTATATTTGATATATTAACCACCTGATGGGGTACGCCTAGATTTTCTCCGAGTAATCGCGCATATTCAATTTCCTTTCTATGTTTTTGGCCATAATCGAAGGTGATCAGATAGGGTGAACCGCCGTCCTTAACACACATATGGGCCAAGGTGGCAGAGTTCATGCCTCCACTTACAACAAGAACATGTGAATAATTAGACATTTACAAAATTTACTTTAGGAGATGATCCCTTGCTTCAACAGAGATTGGTATTTGCCCTTCGAATAACCAAGATATTCCATTACTATACTGCTAGAATCTTCCCCTAGATTCCTCATTGGGAACCACGTAGATCTTTCCTTTTGATTACCCGGTATCGCCTGTCCATCATATTTCTCAATGTCCTTTACTGAAGGCTTGAGAAATGAAAAATACTCTCGTTTATTGAGATGGGGATCATTTAAGACATCTAGATTGTTTGACACTTTGGCTGCTGGTATCCCCTGATCTTGCAACTGTTCCATTAATTCAGCGGCATCCCTGCTTGAAGTCCATTCTTCCAATAACCGATTTATGGCTTCTTCATTAGCTTTCCTACCTGAAAAGTCATCATAGTCAGGGCTTTCTAACCGGCTATCATTGATCTCATCTTTCAATTTCTCCCATTGAAAATGGTTTGTAATTGATATGGCTATCCATTGATCGTCTCCAAAACATCTGAAAGCCCCGTGGGGAATATATTGTGAATGCCGGTTACCGTTTGGGTTTTGCTTATAGCCGGTAGCAGAATTTGCAACAAAAAACTCGCCAAGTGTCCCTAATGGGCTATCTGCGAGGGCTAAATCTAGGAAATTCCCTTTCCGAGTTAGACTCCTTCGTCGAGCGAATGCGAGAATCACATTAACGAGATTTAGACCCGAAATAGGGTCAGCATAAGAAAAACCTGTCTGTAAAGGTCTGTCTGGGACATAACCAATCATTGAATTTATCCCAGACATTGCCTCTGCAGTTGACCCAAATGCGGGGTATTCTGAATAAGGCCCAGCGAGTCCAAATCCTGGCATTGAACACATCAGTAGATTTGGATTAGATTCAAGGAGTTTCTCGTAAGTTATATCCAAATTTCTCATGACTCTCGGGCGAAAATTTTCGATTACAACATCTCCCACGGAAACTAGGTCAAGGAACACCTCTTTTCCTTCAGGTTTGTCCAGCCTTAGAGCAATATTTAATTTGTTCCTATTTAACTTATCATTGATTTTTCCTACCCGGCTTAAGGGAATCCTAGGATCACTCACTTTTATTACTTCAGCGCCAAAGTCAGCCAAAGTACGTGTTCCAAGCGGCCCAGCCCAAACTCTAGTAAGGTCAATAACTCGCAAATGTCTTAACGCCCCTGAGGAGACAGTATCTACTGCTGGCATTTGATATTTACCAAAGGTATTCCTTTGTGTGTTCTCCGAGCATTGGAGATCTCGAAACCTCTAGTTTTTCTCCATTAGCGGTAAAAGTTGGAGACGGGTAAGTGGCTTCTCCGGCAACTGGATGAGTAATTTTTTGGAAAGCATGTCTGCTGGCGTATTGTTTATCTTCGAGAATTTCGTTTATTTTCTTCACCGGGGAGACAGGCAGCATCCAGATAGAGGATGCTTCCTCAAAAACTTCCTCTCTTGTCTTCTCTGCCATCCAGCTTTCCATGATTTGGTCAACTATGAGACCAGATTCAGGATTCTCAAAAACATTATCAAAGCTGCCATCTTCGAGCAAGTCTAATCGGCCAAGCATTAAGCAAAGCTGCTCCCAAATCACAGGGCTTCCCCCCCCGAAAGTCATGTACCCATCCTTTGCCGAAACTGTGCAAATTCCTGGGGGAAAGCCGTTGGATGAAAGGGGAGATTGTCGATGTCCACTTCTTTGTCTTATAACACCTCCCATATCGAGAGGAGCTTGGTGTAGGTTGGCGAGAGTTTCCATCATGGTCAATTCCAAGAACTTACCTGACTCGCCAAAAAAATCTTTGTCCCATAAGGCAATCTGTATCGAGTTACTGCCGTTGATACCAGTTAGATAATCAGGTTGGTTTCCGGGCAGCATTAATGGTTCTTGTTCTGGGTATCCAACCAGGTTGAGTATTCCCCCTAGTGCTAGTTGTATTAGGGGGCTGGATTTGTAGTTGCTATAAGGGCCGTATAAACCAAATGGTGTTATACAAAGCTCAATCAATTGAGGGTTATCCTCCAGGAACATTTCGGAATTTAGATTCCATTTGGTCCTAGCCGACCTATCCCAGTCTTCAATTAAAAGATCAGCAGATTTAATGAGATTTTTCAAATGTTGAAGGCCCTCTGAGTTTCTCCAGTCGATGACAACACTTTTTTTGCCTGTGTTGTTGTACAAATACAGGGCACTCGATTCTATACGATTAGTTTCAGAAAGAAAGGGTGGAACTTTCCGACTCCAATCGCCGTCAGGTAACTCAACTTTGATAATCTCGGCACCTAAGGAGCCAAGCAGCTTTGCAGCATAGGGGCCGGAGACACCTTGGGCAGTTTCAACGATCCTTATTCCATCGAGTGGCAAATCGTCTTCAAAATATTTAGAGGGCATTTTCCCGCCTAAGGCCTGACAATCCTTTTAGGCTTTTGAGCTAATTTTCCCAACATAGGTTGAGCTAATTTCACAAACCTACAAGCGAGACGACGAGTTTCTCTTGGATCTATCAAATCAACTACATCACCTTTATGGGCCGCTCTGAAAGGCGAGCGAAGTTTGAGCAATCTCTCCTCGATCATTAACCTGTGAGCCTCGGGGTCAGGTGCATTATCTATTTCTCTTCTGTAAGCGGCGGCTACACCACCTTCAATCGGTATACCACCCCATTCTCCAGCAGGCCATCCAAATCTCAAATTTAAACCATTTGGGTGACCGAGGCTGTGGGCTGCATCGGCGGCTACCCCGTAGGCCTTCCTAACATTAAATTCAATTTTCGGCACCTCTGCCTCTGCACTCGCTATTAAAGCTCTAACACCTCTCCTCATGGTCGCCTTTTTTTCGGCATGGGAACCAAGCATGAAACCTGGCATGTCCAAAAACATAACAATAGGAAGGTTGAATGCATCGCAAAGATCGACAAAATGTGCATATTTTTCTGCAGCCCAACCATCCATGGCCCCCGCCATGAACATAGGATCACTTCCGATCACCCCTACGCTATAGCCATCAAGTCGTGCGAATCCTGTGATGAGTGCGCCGGCCCAGTGCCTCCTCATTTCGAAAAAGTCTCCGTTGTCGACAACCAACTTAATCAACTTTCTAGGATCGTAGGATCTTTTTCTATTAGGAGGAATGATGTTTAACAACTCCTCCGGTCTTCGATCTGGAGGGTCGCCTGTTTCAATTCTCGGAGCAACGTCATTTGTTGTGTTTGGTAGATACGAAATGAATTGTTTGATCTGTTCAAAAGCTTCCTCTTCGGAATCCGCCACATTATCTACCTGGCCACTTTCATGGACATGCATTTTATAGCCTCCCAACTCCTCCTTGTTGAGATCCTCTCCGATCGCCCTTTTGACCACAGGTGGGCCGGAAGGGAAAATTTGAGATTGCCCTTTAACCATAACTGTGAAATGAGACATCAAAGCAAAGGCAGCTGGCGCTCCTGCGACAGACCCCATTATTCCTGCAGCGACGGGCACTTTTTTTAGAAGTTCGATCCCTCTCCACCAGAGAGCTCCATCTGGCAATCCCATATGACCTTTGGCTTCGTCTGATTTGGCACTATGCCCAACTCCTTCTACAAGCTGAATGTAAGGAATGCCATATTGGGAGGCGAGCGGTTGCATAAAGTCAGTTGGATGTTTCCTAACATTGTGTGGACTACCACCTGATATGGTGAAATCGTCTCCCCCAATTGCAACAGGCCTTCCGTCTATTTCACCGAGCCCCATAACATAGGCACCTGGTGAAAATTCAACCAGGTTTCCATCATCATCGTATTCAGCCGCCCCAATCATTGGGCCGTACTCTATGAAGCTTCCTTTGTCCAACATTTTGTCGACTCGCTCTCTGACTGTGTATCTGCCACCACTGTGCTGTCGATCTACCCTTTCCGCCCCTCCCATTTCCTGACCTAGAGCAGTTATGTAGTCTATGTCTTCAAGAGCGCCTTCCCAGGGCATTCCTGGTTTCCAAGTTTCCCTATTCGGGTCTATAGGCATTAGATCCTCCACTTAAAACACGTATGGGTTGAGTAATAAAATTTAGATTTCTATTGTCATAAGTAAATTTTCTTCACTGATGTTCCGATCCTCTTCCACTTCAATAGAAGTTACCGTGCCATTCACTTCAGAAAAGATCTCATTTTCCATTTTCATAGATTCGATAACAAATAGCAGATCTCCCTCGGAAACGGATTGTCCAACTTCAACCGATATTTCAATAATTTGTCCGGTCATTGGGGAATTAACCTGATGTCCAGCCATTACAAATTTCTCCTGTTTTAGACAGTTTATTGGAACAAAACTGTGCCTTCTTTTTCTAATGTTTCACAATCATCACTAGTGTACCCTAGCAATTCCATCAGGATCTCTTTGCTGCTTTCATCCATGTCTTCTGCAGTTCCTGCGATTTGTGCTTTGTCTGCAATTGGAACGGTAGGATTAACCAAAGGTCGTCAAACCCACTCACAGTGGCAGCGTGCTATTTCATTTACGGTACTTATAGTCGGACTCCTTTACGTTTCTCATGCCTTATCCAATGTGGTGCCCCTATGGAGGGGATATAAATTTCTCAGTTATCTATGTCTGGTCAGTGCCATCATTCTGCCTGTCTTTTTATTTTTCAAACCAGAAGACGATTCAAAAATTTATTCAAAAGGGGAAAATATCTTAAATAGTGGTTTAGTCATTATTTTCGGGCTAATCCTTGTTTCTAATCTTTCTATCACTTTTTACAACCTTACTAATCCACGAAATGATACATTAGGCCGAATTGGTTTTGATCAAATGCCCGTAAATTTCAGCGGAATACCAAAAGACTATCAAGTAGATTCTGGAATAGAACGGGCCCGCCTTCGAGGAACGGTGATTACGGTGATTGTCCGAACACAACCTCATGAATTAACAAAAGCCATTGAATATGTGTATCAAGGAAAAGGGGCAAGTAAATATCTTATGGCAACTGATTCATATAATACCGCCGCAAAAGTGACCTACCATGCGGCAGAACATTCACCACATATTCCTCGCTTACCAATCCTGCCGATTTATTCGGAATACCAAGACACTTGGATTACTTCCTTGGAGGATCTAGGAAAAATATCTGACAAAGGAGATTTGAAATATATCCTAACCTCAAAGGATATGAAGA
>QGNN01000031.1 GCA_003228105.1 Chloroflexota bacterium
GAACTGTCTCGGTTAGACGCAACCAGACCAATGAGTATGTCTTATGAAGACTTTCTTAGATATTCGAAAGAAGAGATGCAATTTCCAAACTATCGCTCAAAAAGGTTGGCAGTTGAAACCTTGGAGGGCATTCATATTGGGAATATTATGTATTACGATCTAAATACGCAAAATCGTCAGGCTGAATTAGGGATAATGATTGGTGATAAGGATTACTGGAGTAGCGGGTATGGTACCGATACAGTTAATACATTATTGCAACATTTGTTCACTATTTTGGAATTAGATAGAGTTTATCTCCACACCCTTTCTTGGAATTACAGAGCCCAGGCATCTTTTACTAAATCTGGTTTCAAATTGATTCGTAACGTCAAAAGAGGCAGAGAAGACTTCATTTTAATGGAGGTTTTGCGATCTGATTGGGAAGAACTACATTCAAATTAATCTAAAGATCTAATTTATCCAATTCATTGGCAAAAATAATTTTGCCTGAAAAAATATCACTAATATCAGATCTGGCTGAATTCATCACCGTAGGGTCAGATAAATTGGCCCCTATGTGCACCAAAGCCAATTTTTTCACATTGGCGGCCTGGGCCATTTCTGCTGCGCCAATTGTGCCACATTGCCCTTGGCTTTCTCCACTTCCGTTCATGTTGGATTGTTCATCCCAGCACATACATACCATTAGATCCGCATTTTTGGCTAATTCCAGGACTGAACTGCAAGGTTCGGTATCACCAGTGAAGACAATGCTTCCATCAGGCGTGTCAAACCGATATGCCAGAGAATCTAAATATGGTTGTACGTGCTTTGCTGGGGCACTGATGACACTCCAGTCGGATGTTTTAAAGACTGGACCGACCCCGATATCAAATGCTTCCACCTGTGGAGGTTTCCTGGGAAGTGTCCCACCTCTGTTGACATGAATTTTTTGGCTCAGCGGATGATTGACCCGTGCTATCCAATCATGAGCGAACAATCCTGTAGATTCATCAAGAATTCCTTTTGTTATTTTTTCAGTTAAATTGGGGCCAAATACCTTCAGGGTATTTTCATTTCCTACACTTTGGTCCCATCTGCATAGCAGGAAGCATGGATAATCAATATCGTGATCAAAATGGTGGTGGGTGAAAAATAAATAGTCTATATTTGTGGGCCATAAACCAGCTTTAACTAATTTATGCGTGGCAGCTGGGCCACAGTCAATCATTATTTGGTCTCCGCCTATTTCAAGTGCAAATGATGATCCAAATCTGTCAGGTGTTGGAGTCGGAGTACCTGCTCCTAAAATGTGTACTGTTGTCATTTGGTATTAGCCTTCCAATGAATTCTCGGTGTAAGTATAGATTTTGTATTCCTCGCCGGCTTGTATTAAAAGCATATTGCTTGCCTCTAAACTGATTATTGAATTGTATAAATCATCTATATCTGCTTTTATGCCTGTGCCATCAAAATTTGATTCGTCAGTCCACATGATTTCTTTTGCATCATAGCCTAAACGGGTTTGCAAGGTTTTGATTAATTCACGATTACCGGCCCAACTAAATATAGTGACACTCTTTCTTGCAGTTTGCTGTAATTGAGGTTGGAGTTTTGGTTCAGATTCCGGACGTATACCTTTGAATATTCGACGATGATAGATTACAACGATCCCCAAAACCATTCCAATGGACAGAGGTGCGATTAAAGATTCAATTGTCTGGGAGCCGAGATCGGTGGCAAGAGAATCCTTCAGCAGGATAAATAGAATATCTGCCATGGCGCCTGCCGTGAAGATAATACTTATTCCAAGGACCACCATGAAATAGATTCGGGCGTAGAAAATTTTTTCGTTAAAATTGGCGGTCTGTGTAGTTAATCTTCTCCAAGACATGTACCACACAAGGCAACCAACTATTGTTAAACTTACACCTACGGATAAAGAATCTTTCCAAGAATCACCTGGATGGACTATGTCAGTCCAGGTCAGTTGTAGTAGAGATATCATCATTGAGTGTATTAGCACTGAAAATCCTGAAGACAAGAACCCCAATCCTAAAAACGCCAAAGAGAATATTAAGGCAGCATTAGGTTTTTTTAATAAATCAGTCATTTGGTAGTTATTTGGAGCTTGCTTTGTGTGATACAGCAAGACAGCGGTGCTGATGCTCAAAGTACTTATTGAGGAGATAAGTATAAATCGCCATCCATCCATTTCCTCAATTTGGAAGACTTTACCGAATAGGGTCATTAGCAACATTGTGCTTGATACCATGCAGGACACTATCGTAACTATGTAAACTAGGTAGAGATAGAACGGTTCATATTCTTGTTTTGCCAGTTTGTTTCTTAGAAGCAGCCAATGGACGGACCATGTCGCAAAGCCTAGTAGCACTGACACAGTTAACCTTAAAGAGCTGAGGCCACTGTTGGAGATCAAAATTTCCTCATTATCTAAGGTATTTTGGATAATGCTGAAGATTGCGAGGTAAATTAGACTGATTAAACTTGAAGCCAGTATGAATAATCCAATAAAACTGAAACTGTAAACAAATGTATTGCGTAGACTTTGGCTATTTACACGATCAGAAAATTTGGCTTGCAACAGCACCTTTAAATGGTAACCCCAAACCAATAACCATATTAGTAGTGTCGGTATTCGAGGCCAGTTAAACTCGGAGGCTTGCAAGGTATCTGAAATAATGTCAGAAATACAACTTATTGATATGGCGAAAGATACCGACAAACACAAAAGAAAATATGCAATTCTTATGCCTGACGTGAGCTCATCTGAATTTTTCAATACCTCTTGGTTAATTTTCCGCCAATAAAGAATCCAGAAAGGCCCTCCTATCACCAGCAATGATATTCCTAAAGCGGCTCGGTCTGGACCTGTCTCCAAAAGAGAGGGAGAAGCTAAAAAACCTATTAAATGAACTGATGATTGTTCCAGTCCATTCACAAGCATCAATAGGCCAACCCCGGAAATTATGTATAAATATAGCCGCTTTGCAGGATCAGCCAATGATTGACCGGTATTATTACCTTTCCTGAAAGCGATTAACTGATAAATACAAAGATTTATTAATACAACTAAGGGAAAAAAAACCAGAACATCGACTGCTTCAATCATCGGATTTGCCAAGGGTTTCCAGTTTCATACGGCAATTAATTGGATATGAATAAGAGGGTATTTGGCTAATCTTCCAATTTCCATTCTCTTTCACAAGATCGAATTGTTCTTGGTAAGAATTTTCCGACGTTCCTATTGGGAAGTCTGGCTCCACTTCAATTACTTCCACTAACACCACGGAATTCAAATTGTCCAACTGCGTGGTTAGGTGTTTGAAAGTTGACCGTGAGTACCTTGATTTTTCGTTATAGCTATTAACGACGAAGTCGGTGATAGCACATGTTTTCTTGAGTTCAGTAGACAAGGAATTGTGCGCAGAATCATAATTCCCACTGGAAACATGCTCTAGAAAAATCTGTACTGTTCTCGCCGGAGAACCTTCTGGCATATTCGACGGTTTGTTACCAATGTTTAAAGCAATAATTGAAGCAACTAAAATGAAACCTATGGCGGCGCAAACTAAAATGGATGCCTTGTTCATTTTACGGTTACTCTAATGCTTTAATTTGCAACTCGAAAAGCTTTGATATTGCCTCAATCCCCGCATCAAGGACTTGGTCAACCAGTTTTCTTGAAAACCTGCTTCCTTCCGCTGATCCTTGAATTTCTACTATGCCTCCATCCGAGGCCATCACCATATTAAAATCGGCATCGGCCTTGGAATCTTCCTCGTAGCACAAATCCACCAACACTTTATCTCCAAATATACCCACACTTGTAGCTGCTATCGGCGTTACCGTAGGAAAAGCATCAAGAGATCCTGAATCTAACATTTGCTTCACCGCCAAATTCAATGCTACAAACCCGCCTGTAATTGAGGCTGTTCTAGTCCCACCGTCGGCCTGAATGACATCGCAATCGATCGTAATAGTGACCTCTCCGAGTCCTCTCAAATCGATGGATGCTCTAAGAGATCTTCCTATCAATCTGGATATTTCCTGAGATCTCCCTTTTTTTTGATTGTCACGCGGCACTCGTGGAGAAGTAGAGCCCGGGAGCATAGAATATTCCGCAGTGATCCAGCCTTTGCCCGTGCCTGCTAAAAAATTAGGAATTTTTTCTTCGACAGTGGCGGTACATATGACTTTAGTTAAACCTGTGGAAATAAGCACAGATCCTTGTGAAAATTTAAGAGGATTTTTTTCAAAATTCACACACCTAAGTTGATAGTCGGATCTATTGTCTAGCCTCAAGTTGTATACCTTTGTAAATTCCAATATATATTTCAGTCGATTTTATATTGTCACTAAACCGTTAGGAAGATTTTTAAAACCAAAATTTAGAGAGATAAAGGAAAAATGACACATTTTTGGTTTTTAGAATTATCTCTACTTTTGCTTCTGCTGTAGACTGGATGAATGTTTTTGTCGGAAATGAGGTAGGGTTCGATCTATGAAGGGCAATTTATATCTGACAGGCTTTTCTGGTTCAGGTAAATCTACAGTAGGGAAAACACTTTCCTTTCTAACGGGCAAAGAATTCGTTGATATAGACTTGATGATAGAGGAAATCGAGCAAAAAGCCATATCAGATATTTTTTGTTGTAAGGGTGAGAAATATTTTAGATCACTTGAAACGGCGTGCTTAAAAAAAATATCCATCCGTACTAACATTATTGTATCTACAGGAGGAGGAGTTCCGGTTGATCCAGTGAACGTTGGAATAATGGAGAATTCTGGGTGTGTTATCTGGTTAAAAGCTTCTCCGGAAACGATCCTTGAACGGTTAAATTTACAGATTGAAAGCACAGGAGTTGATAACGATAGACCTATGCTCATTTCTGAGGAACCTCTGGAGCGAATTGAGAAATTGTTACATAGTAGAAAAAATGCTTATAAAACATCTCATGCTATTGTGGAAACAGACGGGAGAAGTGTTCAAGCCGTGGTTGAGGAAATTCAGAGGAGACTTGTGAGTTGGTAAAAGTAAATTATGATGATTTGGCATCAGAGGTGATCACCTCTGATGCCAAATATCCTGTGTGGGTAGGTTGGAGCATAATTGATAAAATTGGAGAAAGAGTTAAAACTGTTTGTGATACTAAAGTCGCATATATTGTGGCTGATGAAGGTGTGAACAGCCAAGCTAGAAAGGTGCAGATTTCAATGGAATCGGCCGGTATTCCAACATATATATTTTTCGTTCCATCGGGTGAAAAACACAAGAATCTAGACACAGTTAAGCATATCTATTCTTGGCTAGCTGATCACAAAGCTGAAAGGGGGCATATGATAATAGCAGTGGGTGGAGGAGTAATTGGAGATTTGGCTGGATTTGTAGCTGCCACATATTTAAGAGGGATGCCCTTTTCACAAGTGCCGACAACCCTGCTTTCGATGATGGATGCTTCCATTGGTGGAAAAGTTGCCGTTGATATGGAGCAAGGTAAAAATCTGGTTGGTTCTTTTTACCAACCAAAGTTTGTACTATCAGATGTAGAGACTTTAAATACACTGCCGGCTAGAGAACTGACTTCAGGTTGGGCGGAGGCTATAAAACACGGGTTAATTCTCGACGAATCATTGTTGAATGTATTTGAAGAAAAACATAGTGCAATAACTTCGTTAGACCCTGAAATAGCTACTGAAATCATAAGAAAAAGTGTCGCAATTAAAGCAGGAGTGGTTTCCAAGGATGAGAAAGAAACGTTAGGGATCAGAATCCTACTCAATTACGGGCATACAGTTGGACACGCTATAGAATCTACAACTGGTTATTCAAAATTTTTACATGGAGAAGCCGTTAGTATAGGTATGATGGCGGCAGCGTTGCTGTCTAATTCGATGGGAATGATGTCTGATGAAGAAGTGCGAAGGCAGGAATGTGTATTGAAACAATATGATTTACCTACAACCTCAAATGCCATTGAATCCGAAAAAATCATCGAAGCCATAAAATCAGATAAAAAAACGATTGGCGGTTCAGTTAACTGGGTACTTTTGAGTAAGATTGGTAAGGCTGTAACTAACAATGAAGTTCCAGAAGCCTTTTTGTTGGAGGCTCTTTCAAATTTAAGGAGATAAGACTTGTTTAGCGAGAAACACACTTGATTGAAATAATTCTTTTTATACTTGGTGTAACCACTGGAATTTACGGGGTTTTGGTGGGGGCTGGAGGAGGATTCATTTTAGCTCCAGTATTGATACTGTTTTTTTCAAAAGACCCACAAATGGCTGCTGGTACTTCTTTGGCATTAGTATCGGTCAATAGTATTTCCGGATTTATAGCCTATAGGAAATCTGGCTTTATTGACGTGAGAAGTGGGATTTTATTTGCTATTGCTGCTGTTCCCGGTTCCGTGCTAGCCCCGTTTATATTAGATGTAATGCCAGGCAACCTTTTTAGAACACTGTTTGGGGTTTTACTATTGGGCTTGGCTATCCACATGTTTTTTCGGGGCAGTAAAACTGCGGACGATTCCAAGAATATATCAAATGAAAAAACGTTAAAACCTGCTCTTCCTAAATGGAAAACATTTACTGTTAAAGAAAGGAAAATCACAACGTTTGATGGGACAATATTCAAGTATAGCTTCAATGAATCCTTAGCAACTATATTCAATTTGGTCCTTGGGTTTATATCCAGCTTTTTTGGCACAGGTGGGGGGTTCTTGAGGACCCCTATATTGGTGTCCGCTTTTTCCTTTCCAGTTAAAGTGGCAGTGGCCACTTCTATTTTTTCGCTCTCATTTTATGCCACGGCAGGTGCAGTGGCCCACGCTTTCAATCATAATATAGAGTGGTATCCAACGTTGCTTTGGGCTGGATTAGGATTGGTTCTTGGAGGACAGATTGGTGCAAGGTTAACGCAAAGAATTAAGAGTTTTTGGATTCTGAAATTACTTCTTTTAGTGGTTTTATTTTTGGGGTTGCAATTACTTCTGGAAGGATTATGGCCAGGGTTATTAAAATTGCCATCAGCGCATTAAAGAAAACGGAAATGTTCAATTTTACTTTGGAACATAAAGATGGACTTGCTCGAGCAGGATGTATTAACACTCCCCATGGGGAAATACTTACCCCAGTATTCATGCCTGTTGCCACCCAAGGCTCCGTGAAGGCTCTAGATAGGGTCGATTTGGAATGTTTGGGAACGCAAATAATTCTTGGCAATGCCTATCATTTGTACTTGCGACCCGGGACCAAAGTCATAAAAGAAGCGGGAGGCTTACACTCATTTATGAACTGGGCCAGGCCTATCTTGACTGATAGCGGTGGATTTCAAGGTTTTAGCCTACAACATCTCAGAAAAATAACTAACGACGGTATTACATTCAAATCTCATATTGACGGTTCAACCCATGAATTAACGCCGGAATCCGTGGTTGAAATACAAACTGATATTGGATCCGATGTCATTATGCCCCTGGATGTGTGCCTTCCAACTGAGGCATCTAAAACTGATTTGTCAGAGGCGATGAACTTGACTTCTAACTGGCTGGGCCGCTCACTTCGCTCGCTGGAACGTAAATCCGAGCAACCCCTGTTTGGTATTGTGCAAGGCGGACTACATGTTGACCTTAGACAAAAATCTGCTGAATTCCTTTCAAGCCTTGATCTCCCTGGATATGCAATTGGTGGATTGAGTGTCGGGGAGACAAAGGAAAAAATGTACCCAACAGTTGAAATTACTTCTAAACTGCTGCCAGAAAATAAACCGAGATATCTTATGGGTGTAGGATCACCAGAGGACTTGGTGGAGTGTGTTGTACGGGGTATCGATATGTTTGACTGCGTACTTCCGACACGGGTTGCAAGAAAAGGTGCCATGTACACCAAATTTGGTAGGCGTAATGTAACGAGATCCGAATACAAAAAAAGTGATAGTTCTTTTGACAAAGATTGTGATTGTTACGCTTGCACTAATTTTTCTGCGGGGTATATCCACCATTTGTTCAAGGCGAAGGAATACTTAGCTTATCGATTGGCCTCAATACACAACCTGAGGTTCCTTATGCGAACTATGGGTGATTTACGAAAGGCAATCCAGCGGGGATTAGTAAAGGAGTACAGGGAACAATTTTGGGAAAATTATCAACCTGCAGACCAATCAGCAAGGACTAATCAAGCACTCCGTCATATAAATCGGTTCGAATAATAAGCCCAGGTTACCTTCCTCCGGCTACTGCTGGGACAATGCTTATTTCATCTCCAGAATTCACACCACTTTCTATACCATCCATGAATCTAATATCTTCCCCATTGACGTAAATGTTTACAAAGCTTCGCAATTCCCCATTATCATCGCACAGCCGGCTTTTAATGCCAGGGAACTGAGAGTCCAGCGATGCAATTATTGCACTTACTGTATCCCCATCTGCATCTGCTTTATCCTCTCCGTTGGTTACTTTCCTCAAAGGCGTAGGAATTCTTACGCTGACACTCATCTATATTCTCCTTGATTTTTTAATCATCTGGGTTAGACCACTTAGCCTTCGATGATGTCCCCGGCTATTGGGTCGACTCTTACTCCTGTGGAAATTACCCATTCCAGCCCTTCATCTACCACGTCACCTTCTCCTTCTAATTCCAATACAACCCACCCCATGTCGTCTCTTATATCGGCTCTTCTGATGTTGGTTACTATACCGAAATCAACACCTAGTTTATATATTACTGGTTCCTTTATAAGTTCTTGTGGAAAAGTAAATTTGACACGTTTTGTCATCATAATCTTATACCACCTTAATCTTTTCGATTAGAAAGCTTCGTTTGAAAAATGTCCAAATCAGGTTTGGTTTCAATTGGGGCCACAAAATCTCCCATTGCCTCTAAAGTTTTTAGGCCATTTCCTGTGACGAAGGCCACCGTGACTTCGTCTTTTTTAATCTTACCTTGTTTAACCAGTCTTTTTAGGCTGGATATTACCACTCCACCTGCTGTTTCCGTAAATATTCCTTCTGTTTCCGCGAGCAGACGGATACCATCGATTATCGAATTTTCGTAGGCAAAAACCCCGGTACCCCCGGTATCGCGAAGAACTTCAAGCGAATATGGTCCTGCGGCAGGGTTGCCAATGGCCAAAGATTTTGCAATCGTTTTAGGTCTAACCGGCTTGACTTGGTTATTGCCAGATTCAAATGCCTCAACAATAGGTGCACATCCTTCTGCTTGGGCAAGGTGCATTTTTGTTTTGGCTTTGTCAATTAACCCGATCCCTTCGAATTCTTCCAAACCTTTCCAAATTTTCGTATGTAGTTCGCCTGATGCCCCCGGGACTACACAGTGGTCAGGAGCTTTCCAACCTAATTGTTCAGCGACCTCATATCCTAGGGTTTTGCTCCCTTCTGCATAGTATGGGCGCATGTTTATATTTACAAACGCCCACCTGTGGGCGTCTGCGAGTTCACTGCAGAACCTGTTAGCCTGATCATATGTGCCCTCTACCGCTACCATAGTAGGGCCATAAACAGCCGCTCCTAGAATTTTTCCTTGTTCAAGATCAGCTGGATAAAATACCATTGTTTCCATCCCTGCCTTCGCTCCGTGAGCTGCAACTGACCCCATTAAATTACCAGTAGAAACGCATGCTAGAACTTCAAACTCAAATTCAAGAGCCTTTGTTGTTGTGACAGACACGGGACGATCCTTGAAAGAGAAAGTGGGATTTACGCTGTCGTTTTTTATGTAAAGATGATCCAAGCCGATCTGACGCCCCAGGTTTTTTGCATGAATTAGAGGAGTGAACCCAGTTGATATGTCAACTGCAGATTCCTTGTCCACTGGCAAGAAATCATGGTATCTCCACATAGTATTTGGACCAGATTCAATGCTTTTCCTCGAGACTGATTTAGCTACAGAATCATAATCGTAAGAGACTTCCAAAGGTCCAAAACAAAACTCACAGGCATTTAATGGCCCTATGGGATATTCGCTTTTGCATTCTCTACATTGCAGGCATTTTACGTGCGGCAACCTTTTGCTCCTTGTTTTTTTCAATACAGTTGCTTAAAACTGCACAACTTGGGTCACCAATTGAAATCACGATCAGGCAGGGAATATTAGCAATCTAGTGAATTCAGTGTCAAGGAAATAAAAAACAATTTTAAGCTTATTCATCTATAAATTTGCTATGGCATTCAATATTGGTCCTTTTGACCTTATGTCCCCAACGATAGCTATATTTAGTTTTGAGACATCCAAATATTGGAAAGCGGCTGTTTGCAATTTCAATCTGTCATTTTTATCTATAGACTTTTTAATGACACTCTCACACTCTATCAGGTTATTGAATAACTCCTGATGAGCATTCCAAGCAGCGACGGCCTGTGAATCATCCATTCTTAACCGCATTCTCCCTTTTAAGATTTGTTTGGCACGAACGACCTCAGAATCCGCTAGTCTTGTTTTTAAGTTTTCTATCTCTGTCAAAATAGCTTTTATGGCATCAATGTATTTATTTTTATCAACCGCCAAAGTTATCCTGAAGTCTCCGATATCGTGCAAATGTGTGACTCCTGACTCTATGTCATAGACCAAACCGAGCCGTTCTCTTATTTCTTGGAATAGCCTGCTGCTCATTCCATCTCCTAAAATGACATTCAATAGGTCTAGTGCATATCTATCAGGATGGGTTATAGATACTCCGGGATATCCGAGATGAATATGAATTTGTTCTATATCTCTTTTTTCTACATCCAATCTCACGGAATTTTGGACAATCTTAATGGGATCGTATTTTGGCTGGCTACCGGGAAATGGGCGAGTTAAAAATAATGGGTCAACTGATTGGATTGACGTGTCATGATCTACGTTTCCAGCGATGCTGATTACAGTGTTAATGGGGAGATAGGAATTATTAATAAACGCTCTAATTGTTTCTTGAGTGATATTGTCAACACTTTGGATAGATCCAGCGATGTCACGTCCCAACGCACTACCAGGCCACATTAGTTTATCCAGATTTAAAGCCGTTTTGGAATCGGGATAGTCTTCAATTGTTTTTATCTCTTCAATTATTACCCCACGTTCAGAATTTATTTCCTCTTTATTCAGTAGTGAGTTTTGCATCATATCTTGCAAGATTTCTATACCAGTTTGAAAATGATTTTCGGGTACCTTGCACCAGTAGTTTGTGGATTCATATCCAGTGCTTGCATTTAGAAACCCACCAGTTGATTCAATGGGGGAACTGACTGATAGCGGAGATGGCCTTTTACCCGTGCCTTTGAAGAGCATATGCTCAGCGAAATGTGCCACTCCATACAGTTCTTTTTGTTCATTTCTAGAACCTGTCTGCACCGAAATTAGGATTGAAACGGACTCGGAACTGGGCAGTTGCTGAGATACAACTCTTAATCCAGATTCCAATATAGTTTTTTGGTGTTTAGCCAATGGGATACCAATCTGTCACTTGATTTCAGACCGTATTTCCACGCCCGATATTTCCTCTTGGATCTTGGCTATTGCCAGAGTGGACTCTTGACCCCAACCTTTGTTTTGTGCATCTATGTAGCATTGTTGAACTAAATTTGATACTTTCATTGGTACTCGTAATTTTCTGCCCATATCTGTGGCGAGTCCGACATCCTTGGCAGCTAGATCTAGTTTGAAACCAGGTTCAAAATTGCCTTTAAAAAGTGTCTCTGGGTAGGATTTCATGTGGGCGGTATTTCCGGTGCTAGCCGATATGGCGTCATAAAGAGTCATAGGGTCGACTCCCGCTTTAACTCCCATGCTTAAGGCTTCGGATAACACAACTCCCAGGGTCATTCCTATTAAGTTGTTTGCTATCTTGCAAACAGAACCGGAACCAATGTCTCCGCAGTACATTACCTGTGATCCCATAGTTTCCAATATGGATTTATACTTATTGTATTTTTCTAAATCTCCGCCCACCATGATGCATAGCGTTCCTTTTTCAGCTCCTACTGTACCGCCGCTGACCGGAGCATCAAGGATACTGGCGCCTTTTTGCACATAAAGAGATGATACATGGTTAATGGTTTCTGGATCAGTAGTGCTGAGATCAAAATGTGTGGTATTCACCGAGGCTCCAGCTAGTATTCCGCCCTCACCCAAAGTGACTTCTTCCACATCCTGTGGCCTAGGTAAAGAGGTGAACACAACTTCACTGGATGTAGCTACCTGTGCTGGATTATCAGCAAAAGTAGCGCCCATGGAAATAATCTCACTGGCGGCATTCTTGTTTATGTCATATACCACTAGGTCGTGTCCGGCCTTTATGATGTGCTTGACCATATGTTGCCCCATTAATCCAATTCCTATAAATCCTACCTTCATCTGTAGCTCTCCCTAACTGTTAACATAAAATGCATTTATGCATTTTAAAATTAAATTTGATAGCACGGTATATCCGAGAATGTTTCAATTTTCAAAACCTAACTAAAATAGAATACGTTTAAGGGTTGAGAACGGATTAAAGGTATTCAGCAAGCACCTGTACAAGATGTTTCGATTTTCTCCCAGTACCTTGCTCTATTTGTTCACGGCACGATACTCCTTCCGTGATGACTAAAGTGTCTTCATTCTCGTTCCTTAATTTTGGGAACAGTGTTTCTTCGCCGATTTGCATAGAAATTTCATAGTGGTCCTTAAAGTAGCCAAATGATCCTGCCATCCCACAGCAACCTGATTTTACTTCAGATATATTAAGTCCTGGGATGTGTTCTAAAACCTGCATAGCTGCAGAGGTTCCGACTAGTGCTTTTTGGTGACAATGCCCGTGAAGTACCGCAGTTTGATTTTTTGGAGCGTTCTGGAATAGTATCTCTGAGTCATTTTCAATGGCGTATAAGAAAAATTCTTCTATAAGCATAGTATTCTCAGCTATCGCATCCGGTTTCCTGGGATCATCCACTAGGTCACCAAAGTCTCCTAAAAATCCAAGGACACAGCTTGGTTCGATCCCCACCAGTTTGGCCCCGCCTTCGATATAGGGGTAAATTTGGTCAATGTTGAATGAGATATTTTCTTTGGCAGCGTCTATCATACCGTTTGAAAGCATTGGTCTCCCACAGCATTTCACTTTCGGTACGATAACTTGGTAACCTAGCTTTTCTATTACTTCCACCGCGGCTATTCCCAACTCTGGATGGTTGAAGTTAGTTGTGGTATCTGGAAAAAGGAGAACTTGTCCCTTAGTAGCCGCCGCCGGAGGTGATCCTCCTCTCGCTTTGAACCATTGGGTGAAAGTTTGAGAGGCGAATCTTGGGAGCGGTCTCCTGGAATCAATCCCAACGTATTGTTCAAGTATTTGCTTCGAACCCGGAATCGACATCATCCAATTTGATAACGGGGCAAAAAAGGAACCCAATTTACTAAGCGCAGATATATTGCCAAAGAACCTATTTTTTATATCGTAGCCATTCTCTTTATGATAGATGTTTAGGAATTCATATTTCAATTTTGCCATATCCACGTTGGAGGGACATTCAGCTTTGCAACCTTTGCATTCTAGGCAAAGGTCCATCACTTCATACATACGTTTCTGAGTGATTGCCCCTGGGGGCAATGCTCCTGATATGGTGGCCCTCAGTGCGTTGGCCCGCCCTCTTGTTGAGTGCTCTTCATCTCTAGTAACCATATAGGAAGGGCACATAGTGCCTCCTATAACTTTCCTGCAAGCACCTTGCCCGTTACACATTTCAATTGCACTGGCAAAACTTCCTCCTTCTGTTCTGTATGCAAATCCCGTCTCGCGGGTTAAGGTGTGATAGTTAGCACCATATCGTAAATTATCAGTCATTGGCTGGGAATCAACTATCTTGCCTGGGTTCATGATGCCTTGCGGGTCGAAGGTCGATTTGACCCCTCTGAATGCCTCGTACAACTGATCGCCAAACATCTTGCGATTAAATCCACTTCGAACTAAACCGTCACCATGCTCACCGCTTAGCGATCCACCATATTCAAGCACCAGATCACTTATCTCTTCCGAAATTGCCACCATTCGGTCTATGCCTTCTTGGTTTTTTAGGTTTACTAAAGGTCTAATATGAAGACATCCCACACTGGCATGGCCATAGTACCCGGCTTCTGTGCCGTTCCTTTTTATTATCTGATCAAATTTTTTAACAAATTCAGGTAGAACTTCCGGAGATACCGCGGTGTCTTCCACAAACGGAAGAGGTTTGGCATCACCTGGCACATTCATCATCAACCCCAACCCGGCCTTTCTCACATCCCAAACTTTTTGTTGATCTGTTGGATCGAACATTCTCAAAAGTTTGTATCCCCAACGACCTTTTTGCATTCGCGTTTCTAACTCGTCAAATTTGGACTGAAGTTCTAAGTCTGTGTCAGCTATCAATTCAATTACTAGGAGAGCTTCGGGGGATCCTTCTATAAAACTGGTAAGCCTGGAATATGCCAGATTGGATTGAGCTTGTTTTATTATCATGCTTCCAATTAATTCAACCGCAGCTGGTTCCATTTCTATTGCTGCCACTGTTGCTTCCATGGATTCATTCAAATCGTTGCAATGCAGGACTCCCAATCCCCTTATTTTGGGGACCGGGACCACTTTCAATTTTGCTTCTGTAATAGTAAGAAGAGTTCCTTCTGAACCAACTACAAACCTGGCCATATCAAAGTTACTTCCATTAACAAACTCGTCTAAGTTATATCCAGACACCCTTCGTTGTATTTTGGGATACCGTGCCACAATTTCATCTCTGTTTTTCTCTCCAATGGCGAAGAGGTTTCTGTAAATATCGCCTTCTAGTCCTGATACCCTCAACTTTTCTTCAAGGGTATCCTCGGTCAAATGTTTAAATTGCGCTTTGTCACCATTTGAGAGAACCACGTTAAGGTCGTACACGTTATCTACGGTCTTACCCCATAGGATTGAATGAGCTCCACACGAATTGTTACCTAGTGCTCCCCCAACATTTCCTCGACTGCTTGTGCTGGGATCAGGTGCGAACATGACGTCGTGAGGTGATAGTTGGGCATTTAGTTCATCAAGAATTATTCCAGGTTGCGTTTTTACCCATCCTTCCTCAGTATTCACTTCTCCCATATTTTTCATATATCTTGAGAAATCTACGACTACTGATTCTCCTACGGTTTGCCCTGCTAGACTGGTACCACCGCCTCTAGGTAAAACCGTGACATTGTACTTGTGAGCTGTTTCAATGACCGCTATGACGTCTTCCTCATTTCGAGGCAAAACAACGCCCACTGGTTCGATTTGGTAGATGCTAGCATCGGTGCTCCATAGAGCACGTGACATTTTGTCGAAACGCACCTCTCCTGAAACATGTTTTTGTAACTCTGCAACAAGTTCTTGCGTGTCAGAAGCTTTGGAGGTAATTACCATGTGAAGGGACCTGCATTAGTATATGGGTTTGTGACTCCGGTCTCAAAACTCACCAGCGGTTTAGTTTATAACAAGGATCGCTAGTTTATATCAAGTATTTTGAGGTTCGCCTGACCTTTTGGAGTGACTGCCACAGCCTTTTGACCGGACCTTTTTCCTATCAGTGCCTTTCCTAATGGTGAGGCATCGGATATTTTACCTTCAAGAGGATTAGCTTCTGAAGGGCTAACGAGAGTGTATTTCTTCTTCTTTTTTTTGTCCACATCTTCAATTACGATAGTGGTTCCAACCCGCACTGTTTTCGCACCTTTGCCTGAAGAATCAACAATTATTGCGGATCTAAGCATGCCCTCGATTTCCTTGATTCGGGCTTCCTCTCTTCCCTGTTGCTCACGAGCTGCTTCAAGAGGTGCATTTTCCCTAACATCGCCATCTTCAGCGGCGGTTTGAATGGATTCGCTGATGGATACCCTATTTGATTCTAGCAACTCCTTCTCAGATGTAAGTTGGTCGTGTCCTTCCTGAGTCATTTCCTGACCACCCCTTTGTGACATAGACCTTCCTCTTCCAGTCCTAGAGTTGCCTTTCGATTTTCTGACCCGGAAATGGGTGGCTAGATTCATGTCCGTTATTTCTTGTTTGTGGATATAAGCTAGGAATTTACGAACAGCCTGTAGACCTTCTACTGCCTCTTCAGACATCGTGTTTTTTGCAACTTGTTCGGCATATATACCTATCTGAGATGGTGTTATAGATGCTAGGAGACGCTCTCCTTGGAAATGTTTAACGAAGCGGTTAATCTCTCTTATGGCTGCCTGAGACTTATCTTTGTCTTTTAGGCTTCCGGTGTATTCACCGACTGCCTCAAGCAGGCTCATTTCATTGTTCGAGGCCAAGGAAATCTCCCTTTTTTAAGATACTAATCTAAAAAATTATCTTATGTTAACGGACTTATCTTAACGGACTTACAATTCTATCAGAGGTTGGAGGCTATTAACAAAATTAGTGAAATCATCTTGGTTTCCATGCTCTTTCATACCTAATTGCCCAGATAGATTTGGATATTAGTATTCCATGGTGTTAAATTACGTCTTGGATTCTAAGGGCCTAGGAGTAATGTACGATTAATGAACACTACAGAATTTTTAAATATAACCTCTCTTATTGTTCCAGAAAGAACCGCTATAGTTTTTGATGGGAAAAGGTTTTCTTTTCAAGAATTGGAAGAAAGGGTGAAGAGGCTGGCAAATGCCTTTGTAGGCATGGGGGTCAGAGCAGGGGATAGGATAGCCAGTATGCAGGTCAACTGTAATGAAAATATAGAGACCTACTTTGCAGCAGCCAAATTGGACGCTGTGTACGTGCCGCTCAATTTTCGTTCCAGCCCAGAAGAAATCGAATATATGATAAACGATTCCAAGCCGAAGATTCTTATCACCGGTGAACGTTACGTTTCCATGGTGGATGACATTAAAGAAAATTTGCCCAGCGTCGACGGGTTTGTAGTGATGGATGACGCATCCGCGGAAGGGTGGGAGTCATACGAACAACTGTTGGCTGCGTCATCTGGCGAAGACATGTATCCAATGGGGGACGAAGACGATTTGACCATGGTGATGTTTACAGCAGGGACCACAGGTTCTCCCAAAGGGGTCATGTTGAGCCATGATAGCTTTGCGTCATATTTATTGGCAAATGTTTCTCCCCCCGACCTTGAATCGGAGGAGAAAAACATCCTGACAGTACCTCTCTACCATATTGCTGGTATACAGGCTGTTATGGCTGGAATTTATGGAGGGCGGACTTTAATCATTCAACGTCAATTTGAGCCAGTTGAATGGATGACATTGGTACAAGAAGAAAAAGTTAATCGAGCCATGATGGTCCCAACGATGCTTAAAATGTTGATGGATCATCAGGAGTTTGAAAAATTCGATCTTTCAACCTTAGAGGTGATCACTTACGGGGCTGCCCCAATGCCGCTTGAAGTGATAAAAAGGGCCATATCGAAATTTCCAGGAACCTTTTTCATAAATGCTTTCGGCCAGACCGAGACAGCAGCAACCATAACTATGCTGCCGCCAGAAGACCATATTTTGGAAGGTTCAGAAGAAGAAATCGAAAAAAAATTAAATAGGTTGACATCGATAGGGAAACCTCTGAGTGATGTGGAAGTGAGGATTGTAAATGAAGATGGAGGTGAAGTTGATGTAGGCGAAACTGGTGAAATAGTCGCTCAGGGTCCTAGGCTAATGAAAGGGTATTGGAACCAACAGGAGGCAACGGCTGAGGCTTTACGAGGTGGCTGGCTGTACACTGGCGATTTGGGATATTTCGATGAGGACGGATATATATTTCTGTCAGGCAGAGCTAAAGATTTCATAAAAAGAGCTGGTGAGATGGTTTCGCCTGAAGAAGTGGAGCAAGTGTTACATTCACACCCCTCCATTGATGAGGCAGCTATTATCGGTGTGCCTGATGTAGATTGGGGAGAACGCGTTAGGGCAATAGTTGTAGCCAAGATAGGTGCCACCATAGACAAGGAAGAAGTGATGGCCTACTGCAAAGACAGAATGGCTAGTTTCAAGAAGCCGGAATCAGTTGTGGTGGTAGAAGAGTTGCCCCGAAATCCTTTAGGTAAAGTTCTAAAAAGAGTTTTAAGGGAAGAATTCAGTTATCCGCTGGAAGATTAGCAGTAAGTGAGCATAATTTAACGTGAAAATCACAAGCATAGAAACCTTCATTGTTGATGCAGGTTGGAGGCCTTGGGGTTTTGTTAAGGTTGAAACCGATGAGGGTATTACTGGTTGGGGAGAGTGCAGCGATGGTGGGTCCCCTCGAGGCGTACAGGGGACTATTGAGGATTTGAAACCGTTACTTATTGGTACAGATCCTAGGGAATTTGAAAATCGGTTTTGGGATATGTACAGAGGTACACGTCAAAGCCCAGGGGGGATTGCTGCAAAGGCATTGGCAGGGTTGGATTGTGCTTTTATTGATATAAAAGCAAAAAGTTTAGGTATTTCAGTGCCTGAACTGTTTGGGGGACCGACTCGTGATAGAGTTCGTGTTTACTGGTCTCATTGTGGCACATCCAGAACAAGAAATCATGAATTAATTGGTGTTCCACCGCTTAAGACATGGGGTGATATAACAGCTCTCGGAAAGGAAGTAGTCGACCGAGGATTTACTGCTTTAAAGACAAATATCATTGGGCCAGGTGACCCTGCTCAGCATTTTGGCGGTGGATTTGGTGGAGGTAGAGGATCAACTGACCAGGTGGTTACCAAAGGGGTTTTGAGGCACATTGAGAAACTAATTGGTACATTTCGAGACGCTGTTGGACCTGATGTAGATATTAATTTGGACCTCAACTTTCACTTTAAAACCGAGGCTTGTCTTCGGATTGCCCAAGTCTTGGAGCAGTTCGATATGCTGTGGCTCGAAATAGATATGTATCAACCCGAGAGTATAAGGCAAATAAAAGACTCCACAACCACCAGGATTTGCACGGGGGAAAATTTATTTTATATGCGGGATTACCTTCCTTATTTCCAACAGCATGCTGCTGATATGTTCATGATCGATGTTCCTTGGAACGGATTCAGCCAGTCCAAGAAAGTAGGTGATTTAGCTGAAGTATTTCAGCACAATGTTGCTCCCCATAACTACTATAGCCATTTGTCCACTTTTGTTAGTGCTTCACTATGTGCTTCGCTTGTAAACATAAGAATAATGGAAATTGATATTGACGATGTTCCCTGGAAAGACGATTTGGTGACCAATAAGCCTGAAATCATAGACGGGTATATGACAATACCATCCGGACCAGGTTGGGGTACTGACATTAACGAGGAGGTTGCAAGGGCTCATCCGTGGGAAGGCCATAGAGGCAGCTATGGTTCTGATGCCGCATCACCTTCAGAATGGACGTTCGGACTGCCTAGCTTTTAAAAGAAAGACGGTCGGATTTCTAAACCTTTTCAGGTATAGGAGAGGAATTTCTGAATTTCCGAATAACGTCTGCAACAGCCTCAGGACGTTCCATGTACATATTGTGGCCCGTGTCTGAAATAATTACCGTCCGCAGGTTTGGTAGGGCATTTTCGAATTCAAAAGCTTTTCTAAATCCGTCAATACGATTGCCACCTACTACAAAGAGTATTGGTATAGATATGGCTCTGAGTGAGGGTTCTAAATCTAAGTAGTCATTTTCTCTTTCATCCCACGCTAAGGTAGCGGGGGACCATTTCATATCGACCCTGCCGTCTTTGTCCAAAAAAGTTTCATGCCTAACAACATCGTCTATAACTGCTGGATGCCATTTGCTTGTAACCTCATGTTTTCCTAGAAGATTTTTGAGTTGATCATGATCCTTCCAAGTAGTCCTTGGCCTGTTGCCTCGATCAGATACCATCCGTTGAAATTTTTCTTCTACAATCATCATTGGTTCCATAAGGACCAAATTTTTGAACCTGCTGGGGTTATCAGCAACGTGCATTGCCAGAGCTACTGCTCCTGTGGAATGGGCTACAGCGTGAATTTCATTAAGATTCGTTTTAGTGACAAAATTTCCAATGTCATCTGATTTATCGGTGAACCTGTACCCCTTTTCTATCCAGCTACTATCACCGTGTCCTAACAGGTCCATCGCTAAGACGTGGCTATCCTTGGACAAATTTTTGGAGACCGCATCGAAACTTCTACTTGTTCTCATGTCACCATGAATTAAAACAGTGGTTGGCCCTTCACCTTGCCAGTCAATGTAATGTGTGGAATTTGTTTTGTTATCTACGAATCGGCTTTTAGGGCTAGCTGAGTTAGATTTCATGTTTTGCAATAAAAAAGACTAGTACTAACAAAGTAGGACTAGTCTTTTTTATTCAGTATTTTAGATTTTATCCGCCAGAAATTGCCGGTAAGAAATGAATTTCACTATCGATGGCAACTTTCTGGATCATGCCTAAAGGCGTTATTTCTCCGTCTACTGCTACTGATATATTTGGCTTTAGTTTTCCGTCATTTACCAGCCGGTCTTTGAAACCCGTGTATTGGGAGTCCAGATTGTCTATGACTTGCCTAAGGTTCGTGCCTTCAATCACTAACTTTTGTTCTCCATCGCATAGATTTTGCATGAGAGAAGGCACGAAAACTATAGGCATGACCTTATTTTCCGGATTCCAACACGGCTCCAGGAGTAAGTGGGAGTTGGGTCATAATATTCCCGGTGGCGTCAGACACTGCATTTGCAATGGCTGGCGTTGGGGGGATTATGTTTGCTTCTCCTACACCTCTTACACCAAATGGGTGTCCAGTGTTTGCTACTTCAACTATGACTGTATCAATCATAGGTAAGTCCAGTGAGGTTGGCATCCGGTAGTCTAGCAAACTTGAGTTTGCCATATTTCCTTGGTCGTTCATGAAATATTCTTCATTAAGGGCCCAACCGATTCCTTGGACGCTGCCTCCCTGCATCTGTCCTTCAACATAGCTGGGGTGGATGGCTTTTCCTACGTCTTGTACACATGTAAATCTTTCAACAGTAACTTTACCGGTCTCGCCATCTATAGATACATCAACTATGTTTCCCGCGAATGAGCCACCAACTCCTTTCGGATTTACAGCCGCTCTTCCTGTTATACCTCCACCAGTGTCACTCATCTGTGAGGCAAGTTCCTTAAAGGTCATTTTTAGTTCAGAGTCAGTTTTTGAACTGATAACGCCGTCTTCCATATCTAGGCTATCTGGATTGACATCCCAAATAGTAGCCGCCCTCTCAATTGATTGTGTCCTGACGTCCTGTGCTGCTTCGTAGGCTGCCCACCCTGTAGCAAAAGTGGTTCTGCTTCCACCGGTTACAGCTGTAAAACCTATTGTGTCTGTGTCAACAACTGAAGGTCTGACATCTTCCACTGGAATTCCTAATACCTCGGCTGCATGCATAGCAATGGACGTTCTCGACCCCCCTATGTCAGTGGATCCTTCCGTTAAGTTGATTGAACCGTCTGAATTGACTGCTATGTTGCAGGCGGAATCGAAACCAATGTTGAACCAAAAACCTATGGCGACACCTCTTCCGTGACCATCAGGTTTAGTTGTTTGGTAGTGTGGATGGTCCCTCATGGCCTCTAAAACTTCTTTCGCGCCAATACGTCTGAAAACCGGTCCATCAGGCCGGCGAGTTCCTTCTACCGCAACATTTTTCAGTCGCAGGTCTATTTGATCCATGCCGAGCTTGCCGGCAAGCTCGTTCATAGCCTGTTCCATTCCAAAGGCCGCATTGGGTGCTCCAGGCGCCCTGTATGCTGCTGTCTTAGGCTTATTCACAACAACGTCATATCCGTCAATAAGAGCATTCTCTATATCATAAGTAGAGAAAACACATTGAGCTGCTGCTCCAACTGGAGACCCTGGATAAGCTCCTGCCTCCATTGCCATCCAAGCGTGGGCAGCGGTGATTGTTCCATCTGACTTTGCGCCAAGTTTTATTTTTATGTTTGAGCCTGGAGTAGGACCTGATCCTTCAAATGTTTCTTTTCGGCTCATAACTATTTTCACGGGAGCACCAGTTTTTTTGGACAAAATCGCGGCTACTGGTTCGACATAAATAGGTATTTTGCCTCCGAATCCTCCGCCAATTTCAGTCGGTGTTACGCGAATTTTCGATACTGGCATATCCAGAAGGTCTGCTAGGCTGTCCCTTACGACAAAAGAGCCTTGATTGCTACACCATACGTGTAGCCTACCGTCTGGGCCCCATAATGCTGTGCCGCTATGAGGTTCTATGTATCCTTGATGGACTGTCTTGGTGTCATATTCCCTCTCCACTATTACGTCCGCATCCTTAAACCCTTTTCCTATGTCACCTTTTACGTGCTGGAAATGATTAGCAGTGTTACTAACAACGCCGGAATCCTCTCCCAATTCTTGAGTTGTTAAACCTTCATGCAATATGGGTGCGCCCTCTGCCATAGCTTCTTGAGTGGTTAAAACGGGTTCCAGAACTTCGTATTTTACCTCTATGAGTGCAAGGGCTTCTTCCGCAACATGAGGACTTGCTGCAGCAACTCCAGCAATTGCATGGCCGGCATAAAGAGCCTTATCACTTGCCAGTATGTTATCTCTAAGCCACTTATTGCCATCTTTCTGAGGGAAGTCTGCTGTAGTAGCAACAGCTTTCACACCTTCAAGCGCCTCCGCTTTGCTTGTGTCTATGGACACAATCCTAGCGTGAGCGTGAGGGCTTCTCAGAATTTTGCCATGCAGAAGCCCAGAGGCATCAAAATCAGCTCCGTAAATGGCTCTCCCAGTGACCTTGTCCGCTCCGTCATGTCGGACTGGCCTCGTTCCTATGACTTTATAGTCCACGTTGGATAGAATCATGTTTCTTTCGTAGTCTGCAGTTGTCATTTTAATTAGGCCTCCTGCATTTTTTTTGCCGCATCTTGTACAGCTCTTATTATTTTGTCGTAGCCGGTACATCTACAAAGATTGTTGGCTAGCCAGAAGCGGATTTCATGCTCTGACGGGTCGGGGTTTTGTTCTAACAGAGCTTTTGAGGACACGATAAATCCAGGGGTGCAAATGCCACATTGAAGAGCGGCATTTTCTAAGAATGCAAGTTGCAATGGGTGTAAATTGCTCCCGTCTGCAACTCCCTCAATTGTCTCTATATTAGCTCCTTCGGCCTCAACTCCAAGGACTAGACACGAAGTTACTACCCTGCCGTCCATGTTGATGGTGCAGGCACCACAGTTACCATCATTACAACCTTCCTTTGTTCCTGTCAGACCTATAACGTCCCTAAGACATTCAAGCAGGCTCTGGCGAGGTTCACACAAAAAGTCGACTTGCTCCCCATTTATTGTGGTTTGTACGTGAGTCTTTCCTGGCATTATTTGCCTCCCTGTGCGCGGTCTACCGCCGTATTAAGAGCCCGGCGAGTAAGAACTTCGCATAAATGTTTTCTGTATTCTATCGTTCCTCTCATATCAGAAATAGGTTTTGCTGCTTCCTTTGCCGCGTTGGCTGCATTTTGTATTGGACCTTCTCCTACTGATTCCCCTACCAGCGCGCTAATCGCTTCTGGTACCGAAATTGGAGTAGGGGCGACCGATGCCAAACTGACCTTGGCTGCAGTGAATTTCCCAGAAGCAATATTTACCGAAACACCAGCACCTACCACAGCTATATCCATTTCATTTCTAGGGATAAATCTGATGTAGTTGGCACCGAATCCTTCGCCGGAGTTAGGAAGGTTAATAGAAACCAATATCTCATCTTTTTCGATACATGTTTGTCGTGGTCCGATGCAAACGTCCTCCACTGCAACTTCACGTGTGCCATTCGGACCTACTAGGGTAGCTACCCCGTTATGTGCCACAAGGTTGGGGATTGAGTCCCCGCTTGGGGCTGCATTACACAGGTTGCCTCCTAGAGAGGCTCTACCTTGTATTTGAGTACCACCAATTAATGAAGCAGAATCAATTAATGCAGGATAGTGATTTATAACGTTGTTATCGTTATAAATTTTGTAACAGGGAACAGCTGCACCAATGGTCAACCCTTTCTCTGCGCTATAGCTAAGCTCATTTAGTTCTGGTATGTCTTTAACATTTACGACAATATCTGCGTCCACCCTTGGGTCTTTAACCCTCAATTGAACAATCAAATCTGTACCACCCGCCATAAGACGAGCTTTCCCGCCTGATTGGGAGAGGATCTTTATAGCCTCATCCACCGTTTTGGCATTTTCATAATCAATCCACTTCAAGAGATTTCCTCCTTTGCCAGGGCACCTTCTTATCCAGCACCCTTTGTTAGCTTTACCCTTTGTTGTTAGCCTTATTTTCGGCTACCCTGCCCATTCAAGATGGGGCCGAA
>QGNN01000032.1 GCA_003228105.1 Chloroflexota bacterium
AGAAATATGGACCCCGCCAGCCTGGGGAATTCAAGCTCCACACGAAGATAGACCACCTCCTGATACCGTCATAAAAGACCCAGATAACACCGCTGCCTTGCCAATATGGGAGACCGTGAATGTGCAGGATGATACCGGGGAACCATATGGCGACGGCAGCCTACAGCATAGGGAATTAGGTATTAGAAGGGCATGGATTCGAGAGACATATAGCTTGATATCAGGGGTGTTTCCAAGTCAGTTGGTTAGGGTAGCTCAAGTAGCAGATTTTGCTAACCCGTTCACAAATTCTGGTACGAGAGGACTGAATTATATTAATGCTGATATAACTTTATATCTACAGCGAATTCCAGTAGGAAGTTGGATTGGTACAGAAACTTCCTATCACGGATCTGATCAAGGTGTTTCCGTTGGGACTATGTCCTTATATGACAGATGCGGTAGAGTGGGGACCTCAACTGTTTGTGGCTTGGCTCAAGCTCGTTCTTGATGACCCGTACCCATAAGATTCTTAAGAGAATAGTGAGGTGACTTTTAAGTAATATCGTAAAGGATATTGTTATGGCCAATTTAAGTAGGTGGTGGTCAAGTTACTCTTACGGAGAAATATTAAATTTTCTTGCCATAGGTCCTGACGATTTGTACACCAGAGAAGAAATTGAATCTATGTTCAAAAAATATATTCTGAAACTGAGTGAGATGGATAGTAGCGACTAGGTCGATTATTGACTATTTGAGGTGTGTGATTTATGCGATTTGGCTCTTGGATTTTCCCTATGTCCCAAAATTCGAAAAATGACGGAAATGTTATTGACGACACGCTAACTGAAATTGATAGATGGGAGTCATTAGGGTTCGATGCAATTTGGTTGTCTGAACATCACTTTGATGGAGCCACCGCCTACGCTGACCCAGTGGTGTTCGCCGGTGCAATAGTACAGAGAACAAAGAAGGTAACAATAGGGTTTGCGGTAGTCGAAATGGCTTTGCATCATCCGGTTAGATTAGCAGCACAAGTGGCATTACTAGATCATCTGAGCAAAGGGAGGATGATGCTGGGTACAGGTAAAGGATCAGCTTTTAATGAATATGAATACATCGGGTTTGGGGTTCCAATGTCTGATGCTGCCGATAGCATTTCAGAATCTGAAGAGATTATTTTGGAGGCATGGACCGGGAAGCCTGTGGAGTATAAAGGTAAATACTGGGATCTGGCATTCCCGGAATTGAGGCCAATGCCATTTCAGAAACCACATCCCCCTTTATTGCGAGCTTGTATCAGCAGGGAATCCACAATTGAGATGGGGTCGAAGAAACGTCCAGTTTTGATAGCGGCGCAAGAAAATAACTCAATAAAAGACAGGCTTCAGGTTTTTACAAAAGCGTTGGAAGCAACGGAAATCACCGAGTCAGAAATAGAGGGTATTTTGGATAAGGTGTGGGTCAACAAAAACATTGTGATTGCGGAAAGCCGTTCTGAAGCAGAAGAAATAGCCTTTGATGGTTACACTAGAGAACAGACTTTTTTCAAGGCCGCTAGGGATAAATATAATCCCAAATCTGGATCAGAAGGTCTATCAAAACCTAAAGAAATATCAAAAAAAGACTTCGATAATATTTTTATAATAGGTACGCCAACAGATGTAGTAGAACAAATATCGGAATTAGATAGTATTGGGGTCAAAAATCTCATGATGAAAATTAACACTGGAGAAATGGATCAAAGCGTTGTCTTTCGCACGATGGACCTATTGGCAGAACACGTGAAACCTCTTTTCCCAATTGGGTGATTCTCTATAATATCGTTGAACTACAAAGGTATCCTTAATAAATCAGTGCCCACGATTATTTGTCCGTTAAAAGTTTTGCGCACCCCATCTTGCCATATTTCTTCCTTGTCCAAAAGCGGAGAACCGGTCGGTACAAAATGGTTCAGAACTAAAGTTTTTACCTTAGCTAGGCTGGCTATTTCTCCTACCTCGGACATTGATGTGTGCCCTTCAATAATGTGGCTCCTGAAGGCCTCGTTTCCAGGATAGGTTTTTTCTATAATTGCCTCCACACCCTCAAGATTAAGAACTTCATGAACAAGTATGTCTGCTCCTGAAGCAAAATCTATTAGAGCTTCGCTTTTAGAAGTATCCCCAGAAAAAACTATTACCTTTCCATCGATTTGAAAACGATATGAGTAAGATGGATCGGCCTCCCCGTGAGGTACTTTTATGCAATCTACCTTTAGGTTCGAGTCTTGGTAGACGGATGAGTTATGTGTTATCTCAAAAACATTGATCATTGATTTGAAATCGGGTCGTGCTTCATGTTGGATTCTAAGATTAATGTCCCAATTCATATAGTCCATATATGAATTGGTCATATCTTTTAGTGGTGGAGGACCGAAACAATCAATAGGACCTTCATGGCCACTTTGCCAGGTGCGTAACAGTAGTGTTCCATAATCGGCGACGTGATCTGAATGGTTGTGAGTTATAAATATTGCCTTTATCGAGTTAGTATCAATTCCTGATTTGGCCAACTGCCCAATGACACCATCGCCGGCATCGATTATATAAACATCTCCGTTCGCAATTATGGCATTTGCAGGCTGAGATCGGGCCGCCCATATTCTTGGGCCTCCACCAGTTCCAAGTAAAACTAATTCAGAGGATTCTTTCAGTGGCATTATGAGGTTCGGGTTATCCAGTGGTGAGATCCCTGTTGCTGGTGAACCATATGATGCCTTCCTTGTTGAAGAGTTTTTTTTGGAGGCGACGGGCGGATTCGAACCGCCGAATAGAGGTTTTGCAGACCCCCGCCTTAGACCGCTTGGCTACGTCGCCCAATAAAAACTTCAGTGGTGCCGAGGAGGAGACTCGAACTCCTACAGCCTATTCGGCCACAGCGCCCTCAACGCTGCGTGTCTACCAATTCCACCACCTCGGCCTGATAAAGTATCCTTAACCACAACCACCGTGGCAGAAAATTATAGCTATGGTGGGATTGGCTGTCTATAACAAAACTCATTGATGCACCCTGGTGGAATATGGTCGAGCAGGCGTTATTGGTGAGTTCTCATCGAATCTGGTTGATCGGAAGACCTTGTAGTTGTGCGAGCTTTTTGATTGCCCTGTCACTAAATCTGCCACCATCTCACCAATTATGGGGGATAGCTTAAAACCATGCCCACTAAATCCTGCGACATTGTAAAGTCCAGAAATGTTTGGTGATTCATCTAGTATTGGGTTTCCATCCGGGGTCATATCATAGAGAGATCCATATCCACCCCTGCAGGTGGCATCGACAAAGTCAGGAAAACGCTTTATGGCTCTGTTCCAAAACCTCGTTATGAAATCATGGTCTGCATTGAGTCCAAATGTGTTTGGATTCACTATTTCTGACATATCTTCTGGGGCTTCTCCTCCAACAAGTGTGTTGGGTGTGCCATCTGTTCTGTAATAGGCTCCGCAAGTGTAGTCAATAATGATTTGCTCTAATATTTCAAGTTTCGGAGGTCGCCTTAGATGGACCATTTGGACTCTGATTGGAGTGATTGGAAGTGGGACATCATGCTGGCCGAGCAAGGAATTGGCCCAGGGGCCGGTCACATTAATAACAACGTCAGCATTTATTTTCCCAGTAGCAGTTTCTGCTCCTGCTATGCGCCCTCCCTCTACGATTAAACTTTTCACTGGTGTCCTGGTCAATAATTCAACACCTTTTTTTTGAGCTTCCATGGCAAAAGCATAAGTAGTGGCGACAGGGTCAGCGTATCCTGCCTCTGGTTCGTACAAGGATATTTTTACGTCTTCTAAGTTTGCTAGTGGGATAAGTTCCATTGTTTTTTCGGGACTCAAGGTTTCTATATTTACCCCTTCTGCTCTATTCATCTCGCCATTTGCTATCGCGGCCCCTGCGTCAGATTCATCAAACAGCAGTATTCTTCCTGTAGTTTGGAATTTGAGGTTATATCCCATTTCTTTGGGCCATTCTTCGAAGAACCTTTTGGCATCAGAAGCCATTCTGACGAGTTCAACATTCAAATAGTGTTCTCGCACCATCGCACCAGATCTTCCAGTAGCACCTGTTGCAAGACCGCCTTTCTCGATCAATGTTATTTTTCCCGCATTTCTCTCAGCCAATGCCATTGCTATGCTGGTTCCGTTTACTCCTCCACCAATCACAAGTATGTCGGTATTTACGGTTTCCACTTTGATAATCCTCCATCAGACCAAATCCAGGAAGTAGATAGTTACCTCAATTATATGCTTAGATAGGTGCATAGTAATTCAATTCGAATGAGAGGAACGAAATGACAGAAATAACACCTATTGCAGATGAAACATTGGAAGTTTTAAAAAAAATACCCACACAGACTCTTATTGATGGGCTTTGGGTCAAAGGTTGGCCTTCCACGTATGTAAAAAGAGCCAAGCCTCTTCAGCTTGGCCTAGTGAAGTGTTGGTTATAGACGCAATGGGCTGGGAATATAGCTCCATAGGTGGAGATATTAAATTCATGCGTCTGATGCAGCTCCAAGCGGGTGGCTTAGTTACAGATGGGGGTGAGAGAGATAGTGTGCCTTTAAAGGAGTATGGGGTTCCGGTTTACTCGTACACCACAACTGCGAAGCAAGGACCAGCCGACTTTTGGCCCTAGCAAGTTAATGATGCTATTCAATGTGGTGGAGTATTGGTTAGACCTGGTGATGCAATAGTAGGGGATGACGATGGTGTGATAGTTGTTCCTAGACCTAAGGTAAATGAGGTAATCAAAATAGCACATGAAAGAGAGGAAATCGAGGAGATAATTAAGGCCCAATTGGAGATTGAAAATTGTTCTTTTGGAAAGTATTACCCTTTCAATGAGAACATCAGGAAACTCTATGAAGAGAAAACCGGCCGAAAGAGAGCTCAATGAAAATCTTGACACAAGGCATGCTCTTTTCTACTCTTGATGCAGCTAAATAAATAACCTTGATGGAGACGAGTAGAGACTAGATTGCGGTTCAGAGAGCCCTTGGTTGCTGAGAGAGGGTACTTGCTGCTAGCTCGAAGATCACTCCGGAGTTTCATTCTGAAAACTTATAAGTGAGTAGGAAATGACGGATCTGCACTACGTTAGCAGTGCTTTTTTGACTAAGAGCCTCGTTTGATGCGAGGAATTAGGGTGGTACCGCGGACTATTTTAAGGCCCGTCCCTTGATTGGGGCGGGCCTTATATTTTGGGAGTAAATATGTTTGAACCAGTAGATTCGAAAATGAATTTTCCTGAGATGGAGACCGGTATTTTGAAATGGTGGAATGAAAATCAAATACCAGACAAATACATGGCAAAAAATGAAGATTCAGATAAACGATATTCCTTTATAGATGGTCCCATAACTGCTAACAATCCTATGGGGGTGCATCATGCTTGGGGTAGGAGTTACAAGGACCTTTTTAGTCGATTTAGGACGATGCAAGGATATAAGCAAAGGTACCAAAACGGGTTTGATGGACAAGGGTTGTGGATAGAGGTGGAAGTGGAGAAGGAATTAGGTTTCACCTCCAAAACTGATATAGAAGGATACGGAATAGATAAATTTGTGACCCTGTGTAAAGAGAGAGTTCAGCGATTTGCAGATGTTATATCAGAACAATCAAAACAGCTGGCCTATTGGATGCACTGGGATAATTCTTATCACACTATGTCAGATGAGAATAATTACACGATTTGGCACTTCTTGAAAATTTGCCATGAGAGAGGTTTATTGTATGAAGGTACTGATGTAATGCCGTGGTGTCCCCGATGCAGTACTGGGTTGTCTGAACACGAGATTGTTACAGAGGGGTATGTAGAAACAGAACACCCTGGTTTATTTGTTAAATTTCCGATACTTGATTCAGACTCGGAAACTACAAAGGCTTCTCTTCTCATATGGACCACGACTCCTTGGACCTTATCTTCAAATTGCGCTGCTGCTGTAAATAAAGACATGGATTATGTGAAAGTTAAGCAAGATCATGGCTATTTGTATTTGGCTAAATCCTGTATATCTTCACTGGCTGGAGACCATGAAGTTGTCTCTGAACTCAAAGGTTCTGAACTGGTAGGACTGAATTATGAGGGACCATTTGATGAACTGCCTGCTCAAGAAGGGGTGAAACACAAAGTTGTAGCATGGGATGAAGTGTCTGAAACAGAAGGTACTGGAATTGTTCACATTGCACCAGGTGCTGGTAAAGAGGACTTTGCATTAGGTAAGCGCGAAGGTATACCGACGATAGCTCCTTTGGACGATCGAGGAGATTTTATAGAAGGATTCGATTGGCTGACGGGATTAAATGTATATGACGTTAATGACAAAATATATGAGAGTTTAAAGTGCAAAGGCAAATTCTATCGCCTAGAACGCTACAAGCATAGATACCCTCATTGCTGGAGATGTGGTTCAGAGTTGGTTTTTAGACTGGTGGATGAATGGTTCATAAAAATGGACCCACTGAGAGAGCCTCTATCTCGAGTCACTCAAAATATTCGATGGGTCCCTGAATTTGGGATGAAACGTGAGTTAGACTGGCTTAAAAACATGGACGATTGGATGATTTCTAAGAAAAGATATTATGGTTTGGCTCTCCCAATTTATAAATGCGCATGCGGTAATTTCGATGTAATTGGAAGTGAGAAAGAATTGGAAGAGAGAGCTGCTGAAGGCTGGGATGAATTTGAAGGGAATTCACCTCATAGACCTTGGATAGATTCCGTAAAAATTAATTGCTCTTCTTGCGGGGAGAAATTATCTCGTGTTTTAGACGTAGGGAATCCTTGGCTAGACGCCGGTATTGTTTCTTTTTCGACCTTAAATTACCGACATGACAAAAATTATTGGAAAGATTGGTTTCCGGCTGATTGGATTTCCGAGAGTTTTCCAGGGCAATACAGGAACTGGTTCTATTCCTTACTTACGATGAGTACAGTTCTAGCCGATTCTGAACCTTGCAAGAATATTTTCAGCTATGCGCTAATGCGCGACGCAAATGGCGAGGAAATGCATAAAAGCAAGGGTAATGCTATTTGGTTTGAGAATGCTGCTGAAAAAATGGGTGTTGACGCGATGCGCTGGCAATTCGCTGGTCAGAATCCCGCTTCGAATCTGAATTTTGGTTTTGATAGTGCAGATGAGGTACGTAGACAATTTTTGATTCCGTTGTGGAATGTATATTCGTTTTTTGTTACATACGCGAATATTGATAAATTTGATCCTGAGACTCAACCCCCCAACATATCAGATCGAGCTGAGTTAGATAGATGGATTCTCAGTGAATTAAATACTCTAGTGCAAACAGTCACCGGCAACCTTGAAAACTTTCAGCCGGAGAGAGTGACTAGGGAAGTTGAAAAGTTTATTGAATATCTTTCAAACTGGTATGTCAGGAGAAGTAGAAGAAGGTTTTGGAAATCAGGATTACTTACCGGAGCAGCTGACGATTCAGATATCGACAAACTTTCCGCATATGCAACATTGCACGAAGTTCTGATGACTTTAATAAAATTAATGGCACCTGTCATACCTTTCGTTACTGAAAAAATGTACCAGAATTTGGCTTCTAAATTCTCCTTCGGTAGGGAAAGTGTGCATTTGGAAGAGTATCCAGTTAGTGACGAAAGTTTGATTGATCAGGGTCTGATAGAAAGAGTTAGGCTGGCTATGCAGCTATCTAGTATGGGTAGGTCAGCTAGAAGTAAAGCAGGTATAAAGGTAAGACAACCTTTGCAAGAGTTGTTTGTTAAAACTAGAAATTCTAGTGAGCTAGAGATGTTAACGCTTATAGAAGATCAGATATTAGATGAGCTCAATATCAAAGAGATAAAACCAGTTGACGATGCTTCAGAAATAGTCAACTTTAGGCTACAGCCAAATTTACCCCTCCTAGGACCGAAATATGGTAAAGGTGTAGCTGCGATTAGAGAGGCGTTGGAACAGGCTGATGTTGATAGCGTAAGGATTGCTATCGAGTCTGGCAATACGGTAGATATTGCTGGGTTTGAATTAGGCTCAGAGGATATCTTGGTAAATGCTGATGAATTAGAGGGTTATTCTACGTCCACCGATGGGGGATATGCGGTTGGCATATCGACAGAAATATCCGATTCACTGAAAGATGAAGGACTTGCCCGAGAACTGGTTCACAGTATCCAAAATGCTAGAAGAGCTGCGGGGCTAGAAATATCTGATCGTATTGATTTGTTTGTAAATGGGTCAGATGAAATTTCGAGGGTAGTGGGTAATTTTAGTGACTATGTACTTCAGGAAACTTTAGCTTCTGAAGTCATATTCGGAGAAAGTTTGGATGACAGCTATTCAGAAAGCTATGAAATGGAAGGAGAACAAGTTACGATATCAGTCCGGAAATCGGACTAAATTTCGTAACTAAATTTTCCCCCTACCACAGTTTTCAAAACCTTGATATCTTTGATGGAGAAAGGATCCACCTCCAATATGTCTTCTTCAAGAACCACAAAATCGGCTAATTTACCCGGTTCAATTGAACCTTTTTCCAATTCTTCGAATGAAGCATAGGCTCCGTTTAAGGTGTAAATTCGCAAAGCATCTTTGGCCGATATTTTTTGACTTGGCCCCCAAAGAGTTCCATTTATATCGGTTCTAGTAACACAGCTTTGAATACCTAATAATGGCTCATACGGCCCTGGTGGGTAATCAGTAGCCCCGGTGGACATGACTCCGTATTCCATGAAAGATTTTTGTGCGAACATCCACTCCAACCTATCGTCCCCGTAAAACTGCATTTTTTCCCCATGGTAATAGACGTAAGTGCAAAAAGGAGTGGCTATGGTACCGGTTCTGTTCATCCTTGTTAAAATTTCTGGGTTAACAAGGGTACAGTGCTCTATGCGGTGCCTTGGGTTAGATCTTGGAAACTCTTTCAATACCTCCTCATACGCGTCCAATACCATAGATATTGCAAGGTCTCCATTAGCATGTATGCAGACCTGAAAGCCTTCTGAATGCATTTCTCTAACGGATTCATTTATCTCTTCCGGGCTCATGGCCTGTATGCCACAATCATCATGGTCGGAACCTATGTACGGTTCAGACAGATAGGCGGTCCGTGCTGCTATCGCCCCATCAGAGACCATTTTGATGCCACCAACTCTTAAGCGATCGTTCCCGAATCCTGTTCGTATTCCAGCATCTCTGAGGGCAGGGAAGTGGGTCTTTGCCATAAGCATGTAGACCCTGAGATCCAAGTCTCCGTTCTCTAAACCTTCCTGGTAGGTTACGAATTCATCGTTGGATACGCTTGCATCATGAACGCTAGTTAGTCCAACTTCGCTGAGCATTCCATTTATTAATTTGAGTCCTCTGCGTCGATCTTCGGCATCTACAGTAGGTAGTAATTCTCTGAATGCCTCAACTGCCCTTTCATAAATCACTCCATTTAGTTTTCCTGTGTTTGGGTCTCTACCTAATTTTCCCCCATGAGGATCGGGTGAATCGTCATTGTATCCAGCAAGGGCGAGGGCTTTGCTATTAACGTAATAAACATGACCGGCTCTATGGGAAACGTATACCGGTAGTTCGGTGCTGACTTTATCCAAATCTGTTGTTGTTAAGAACCTGTTTTCTTCAGTTTTGGTATCGTCATATTTGAATCCTTGGACCCAATTCCCCGTCTCTGTTTTTTGAGCCCGTCTTCTTAATGCATTTTCCACATCTGAAATGCTTCGTAAGTCGCAGTCCGCTGCCATAACGTGTTGCGACCCACTGCTGAGCACGTGTATGTGAGCATCAATGAAACCAGGAATAACTGTTTGTCCTGCTAAATCGAGTATTTTAGTATTGGGACCACTTAGCATAGCGGTATCAGTATTCGTACCCACGGCGATAAATCTACCATTTTTAACAGCGAAACTCTGTGCATTGGGCATCCTGCTGTCTACGGTATGGATGTTTCCATTGATCACTATTAAATCTGCGGTGTAATCAGGCATTATTCGACTAACCTTCCATCCGGTCACTTCTTAATTGAGGGAACAATATTACTTCCCGAATCGAAGGATTATTTGTAAGTAGCATAGTTAGCCTATCAATACCTATTCCAAGACCACCGGTAGGAGGCATACCATGTTCAATGGCGATCAGAAAATCTTCGTCTAAGCGATCCGTTTCCGCGTCTTGGAATTGCTGTCGGAGCGATTCCTGTTCTTCAAATCTAGCTCTTTGATCAACTGGATCATTCAACTCGGTAAAAGCGTTGCAAATTTCCATACCGCAAACGAACCCTTCAAATCTTTCGGCTATTCTGCCGTCGGTCGGAGATTTTTTTGCCAAAGGAGACATCGCTACGGGGTAGTCTACAAGGAAACAAGGTTGTACCAAGGTAGGCTCTATTTTATCCGAAATTAATTTGTCTAAAAGACCACTCCAACTGCTCTGTTGGCTCACATCTATTCCAGATTGGCTCATCGCATTTTTGAGAGAATCCACCTCTAGGTGGTCAAAGAAATCTATTCCACTAACTTCCAAAATTTTCTGTCTTAAATCAATCCTAGGCCACGGAGGTGAAAAATCCAGCTCATGATTTCCGTAAGTTACTGTTTCGGATCCGTTCAACTTTTTGGCGACAGTTGATACCAATTGTTCAACCATTTCCATGACATCATTGTAGTCTGTAAATGCCTCATAGCTTTCCATCGTTGTAAATTCAGGGTTATGTTGAAGGTCTACTCCCTCGTTCCTGAAAACCCGGCCGATTTCGAAAACTTTTTCAATGCCTCCTACGACTAAACGTTTCAAATGTAGTTCTGTGGCTATTCTTAAAAAGAGATCTCTGTTGAGAGCATTGTGATGAGTCGAAAAAGGATTCGCCATCCCCCCTGCTGCAATAGGTACTAGGATAGGAGTTTCAACTTCGATGAACCCCCTGTCCGACATAAATGTTCGTATGGTTCCTACTAGTAAACTACGATTTTTGACAGTTATGATGGCATCCTGGTTTGCAATTAGATCTAAATATTTTTGACGGAACCTTGTTTCTACATCCGTAAGACCATGCCATTTTTCAGGCAGCGGGCGCAATGATTTACATAGAACCGAAAAATTTTCTGATTGAAGAGTTATCTGTCCTGTTCTGGTTCTAAATAAAGTACCTTCTGCTCCAATCCAATCCCCAATATCGAGATCATCGAGTATTTCATAACGTTCATTAAGGACATTTTTACGCATCATTATCTGTAATCTGCCATCTATGTCAGACAAATCAATAAACGAAGCTTTTCCCATACCGCGACGACCCATTATGCGTCCAGCTACTTTTATCGTTTGGTTGAACTCGGCATTTCTTGATTCTGAGGATTCAAAGGCGGTTTCCGCCTCTTTGCTAGTGTGTGTCCTTTTGTAGTTAGTAGGGTATGGGTCTATACCTTTTTGACGAAGTGAGGCCGTTTTGTCTAAGCGTACCTTCATAAATTCTTGTTCGTTTTGTTGGGACAAAATTGACCCCTTTTTCCTAAAATGTTTTAAATTGGAAGCTAATTTTAACTGTGCTAAAAGTACATGTAAAACATCGCATTGCCCAAACATTAAAGGTGTAAAGGTTTTTTATAAATATTGCTTTTAAAAAAGCACATATTTTGCTTTGCGAACTAGTTATGAATTGTTACCATCCAGTAAATCGGTTTAATTTTAGATGACTGAAGGATCCGTCTCAGTGATAAAGATATCGGGAGGTTACCTAAAAGGTAGGTCAATAGGTTCTCCCGCCAGAGGTAAGGGCGTTAGACCAACCACACAAAAGGTAAAGTTGGCACTCTTTTCAATGTTGAGGGATACTGTGGTGAATAGCAGGGTGTTGGATCTTTATTCTTGTACCGGGGCTTTGGGAATAGAAGCTATCAGCCGTGGAGCCTTGGAATGTGATTTTGTGGAAAGAATTGGACGCAATTGCAGGTTGATATCAGATAATTTGAAAATTATGGGTCTGGATAAAGTGGGAGAAGTGCATCAAGGCGAATCATTTAGGTTTGTTGAGCAATCGGAAGGGGGATATGACATGGTATTTTTGGACCCTCCCTTTGAACTTGATGATTGGGATACAGTAATGTGCGAAGTTGGAAAATCTGGATTCGTTAATAAGGGCGGTAGAGTGATAGCGGAGCATAGATCCAATCTGGACTTACACTCCTTTTACGGTAATGTGAATAGAATTAATAATAAAACCTACGGGGATTCCAAAGTAACTATATATGAGGTTGTAAGTGGCTAAAGCATTTTACCCAGGAAGTTTTGATCCGGCCCATAATGGGCACATTGATGTTGCTAGGCGAGCATCTAGACTTTTTGATCAAGTGGTGGTGGGTGTTTACAAGGCTCCACCGAAAAATTTAATGTTTGATACCGAAGAAAGAGTTGCCTTATTTCAAGAGTCTTTGGACGGGATAACCAATGTGGAAGTGGTTCCATTTACGGGTTTAGCACCCACGGTGGCCCGTGAGGTTGGGGCAGAAGTGATACTACGGGGCCTAAGAGCCGGGTACGATTTTGAACAAGAATTTGAAATGGCCCTTATGTGGCGAAATTTGGCGCCTGATATTGATGTAGTGTGCATGATGAGTGCACTAGAGCACCAGTTTATATATTCCAGCAGGATAAAAGAAGTCGCCCGCCTAGGGGCCAATATAGATAATTTGGTGCCGCCTCACGTCGCGGAAGCGCTTAAAGAGCGTCTTTAGATTTGCTTAGTATAAGTCAGGGAGGATACTAATTATGGATGTTAATCAACTGGTCAGCGAACTAATCGAGGTAAGTAAAAACGGTACACGGGTTCCGGGTTTCCGTGGTAAAACGATGATAGATGCTGACAGGCTAGGAATGCTTCTATCTGAGTTACAAAATAGTATGCCATCAGGAGTCCAAGAGGCCCAAACCATAATCACACAAAAGGACAGCATCATCAGTCAGGCGCAGATGGAAGCAGCTAGAATTCTTGATGATGCAAGGAACACGGCTGCTCAGATATCAACAGAGGCTTCAGTTGAGCAAGAAGAAAAAGTCTCAAATTCAGAAGTCTTGAAAGTGGCCAGTAATAGAGGGGAAGAAATTGTAGCTACAGCTTCAGGCGAAGCCCAAACACTAGTTACAGGAGCCCAAGACGAAGTTCAAACGGTCATTCAAGACGCTCAGCGTCGCGCATATGCACTGATAAACGATGCGGAAAGTCAAGCTACTGAGCTTCGACAAGGTGCAGATCGCTATTCCAATGAAGTTTTATCTTCCATAGAAGAACAGTTGTCTAATCAACTCGGTCAAGTAAGGCGTGGGCTGGATGCATTAAACGCCACCCAAACTCCTAAACGGATACAAAATAATGTGCGAGAAGCGAGTAACAGTTTGTAAGACGATCTGAAATACAGGCGTTGGGTTAATGGGCAAGTGAACTTTGGACGAAATCATGGAGATTTTCCAAAAACGAAGCGTTTTCGTCTAAAGTAAATCCATCTACCTTTTCAACACTATCTCCACTGAACCCGTCCACTGCTCCCATGGCGACGATTTTTTTTATGTTGTGAATATCCTTTTCAACTGAGGGAAGTAGGTTTCTCCCTTTCAAAATGGATATTGCGGCTACTAACCCATATCCCCCCCAATTTGAAACACTGCTTATTATTAGTTTAGTCGTTTTGGTTTTTGCTGGGAAGCCGACCAACTCCCTCGAACTCTTAACCTCTGAATAAAGATTTCCCAATCCGATCTCGTTTCCACCATCCCCAATACCGACGCTGGCGCAGTGCTTTTCAAATAGAAGATCTATTCTCGCAGTACTGCTAGTGATGTCCATGTCTCTCATATTTCTGTACAGTCCGTCGATAGCCGGGGCACATCTCTCGATCGATATCAAAAGGTCAGGGTTTTCTTTTTCTAGTATCTCGGATGCTATTTTTCTGCTTTTAGGAAGGTTTTCAATGGAGAATTCTATGGTTCTCGATCTTCCTGTTGATATTGCCTTTACCATTTGATAGCAATATTTATCGGTGACGTAGACTACCTCATATCCTATTTGCTCCAAGGCGTTTCCGATTGCTACCGCTCCAGGGGGACCATCAGTCTCAGCAGCTCCGGCACTCAGAATGTAAAATCCAGTTGTGATTATTACTTTTCCGGGATTGGCTAATGTGAAATTAGCAGCATCGAAACAGAAATCTCTAGTAAGAGAATTTCTAATTTTTGAAATACCTCTTTTATCCTGACTAAGTATGAGTTCTTCTAGTGTCATAGGTTTATTTATAGAACAGAATAATCTTCATCTTTCATGTCGGTTATAATCATATGTCCTGGGGAATGGGTCACCATTATGGGTGGTTTCGACGACATAGCTACTGATTGAGGAGTGACCCCACACGCCCAAAAAACGGGTACTTCACCTTCTTTTATTACCGTGGGGTCTCCAAAATCCGGTTGAGATAAATTCGTTATCCCAATTGCTGACGGGTTTCCAATGTGAATTGGGGATCCGTGCACACCAGGGAATCGCGATGTGACTTGAACAGCTCTCACTACTTTTTCTTGAGGTATTGATCTCATTGAGACCACCATCGGTCCAGAAAATGGGCCTGCTGGCACTGTTGGTATGTTGGTTATGTACATTGAGACGTTGGTCTTGTTTTCAAAGTGGGGAAGTCTTATGCCGTTATTTATTAGGGCGGATTCAAAAGAAAAGCTGCAACCTAACAGAAATGAGACAAAATCGGATTCCCATAATCCATTGAGATCACTTATTTCAGCTGTTAATTTCCCACTTTCATACACACGGTACAATGATACATCTGTTCTAATGTCACTTGAAGGTGCTGTCACCGATACCTCAACCTGGCCGGGGTCCAAAACCTCAATTAGCGGACAAGGTTTAGGGTTCCTCTGGCAAAAAAGAAGAAAATCAAAAGCGTACTCTTTTGGGAGAATAGCCAAATTAGCTTGAACGTAACCAGCTGCAACACCCGAGGTGGGGCGTTCATATTCGCCGCCTCGTATTAGTTCCCTAATCGCTTTAGGTGATAGTGATACTTCAGAAATAGTAGTCATTTGAAACATCTTCCTCCAGTCCACTCATTGGTAACATAGGTTGTTGGGAAGTTTAACAATAGAATCAAAACTATTCCATAGCGGCATAATTTATTGATGCCTTTCAGTTGGCATGCTATTCTTCACCTGGTCTGTCGGGGAGTAGCGCAGCTTGGTAGCGCACGTGCATGGGGTGCACGGGGTCGCAGGTTCGAATCCTGTCTCCCCGACCAGTTATTTATAGTCTGCTTTCACAAATCTTATTAATTCAATTAAGGCGTGATTTGAAGCTCTCTGTCTCATTCTGGAATTTCCAGCCCTATATTTTCCAGATATGCATGTAGTCTCATGGTTACTACTTATCTTGAAATTTACAGTTCCAAAGCGGTGTTTTGGGTCTTCAAGCAATAGGGGAGATATATTAAGGTGGACGTCTGCCTGACAGAAGGCACTACAGGGTTGGTTGGGTTCTTGATACTCAAGGATGGGCTTTGTGGTGGGAGTTTTTATTAATCCTTGGACAAGTATATCGTCGAACGTTTCACTCTCTGAAAGAAGGCCACAGACGGCTCCTCCTGTATATGATTCAGTGATGCAGAGGCGGAGATTTTTTGAATGAAGGAGATTGGTGGCCACTTCTGCAGCGGTGTCGTCATCTTGACCCCAGATAAAACTGGCACCCACCGTTTTAATAATTTGGTGTTCGATTTGGCTGATTAGAGAGGCGGCTTCCGAATATGTAGCGGCTTTTGCTATTGCTCTAAGATGTATGCCATCTTGCTTTGAATAAATTCCAAGATAAGGATTTTCTTGCCCGAAAAGATGCGACAGTACTTCGTCTAATTCTCCTTCAGAACGGCCGAATGTTTTGATGTTTTTTGTTACGATGGAAATGCCGTCGGAAAAAGCCGTAAGCTTATCTACCACATGGTCTTTCCACATAGGAATTAATTCCATTGGAGGTCCAGGCATTGCAATTATTATTTTGGAGTCTTTACTTACAAACCAACCTGGTGCAGTACCATTTGGATTAGGTAGAGGAATGGATGAAGGTATTAAACTAGCTTGTTTGATGTTAGTTTTCGGCATGATGATGCCGCGCGCCGCAAAACTTACCTCTAAATCATTGAGGAGTTTGGGATCAATTTCCATCTTTTCTTCGAAAAATCTGGCGATCGATTCTCTCGTCAGATCATCAGAGGTTGGGCCAAGGCCCCCAGTGGTTATTACCACATCAGATCTAGTTAATGCTGACTCTATTCCTTTTACAAGGTCGTTAATATCATCTCCGATTTTGACAGCAATCTTTAATGACATGCCTAATTTAGGTAGTTCAGAAGCTAGAAAAGCTGAGTTTGAATCAACCAACTCCCCCATGAGTAGCTCGGTTCCCACTGCAATAATTTCAGCATCCATAACTATGACCCTTCCGAACTTTAAGCGGTCGATTCAGTTAAATTTAATCGGCGTATGGAATATCTTCGTACAACCCTAATATGGTTTCTACCCATAGTTTAGGAAATAGAAGGACTGGCTGAGGCACTCCTTCCTCTGCAGACTTACCGTAATAGGCCTGCCCGTCGGGGTCAGGGTCCCCAATCAAAAGTAAGGAGCCGTCGGTGTATGTTGTACCCTGCTCTGTTGTGTTTTCGAAACGTATTTCTACTGCTGCTGAGTTGTCTCCAATACCCCATTGAGAATAATCCCGATCTCGAACTTTGTGGACTGCAACATCAACCCCAGAAGGATTTTTTATTGTAGGCAAAAGTTTCTGCCATTTGTCATCATCGACCAACTGTGATTCTGTTCCGACGAGGTAATCAATTACTCGCCAAGTTCCATCTTTTTCTCTTTTGAAATTCAACTGAGCCTTGTCGGATTTAACATTTTCGGATTTGGGAAAAATATTTATTTCGCTGATTTGGTTTGTGGGTCGTTCGATATACCACTTAGGATAGGGTGGTTCTACTGCTAGTCGAGCCAGCACATCACCCCACGTGTCGGCGATTAGAAATAATTGTGGAAACCCCACGATCTGTCCATAGTGGTGCCAGCCGTTGGTAGTTTTGTCGCCAAGTCTGAATTCTAAAGTCCTATTAAGGGTGAGACCGATATTTACTATAGTATGAGGGTTGTCAAGGCCGTATTGGGCTGGGTCGTCTATTAGGGTAGTGGTTTCTGTTAAATCCCGTTTCGTTTGCGGCCCTCCAAGGATAAAAGCAATACCACCCCATCGATTGTGGTTAGGGGGGATCAAGATATCCCAATCAAATGCCCAGGTACCTGAAGGGGTTTTGACAAATGATTCACTTTTGTCCTTATGAGTGATTCGGATTGACGTCATATCATCTACTGAAACTTGGTAAAACCAAGGTTTTGGAGGAGGTTTCTTGTCCTCTTGGATAAAAGGGTTGAATATGTAAACTGCAACAGCGATAACTGCCAGTATTATTAACGCTAATGTGGCTTTAAGATTCAATTTTAATCTCTCTTATCTACGTCTCCACCATACAACCATAGCCATGAAGAGCATGAAGGTCGGAGGGAGTGTCCAACTGGACCACTTAATGAAATCCCTTTCCCTACTGTTCACAACCAGTTCCCTGTAGGGCAGTAGTTTGGGCCTTATGGATATCAACTCAAAATCATCGGCGAGCCAATTGATTGAATTGAGGAAAATATCTGAATTATCCATGCTGGCGAAATATTTATTGCTGGCAAAATCTGAGTCGGAGAATAGAACGATTTTTGCAAGTTGGTGAGTGGCTCCTAAATCAGTATACATTCCTGTGGCCTCAACCACAGCAGCTAAAGGAAAAGGACCTTGTTGCTTATCCAAAGAGTATGTAACATCTTCAGGATCTTTGGTCAGCCAGCTTGCTGGGGTAGTCATGCCAAGTGGAGTGAATTTAATATGGTCTCTTAGTGCAAATTCCTCAGCTGAAGGACTGAGTATTGCAGCCGAATCTGGGAAAATTGTTACCGATATGTTATCAGCTATAGTAAGGCCAGGGGTCGAGTTGCTTGTGGTAAATTGACCATTGGCTTTTTGCACCATTGGAGTGAGCATCGCCCCTGAGACATTACTTACTGCATCTACCACATGTTCATTGGATATTGCTATTCCGTAAAGAGCGGCCAGACCGTTAAATTTTACTGGCGGATTCGGATCGAGTAGCATTAATATTCTTCCACCATCCCTAATATATTTCAAAATCGCTGTTAGTTCAGGCTCGTCCAAGTCTTTATTATCTTTAGGCCCTGCAATTATTAATACGGCAGCATCACTAGGCACGGCTTCAAACTGCTTCAAATTCAAAGGCATCACAAAGTAATTGTCTCTTTTCATACCTTCTATTGCTAGATCTAGGCCTTCCAATCCGATTGCACCAGTTATAGGGTCTCTAGACACGGATGTTTCACCATGCCCAGTTAAGTAATAAATTACTTTTTGCTCCGTCCCTGTTGCTATTAATATACCGGTCACAAAATCTTGTTCTGTTAAAACGGTGACGCCTTCAAATTTGCCATCATCTGCTTCGAATACAATTGATGGGTAAGTTGTCACGTTATATTTCAACGCTTCCGATCGGTTTAATTCAGGATCCACAAATGAAAAACTAAACTTGTCAGATCTTCTGTCAAATTCGTTTAATAGGTCTTCAGCCGATTGTCGTTGTTGGTTGCCTGAGGAAACCGAGGACACAAAGAAGGCATACGCATGCACCGGCTGATTGTTTTTGGAAAGGTTATCCAATATCCCATAAGTTTGTTCTGAAAGTGTGAAAATTCTTGTGGCTGTAACATCAATCCTATTTGGATTTTGGTACAATAAATAGTTGGCTATTAGAAGAATTACGAAGAATGCCAGAGTCATAATGGCCACATTTAAGCCGTATCTTCCTTTTCTTCCTGCAAGGAACATTGCCACTGCCCTTGGTGATAGTACTAGTGCTATCAATATTAGTCCGGTGCCGGCCATCAGAACCCACAGAGATAAATCTTTGAGACCTTCAAAAGCTAAATTAATGGAACCACCGAAGATAACTGCGACTATGCCTGCGAATCCTAATGTAATGCTCCAAAATTTGGAAGATTTAATGGACGATAATATTATTTCGGTATAAGAGGCATCATTTATTTGAGGTTGAAGTGCCATCCTTATCTCCACCTTCTTGTTTCAAGGGAACGTATTGATAAGAATAAAAATATCGCCACAATACTCAAGAAGTAGACTACATTGAATAGGTCGATAACCCCTCTGCTGAAATCTAACAACTTAGCATTCATGGATAGTGCATTAATGAATTCGGCGGCGGCGCCATCCACTAATGATGAAACCCTATTTACGAACGAAAATATCAGTAATATAGCTGTTGCTACTACAGCTGATATTATCTGGTTACCTGAAAGAGATGAACCTAGCATACCGATTGCAAGAGCAGCCGCCCCATGTAGTATTAGTCCTAGATAGGCGCTGATGACTGGGCCCGTGTCTGGATTGCCAAAAAAATAGACGATGAAAACGTAATAGAAGGTTACCGATTGGATTGCTAAAAGCATCAAAAGGCTAGCGATATATTTGCCTAAAACCACTTCCCATTCCCGGACTGGGGATGTTAATAATAATTCCAGGGTTCCTAATTTTTGCTCCTCAGCTAGCAATTTCATTGTAATCAGAGGTGCAAGGAACACAATGAAAAAACTTGACCAATCCGAAAGTCCTCTCACCCCGGCCTCAGCAAATGGTTTGCTTACATCAAATACAAAAAACACCCCAGTCAAAACTAAGAACATAGCTCCGACTATGTAGGCGGAAGGAGTCGAAAAGTAGGCTTTGGTTTCTTTTCGAGTGATAGCAATCAAATTTGTCAAGAAGTTTCCCCCGGAGGACTGGGTAGTTCCTCTTCCTCTAATGTGAGTCTCAGGAATATTTCTTCCAAAGACATACCAAGTGATTGTAGTTTGAAAAGTTCCCATCCATTAGCCACAACCGCTTTGGCTAAATCGTGTCTAAGATCCCGTCCTGTATCCACTGTTATATGATACCTGTGATAAGCTCCACCTGTTACTGGAATTCTTTCGATTGATTGGATTCCGTCTACCTCTTCTAGCACAGGGAGTATTTCTCTGTTAGGCCCCTTTACTTCAATTTCCACCCTTTCTATCCCTGATAAACTGGTACCTAAGTTGCTAGGATCGTCTACAGCAACGATTTGACCTTCGTGAATAATGATCACCCTATCACAGATCATGCTTACTTCCGGGAGAATGTGTGAGCTTACTATCAAAGTATGTTCTTCGCCCAGGCTTTTTATTAATTGCCTAGTCTCTACCACTTGGATCGGATCAATTCCTATGGTGGGTTCGTCCAAAACTAAAACGTCAGGTTCATGCAAAATCGCCTGTGATATTCCGACTCTCTGTCGATACCCTTTAGAGAGTTTTCCGATAATAGTATTGCTATATTCTTCAAGCCGGCAGAGTTCAATAACCTTGGATACCCGTTTTTTTAATTGTGAGGAAGACATTCCCCTGATTTGACCCATGAAAGACAGGTAATCATTGACCCCCATGTCCTCGTAAAGTGGTACTGTTTCCGGTAGATACCCTATGTGTCTTCTAGCAAGTAGGGACTGTTCAACAATGTCATATCCTGCTATTTTGGCAGTGCCGGAAGAGGGTGGTATAAATCCGGTTAATATTTTCATAGTGGTCGATTTACCGGCCCCATTAGGTCCGAGGAAACCAAGAATTTCCCCTTGTTCTACTGAAAAATTCAAACCCGTTACGGCAGGGAAATCACCGTAATATTTAGTTATGTCTATCGCTTCAATCAATTATGTAATCCTTAATTCCTACACATCGTATTGTATCTGGAATTGGTCGACGGTAAGAAGAGAACTGAGGAATGTTAATCTAACCGGTTCCAGTGTACAAGCATATTTTAACCCCCTTCACAATTACAATGATATTCTCACCTTTTTATCAGACCTATTTGTAGGAAATGTGCATGCTAATATTTATAGTGGAACATTTGGATGTGATTGCGAGGATTGATTATCATGTCACAGTCGGAAAATAGAATCATATATTTTGATCATGCCGCGACTACTCGCATGAGACCTGAAGTCTTGGATGCCATGTTGCCATATTTGCAATTCAGCTATGGGAATCCTTCAAGTATATATACCCTAGCCCAGGAGGCGAGGAAGGCGGTTGATGAATCTCGAGAATCAGTGGCGCGAATACTTGGCGCTAGAATTAGCGAAATAGTATTCACAAGTGGTGGGACCGAATCCGATAATGCCGCAATTAAAGGCGCTGCCTCGGCAATGCGTAATTTGGGCACTCACATTATAACGACGGAAATTGAACATCATGCTGTTTTACATACTTGTCAACAGATGGAGCAATTTGGGTTTGATGTAACTTATCTGCCTGTTGACAAGTATGGGATGGTTTCAGTAGATGAGGTTTTGGATTCTATAAGAGATGACACCATTCTTGTTAGTGTGATGATGGCAAACAATGAGATTGGAACTATCCAACCTATCAAAAAAATCGCAGAATCTGTGAAATTATTAGCCCGGGAAAAGGGGAAGACGATACTGGTCCACACTGATGCAGTGCAGGCGGCTGGTTCACTTGAGGTAAATGTAAAAGATTTAGGGGTCGATATGCTAAGTATTTCTGGCCATAAATTTCATGGCCCAAGAGGCGTAGGACTCCTTTATTTGCGGAGAGGCACCCCTTTTGAACCACTGATAATGGGAGGTGGTCAGGAACGCCAGAACCGATCTGGTACCGAAAATGTACCAGGAATAGTGGGGTTGGCAAAAGCTTTAGAGCTAGCGGCAAAGGATAGGGAAGAACTAAAGGTTAGCTTATCTGCCAAACGAGATAGGATAATTAAAGGACTAAAAGATGAAGTTGAAGAAATGACTGTAAATGGTCATTTAACCGACCGGCTTCCAAATAATGTCAGCGTATCTTTCCGCGGGATAGAGGGCGAACCTATTCTTCTAGGCTTAGATTTTGCTGGGATTTGTGCTTCTAGTGGAAGTGCATGTTCATCAGCTTCACTGGAACCGTCTCATGTGTTGCTGGCGATAGGCCATTCTGCTGAGCTAGCTCAAGGTACCCTTAGAATCACCTTGGGCCGGGACAATTCTAACGAAGATGTAGATTATCTTATGGAGGTGCTTCCGAATCTCATAAAAAAGCTACGTGATTTGCCTTCCTTATCCGCCCATCCTTGATTTACGATGTGATAGATTGATGAGCCTGTATTTTAAGAGTTAAAGAATTTAGAAAAACCATGATTATTTTTACTAATTTTAGATCGATTTTGGCTGTTTTATCGGCCTGTTTAATCTCAATCACTTTTTTTGTGTCCTGTAACTCGGAACAATTAGATTTGGGAGCGACTGGCAGGAACCTTGAAATACATGCCTCACGACCTCAAGTTGTTTCCAAAGCGTTTTATACCCAAGGTGACATCACGAGGATCATTACACCTAGTGCATCGAACAGGAAATTGGCCGTTGTTAACACGACGATAGTTAATAGAAGTAGTACGGTTATACCGATATCGGTGGACCCAGATGCTGTGCAACTTGGTGATCGAAGGGGAAAAAAATCTAGTGCGATAGATCCTTTTGCACGATCCAAGGAGATTTCAGGAGTTATAAAAGCAGACCCTGATGTCTTAGAAATAAACCCGGTTTTATGGGGGGAAATAGAGTTGGCCAGAGGGTTTCAGATATCGGGCAATCTGGTTTTTGATGTGCCAAAAGGACTGACTTTGGGTACAATATTTTGGGATGAAGTTGAATATATACCTGTAGATTTCATAGACTACTGGAAAGATAACGATTAGCGTTAAATTGCAGACAAGCTAGATTAGGATAAATAAAAGACCTACTTTAGGTAGATAGGAGAGTATGCCATGGCGGATACTGTTGAAATAACTGACAGTAATTTTCAGGAAGAAGTACTAAACTCAGATATACCTGTGCTCATTGACTTCTGGGCTGATTGGTGCCAGCCATGCAAGATGATAGCTCCTATAGTTCAGCAGATCGCTGATGAGTATGAAGGCAAAATCAAAGTGGGTAAATTAGACGTCGATAGCAATGGGCAAACTTCTTTAGACTACAATATTAGGGGAATCCCAGCTCTTTTGATTTTTAATGATGGGAAACCAATTGACCAAATAGTGGGCGCTGTTCCAAAATCTGTAATTCAAAAGAAAATTGATGACGCCCTTTCTGAATAATCTTATTAAATCACCTTAATTCTAAGGAACAACTTAACCTGGGAGCGGTTGAGGCCTGGTGGTCTCTGCGGACTTC